>CAZKJH010000037.1:0-28654 GCA_964553035.1 uncultured Lentisphaerales bacterium | reverse complement strand
GAGCAGATCCCAGGCATCACCCCCACACAACATACTTTTAACTCCTACCCCGATGACTGAGAAGCTGTGAAAAAATCCAACGTCGGACAACCTGAAAATAACACCCCGTCAAATTTCTTAGGAAAACCGCCTGCTCGATAAACGAAATCGCTGGTTTTCGATTTGGTTTTCGATTTTTTCACAGCTTCTAACCGATTACAGGCGGCGGTATTCCGTCGCCTCCGGCCGATGGTTGCCCCTTATTGTTATCTTCATTTTCCACTGCAAGCAGCCTCAAATAATTCCTTCTGGCATACAGAATGCGGATAACAGAAACGCTTTTCTCTTCTACTCGGTAAAACACCAGATAATGTTTGCAAGGAATAAATCGGTACGTTTGAAGAACGGGGATGTTTGTCTGCACTCGTGCGCCTGTTTGCGGCAGAGAAGCTAAAGTTCGAATCTTTTTAAAAACAAGGTCAAGAAGTTCTGAAGCAGCTTGCGGATTAAACAGGTCATCAGAAATGTACCGCTTGATCTCTTCTAAGTCGGCTATCGCACGGGGAGAAAACCGAATTTTAAACATGGCTAGACTCCGAGTTTTTTTACAGCAGTCTCCAAAGAGACCCATCCGCCAGTTCGAGCAGACGCTTCACCTTCTGACAAGGCTGACATCAGTTCCAATTCAGCGCGCAATCGTTCATATGCGCGAATATCAACGATTGCAAAGCGGCCACGTCCATTTTTAGTTAAAAAAACAGGAGCATCTTCAGCAACTTCACGCAAAACAGTATTATAATTTCTGAGATCGGAAATAGGTTTTATCGCTGGCATGACATACTCCTTGAGTTAAGGAAATCATTGTAGCTTAATTTTACGCATAAAACAACAGCAAAGCATATCTTTTTCCCCGTCCATTCTCTTCCCGTCTCCTCCTCATTTTGATCAGGCCAACGTCGAAAATCAGCGGCGGTATCCCGTCGCCTTTACCGCCTTGTTGGCGGTCATGGTTTTCTCTCGGGGTCGGTATCGGGGTCGATTTTATCCGCTTTCCTTTGTCTTTCCGAACGACAGGAGTTATGCGCGCGGGTACCGCATCGCATGGACTCCCTGGTTGGCATGTTCCGTGTCCTCATGTGCTTCACCGCGCGCATGGTCGGGTGGACTCCTCATCCGGTTGCCTCACACAGAAGTAAGCACGATGTCAGCGGCGTATCGAGGCGCAGGGGCAATCCCGCGTCGCACAGCGCGTGGCCGTCGAGGGTGCGGATCATGCCGTCGGGCTCGGTGGTCACGCGATAGCGCCTCGCGGGATCGACGCCTCGAAAGCGAAGCCGGTATTCGTCCGTCCAGCCGCCGGGCGGCACGTCCGAGAGGTAGCTGATGGGAAAGTTTTCGGCTCCCGGGCCTCCGGACAGGTCAACGACGAGGTAATCCGGCACCAGGGCTTTGACGCGGAAAAACCGTTGGTCCTTGTCGCTGTCGACCTGAGCCGTCAGCACGCTGCCGGAAGGAGCGACGCTGAATCCCGCGTCTATCCAGGCTTTCGATGTGAGGTTTGATGTCCATTCTACCCTGTATTCTTCCACGGCTTCGCCGACGGGAGCACTCCAGATGAGTTCACCGCTCTCTGTGAATGTGGTGATGTCCATAGCCGTCGCAGAGGCAACTGCCATGATTGCAACTAGCGTGCAGACAGCTATTGACAAGAAATCACGGCTGTGCTTTTCACAACCCCTGCCAACAGGTGTGCTTGGTGATGTTGGGCTCATAGAGTTCGAATGGCCTAAGTGCATTTTCAAGACGACGAGAATCGCGATCCCTGATCTTACTGTTGACGGAGCTATGTCAATTGATTGTCTGCTTTTGTCTCACCGAACGTTGCGGCTGTGCGGCGCACGTTAGCGCGTACGGTCGGAGGGCTTGTTCGCCGGGTCGTCTGAGTTCTGGCTCCATTCGCAGACGTAGGGGAGCTCCTCTACGCCCTTTCTCGGCGGATTGCTATCCAGTGACCCATTGACTCGCATCCATTGGGCGCCCGCGATGCCGACTTTCGAGTCAACCCAAAAGGGGGACACCATTGTGCGTCTCATCAAGTCGTGCAAGAAAGACAGTTCCTCGGTCGTCTCTGCACATGCGAGAGTTCCGCCTCGTTTGCGGCAATCCGACTCGGCTTTTCGGCGCGTGGTCGCGACAGTAATGACTTGATAACGGTGGCCCTTGAAAACGACATAGTCATTCTTCTTCTCCACAGGGTCTGTGTTGGGGGGCGGCTCTTTCCCGCCGAGGCGATCCAACTCGGCCTTCACCCGTAGTGCGCCGTCTAGGTTGCCTTGTTGCGTCAATTGTCTCTGCACCGAATTCAGTTCCTCCACATACGCGCGTCTTGCAGTCTCTATGGCGCGCTCGTAACGGGTACGTGGCCCCAGCATCTGCGACGGTTCCTGACTCGTCTGACCCTGCGCGGCGACGACCATCGCCACAACTATGACTGCGGATACTGCTGAACGCATATCTCTTCCCTCCTGCCGAACGGGGAGTCAACCCTCAATTGTGTATTCGCAATTGTAGGGTTGACGACTTGTTCCCCGGTATTTTTTTGACTTCATTGGGTTTGTTGGAATTTCAAAATTGTGCTTTGAAAACGGCGATCCTTTAAGCGATTTTGCTGGATGGGTACGCTTCACGTTCTACGTAAGCGTCACATCCTGAAAATCAAGATACCCGACTGCGCTTCCACTGATTTGGACAAAAAAGCCTTTTACTTTTTCGCCACTTGCGGTGGTTGCTCAGTCGTTCGGTAATTTTACTTCTTTTATCGACGTTGTCAAGGCATCGATTTGTTTTTGTCCAACTTTTCATAAAAGTTGTGCGGGGTACGTCGAGAATGACCGGACCCGTACAGCCGCGTCCGCGCGGCTGTACGGGGTACGAGTAAATTCTCTTGTTCGCTCTTCTGCGCTATCTGGGCACTTCGTTAAGACAGGATCTCCTCCAGCGTGATGTAGTCGCCGACGTGACCAGTCATTTTCTCCACATCAGTATTCACGGGCAGCGTCTTCTTGCCTTTGCGCCAGTTGGCCGGACAGACTTCCCCTGTCTTGTAGGCGTGCTGCCACGCCTCCAGTTGGCGAACCAGCTCGACCACGCTGCGGCCAACGCTGTCGGCAACCGTTTCCTCTGCCACGACAATTCCGTCAGGATTGATGATGAAGCGCCCGCGCAGGGCTACGCCTTCCTGCTCGACCCAGACGCCGAACTTGCGAGCGACTTCGCCGGTGGTATCAGCAGCCAAGGTGAGCTTCAGTCCCTTCAGCAAAGGTTCCGTCTCGACAAAGCGCTTGTGGCTGAACTTGGTGTCTCCCGAAACGGGCACCACTTCCACGCCCAGTTTCTTGAGCGTGTCGAGATGGGCGTTCATGGCCGCGATTTCCGTGGGGCAGACGAAGGTGAAGTCTGCCGGGTAGAAGCATACCACGGCCCATTTCCCCTTGAACTGTTCGCTGGACACTGTCGTGTAGTGGCCAGTGGCCGCGTCATAGGCATCCATTTTGAATTCGGGCATCCGGCGCATCACCAAAGTCGTACTCATCGTTTTCTTCTCCTGTTTCTGTTCGTTTTGCGTTGCGATCGGTTCTACGTCTTCGATCACTTTCATTTTGTCACATGGCATTGCTTGCCTCCCTTCACGTTGTTATCCGACATTTCTTGCAGGTGACCTACTCTAGCGAGTAGGTCCGTCGACTTCTTCTGGACTATGCAGGCAATCTCCTTTCTGGTAGCGAACGGGGAGTCAACCCTCAATTGTGTATTCGCAATTGTAGGGTTGACGACTTGTTCCCCGGTATTTTTTTGACTTCATTGGGTTTGTTGGAATTTCAAAATTGTGCTTTGAAAACGGCGATCCTTTAAGCGATTTTGCTGGATGGGTACGCTTCACGTTCTACGTAAGCGTTTGGTTGGCCCAACCTTCTGTTGCGTGTCTCGCACTCTTGCGTCCCATGAGGCTAGCTGCGCAAGCAACTGATTCCGCAGGTCGGCAACTGCGTGATCCTTAACCCGGTTTTGTAGCTCGAACTGGTCTTCGTCCAAATGGGTCATGAATGTTGGAGCCAGTCCGTCGTCTTGTCTTTCAGCAGCGAGTTTCCATCCGTCCTTTACGATCATGCACCACTGGCCTCTTTCAGAGAAGACGGCATCGCATGCCTTCTCTGTTTCGCCTCGCAGGAGCGGGGCGAAGCTTTGTCCGTCAACGCCTGCAACCGGCGGCAGGCCCGCCAGGTCGAGGCAGGTGGGCATCATATCAATACCTGAAACGAGTGCATCAGTGGCGCGACCGCCCGGCAAACCGGGCACGTAAACGATGAGGGGAATCCCTGCCGACTCCTCGTGCGGCAGGCACTTGTTCTTAAGCCCATGGCTGCCCTGCATGTCTCCATGGTCCGATGTGAAGATAATCATGGTGTTATCGGCCACCCCAAGCTGCTCAACGGTGTCTATCAGACGACCGATGTTCGCGTCAATTTGGGTGCACATCGCATTGTAGAGACGGATGTACTCGTCAAGATTGCCGCCGTAGCGTTGATAATCGGGATCGTGGTCAAATGGTCTTGGGCTTGGCGGGGAAAGGGTCGGAGTATACGGGTCGATCTCCTGACTGTTCGCTCTGCGGGTAATCTCGCGGTTTCTGTAACGTTCTGCGTATGCAGGGGCCGGCTGCTCCGGGTAATGGGGTGCTTGATACGACATCATCAGCATGAAAGGCCGCTCGCCCGTCGCCAACTCCTTCAGTTGCTCGACAGCCAGATCCGTGGTGACATCAGTACGATGTGCGTCAAAGCGGTGTTCGCGCCCCTCTTTGTCGTAGAAACACACATTCTGGTAGAACCCATTATAACACTGATACCCTATGAAATGCTGAAATCCGCCTTGGAGGCTTCTGGCGATCGGTCCGTTGCTATTTCCGCCCAAATGCCATTTACCAACCCATGAGGTGGTGTAGCCAGCCTCATTGAAAGCGTCTGCAAACGTCGCAACACCGGCGGGAAGGGGCGAGCCGTTACTGACCACACCACATCGGCTTGTGTACTGCCCAGTCAAGAGCGAGCCCCGGAAAGGTCCGCATATGGGATCATTCGAGTAGCAGCGGCGAAAGAGGACTCCTCGCTCGGCCAGCCGATCCAAATGTGGAGTGTCCACGTTCGGATTCCCCATGCAACCCAACGCATAGCGTTGTTGCTGGTCTGTGAAGATGAAAAGCAGGTTCATATGATTTCCATGGCCAACGGGGAGTCAACCCTCAATTGTGTATTCGCAATTGAGGGTGTGACGACTTGTTCCCCGGTATTTTTTCGACTTCATTGGGTTTGTTGGAATTTCAAAATCGTGCTTTGAAAACGGCGATCCCTTAAGCGATTTTGCTGGATGGGTACGCTTCACGTTCTACGTAAGCGTCACATCCTGAAAATCAAGATACCCGACTGCGCTTCCACTGATTTGGACAAAAAAGCCTTTTACTTTTTCGCCACTTGCGGTGGTTGCTCAGTCGTTCGGTAATTTTACTTCTTTTATCGACGTTGTCAAGGCATCGATTTGTTTTTGTCCAACTTTTCATAAAAGTTGTGCGGGGTACGTCACGGCTGTGCGGCGGGCGGTAGCCCGTACGCTGGATTTGTCTTGTTAGATTTCCGGTTTCGTTGTCATGACCACTTCTCGCAGACTTTCCATGAAATAGCGGTAATTTGCAAAGCTGGCAATTTTCAAGACAAAGTGATCAGGACCCGGAATGTATCTGCCTTTTCTTATCAAGTGCCGCGCCTTTTCCATCTCGCGGTCAATGGCTCCTTTCCCTTCATACATTGCCTCTTTTCGCAAGCCACCGATAACCCCCGCCTCCGGATATCGGTTGTGCATCCGGTCTATGTCATTACCTGCAAGCACTTCGTATGGGTACAGTGCCGTCACGCCAGCTTGGAGCATTGACCTCGTAAGTTCTTCTATGAATCCGTCCGAATCAACCAGGATGACTTGAATGCCGTTTTCACGTGCGAAACCTGCAATGCGCCGATAGCAGGGCGCCATGAACTCGTCAAACATGCCGGGAGAAATGAGCGAACCGTTCTTAGAAGCCATATCTTCCCAGCACTCGATGAGATCGAAGTCTACCTCGGCCACTTGTTTCTTCCAAATCTTGATGGCCATGTCCGTGTAGCTCTCCATCATGTCATGAACCATGTCGGGACTATCGTAGAAGGCATAGGCCAGATTCTCGTCCCCCATGCGCTCACGCGCAAATCCGTATACACCGCGATGCGTAAGCTGCAATGGATAGTCACGGTCCCTGTACGCCTTCACGCGCGCATCCCAGTCATCAGGAAAGCGGGAAGGATCGTCCGGGTCGAGGTGTTTCTGCTTGTACGCCTGCCAGTCCTGCATGGTCTTGACAGGCCATTCAATAGTGTGGCGGTTGTAGTCTCCTCCCTTGTGCACTTGTTCCACCGTGCCGTCCCCCCTGCGACGCACTATAACCTCCTCGGTCTCATTCAGTACTTCTGACTTGCCCATGTTGGAAGGATCCATATTGACCCCGGTCTCACCCCATCCCCGGTACGTCCCCTCGAATCCGAGAAGCTCATCGATACATTTCCCGATCCCCGGGTATTCTTGTTCCCATGCCGGATGTACAGCGTTTGTGCCGCCGAACACTTTCATGAATGGGACTCTGTCTACCTCTTCTCCTGTCAGCGTTTTTACAAATCGTTCCCGTGTATTCATGTGCCGTCTCCTTCTTCTGAAATCTAACGTCTGCCTTCAGGTTCGGCGCTATTGCGACGTAACCTGCGAGGCCTTGTTGGCACCAGATTGCTTAGTCATCTTCAAAATGATGGGAATTGCCAGGAGTCCTGCCAAGAACAGGATTCCTCCTGCCTTGTAGAACCATCCGGCCACGGAACTGTGGAAGTCGTATCTCGCTTGAAGTTCGGGTGTAGGGTCCTGATACGGAATGCCCGCAAAAAGGACATCATAAACAAAGCCACTCATGACAATGAGTATTCCTATCGCCGATGCAGCCGCAGTCTTGATCAATCTCTTCATTTTATTCAGAGCCAACATAGTAATGAGGATCAAAAATAGCAACGTAAAAAAATGTCTTTTTGTTGCATGAGATCAATCCTGTTATTGCCATTCAATGACTTATCATGATAGTTTGATCCATAGCAAGTAAAATCAGGCTTTGAAGAGATTCGTGAGATCAACGGCAGAGAGGCGGGTGCTGCCAGCACCTTCGAGGATGGCATCGGCGAGGGCTTGTTTACGGGAATGCAGTTCGATGACACGTTCTTCAACCGTGTTGGTTGTGACCAGCCGGTAGATGGTGACCGGATTTTTCTGCCCAATGCGATGCGCACGATCAGCCGCCTGCATTTCAACCGCAGGGTTCCACCAAGGATCAAGTAAAATCACGTAGTTCGCAGCCGTGAGGTTCAAGCCTGTTCCGCCAGCTTTCAGACTGATCAAAAAGAGCTCGCCCTCTCCGCGCTGGAAATTGGTAACCGCTTCCGTTCGCTGCTTGAGTGGGGTGCTCCCGTCTAGGTACTGATAGGTAAACAATTCCTGATCGAGGCGGGTACGAATGATAGAAAGAAAGTCCACAAACTGGCTGAAAACAAGTGCCCGGTGTCCAGCCGCCTTAAGGTCGGTGACGAGCTCCATGAAGGTGTCGACCTTTTGTCCGGCAAGCTTGCTGTTGGGCAACACGAGCGACGGGTGGCAGCAAACGCGGCGCAGGCGCGTGAGATGCGCAAGGATCGCGATGTGGTTCGCCTCTTCTTCTTTACCGCCCTCCAGAGCCGTCAGCGCATCACGTCGGCAGCTCTCGTAAAGGGCGCGCTCTTCATCGCCGAGGACGACCTCGAGCGAAATCTCCGTTTTCGGTGGCAAGTCCTCGAGTACCTCAGACTTGAGGCGGCGTAGGATGAAAGGTGCGGTCATCTTTTTCAGCAGAGCACTGACGGAGCCGTCGGCGTTGCAATAGCGTCGTTCAAATTGACCATGCGTGCCGAGGAGACCGGGGTTGATAAAATCGAACAGACTCCACAGTTCTCCGAGATTATTCTCCACCGGTGTGCCGGTGGAAATGGTGCGCATGGAGCAGTGGAGGCGTTTCACAATCCGGGCGCGTTTGGCTTGTCGGTTTTTCACGGCCTGCGCTTCATCGAGAACGGCCACATTCCACTCACGACCGGCGAGGAGCTCCTCCTCGAAGAGCAGAATGCCGTAGCTGCAAACGATGACGTCGAAGGGGCCTGCATCGCGGATGAGTGCCGTGCGATCTGGCGCGTCCACGAGGAGCGTGACGTTGAGTGCAGGTGCAAACTTGGCTGCCTCATCCTGCCAGTTGCGCGAGACCGAAGTAGGCGCGATGACGAGTGACGGTCCGCGTTTGCCGAGGTGTGTGAGCAGGGCGAGCATTTGCACGGTCTTGCCGAGGCCCATGTCATCCGCAAGGCAGGCACCGAGACCGCAGGCAGCGAGTTTCGCCATCCAGGCGAAGCCTTCGCGCTGATAGGGACGCAATTCGCAGGTGAGCGAGGTTGGCACGGTGAACTTTTGCTTGAGTGCTTTGCGGAAATCAGCGATGCGTTCGCGCACAAATTCAGGGAAGGTGAGGCCGTTGGGACTGTCTGAAAGCGACTCCAGAACCGGTAGTGCGCAGGGCGGAACACGTAGGCCTTTTGCGGAGAGTTCGCCTGTTTTTGACAGCAGTTCCAGTTCTGTGGCCAGCTTCTTCGTGAGATGCAGATAACGCGTTTCGCTGAGCCGAACGAAGCCCTCGGTGCGGCTACCGATTTGCGACAGCAGATCGCCGAAGGCGAGGACTTTTCCGTCGTCTAAGGTCAGATCGCCCCCGATCTCCAGCCAGAAGTCGGATCCGGAAGAGCCAGTCAGCGAAAACTTGCTACCGGATTGCGGTCGCACGATGGAGAGGCCGTCATTTTCGGGCCATTCTATCGGGATGGTGTCGGCGAGGGTATGACACTCGTCGAGGGCTGCAAGGATCTGGGGTAGTGATTCGACTTCCCAATGCGAGTCGCCGGTTGCCCAATTGGGCAGCGATGGACAGGCGGCGAGGAAGTTGGTGAGGGCCTGACGCTCGGCTTCGAGATCGCGACAGACGGCCACCATTTCCTCCTTGTGGCGTGTCAAAGTCTTGCGCATGCCACTCCCCGGCACGACAAAAAACGGGAAGTCTTGGACGGGGCGGTTGAGCAGATCCAGACTCAAGTTCCCCTCCACAAAACGACCCCGTAGCAGCAACTGCACGCCCCCGTCGACAGAACGCGCATCGACAGCCTCTGTATCAAAATCACCTTTGATGTCAATCGTGCGAGCGAGGGACGGTAAAAGGCTCTGGAACCGTGAGGCCGACTGCATCGGCACAACCAGTTTGCCTTTCTTTCCATACCGCCGCACAACATCTGCCAGTTTCATCTGGAGGGCTGTCCGTTTATAAACGACGAAGTGGTTATCGCGTTCTTTTACAAGCTGCACCGCTTTATTTGGACCGTCATCTCTTCCAGGAATGTTAATGCTTAAGTCTCCATTGGAAGCCGTTTTCAGCTCAAGTGAAACTTCGCCTTTCACAAGCGCAACGGGTCCAACCGGCTCTTCATGCCGAGACGAGCGAGAGAACAGGTATACGTGGGGATGATCAACCAAAGCAGGGAAAATCTCAGCCGCATCGCGGTCGCCATAAGACAAGCCATAAGACAGCGTATACGAATCATAAAATCGCAAGGCCTCCTTAATGACCTTGTCAGCCTCACTCAAAAAGGCATCGTATTCTCCCGTCACGAATTTATCGAGTCGGATTTGTGCGCCACTGCTCCATTTTCCACTCTTCAGCCGCTTGATCAACTTCCCCTCAAACCGGTTAAGCCCGATGTCGTCTAAATCATGTCCGTCAAGGGCAATAAACCACTTGATAAACGCAGTAGACGCTGTGGTGCTGTTCGCAGCGGTGGAATCGATTTTGGGGAGTAGACTCTCCATTTCGCCGAGCGCACGTTCGTAGGCGGAGACGAAAAGAATCTTCTCCCACAAGGGCGCAATCGAAAGCGTGGATTGAACCGTTTCGCAAAGCGCCTCGGCCTCTGGCAGATCAGGATTGAGGCGGCGAACGCACGGAATTAATGAAGCTGCGATAAACCCGAGACCCGATTCGTGTGCCGTTTTCAGGAACATGACACTCTCTGGGCCAATACTGCTGGAGGAAATCTGGCCGTCATCGAGGAAAAGTGCCTCAAGGCAGTTGAGAAAGCCGTTGAGGAGCGTTGTGCAGGGGTGAAAATTGACCGTCTCGGGCCAAAACCCCTCGTTGGCGAGCTGGTTTAAGCGAGTCATGTCTGATTTCAACCGCGTGAGATACGCCGGTTGAGATGAATACTCCGACAATTTTTCGTGAATGCGATGAATTCGGGTCTTCGAGGTTCCCATACGAATTGCAGCCAGCAAGGTAAGGCAAAAGAAATTCTGGCAAAGCCCAACCTCGATATCAGAAGAATCGACATCGTTTGAAGGAAGTCTATAGAAGCTATGATTCAAGGAAGACGTCGCTTGCGTGAATACCTTTACAAACGCCTTATCGGCTTTGTCGAAATCCCCCACGAGTAAGGCGCTACAGGCTTCCACGGCTTTCGTCAGAATAGGATGATCCGTTTGCTCCAGAAGTAGGGCGAGCGGTTTCTGTTGACCTGTCCAAGTATACCACGCGCAAACATTTAAGAAGTCCGTATTTGATAATTTTTTTTTCTTAATAAGATAAGCGTTCAAAATTGCAGAACAGGCTGTAGTAGACGTGGGCGTGCTCAGGACGTGTTCTATGATGTCGGAGAGAAGATAGACAAGGACTTCAGGGGAAACGTCTGTGGGTTTTTGAACAATTTGCGAAACAAGGTCGGATACAAAGCGCTGCCAGTCGTGTGGCACGTCTCGCCGGGACTGCCGCTGGATGAATTTTTCACATTGAGCCGGCTCGCCAGTGAGCAAGGCTTGCTGAACGGAGCTGTAAGGCGTTTCGTGAGATGAAAACCCGAAGCCAAAACACCGGATGGCCTTCTCATAGCGATAGGAATTGTGAAGCTGTATGTCTATTTTCTCACGCAGCGTCGGGATGGCAGTATTCGCAAAGAGTCCGCGCTGAACGGACAGCGGAACCGGAATCCAGACAACGTGTTGATGCGACACGCGAACCAGCTTACAGGATTCCAAGTGCCTTACCATTCGGTTGATCTCCGTCTCCTGCTCTCCTTTGCTCATCATTTTCTGAGAGGGAACCAGTTGAGCACTCAGGAAGATAAGACTTTTGATATCGGTATCCATCAAAAGAAAAACAAGAAGATACAGATGGCGTTCCCGGCTGTTGAGTATATGGTGGGAAAAGAAAGGAGGCAATTCAACAAGAGTAATCATGAACAGATTATAGCATGATAGCAATTCAAGTTTCGAGTGAATTTTCGCAGGAGTGCCTCAGCCAGTTACGTGGCGAACCCACTGCGTCAACCAAAGGAGCAGAGGTTTTCTAATCCCGTCGTGTCGCGGACAGGAATGGCCGCGCTCCGTTCGGTACCACCACTTTCTTACTATTGATCCTATCGATACTATCGACTGGGTGAGACTGCGGTGAGCTCCTGTAGCTGGGTTCGGTGAACCCGGTCGCGTCCGCGGTCATCGACCGCAGCCACAGGAATTGTTGCTTTTTGCATTCGCGCTTTTTACATAAGCACCATTTTTTGCTTTCAAAGTCCCCAAAAAAACGTTACAATTTTTACGCCATAATAGCAGAGGGAATTCTCTTTGTTGAAGGATTTATAAAACAACACACCTCGAAGGACAAAAACATGGACATGAACACCTTGAAAAGCAAAAACCTGAAGCAATGGCTCCAGGGTTGGATAGACCTCTGTACACCGGATGCGGTCGTTTTCTGCGACGGCTCTACGGGGCAGTATGATAAAGTCGCAAACGAGCTGGTTAACGCGGGTTCGTTCATTAAGCTGAACGAAAAGAAAAAGCCGAACAGCTATGCTGTTCGTTCAGACGTAGGTGACGTTGCCCGTGTCGAAGAGCGAACGTTTATCTGCTCGAAGACGAAGGCTGCTGCGGGACCTACGAACAATTGGTGTGATCCGGTTGAAATGAAGATGATCCTCTGTGGTAAGCAGAATGGTCTTTACAAGGGTTGTATGAAGGGGCGCACGATGTATGTGATCCCGTTTTCGATGGGTCCTGTAGATTCACCGATTGCCAAATATGGCATTGAGCTCACCGATAGTGGTTACGTTGTCTGTAACATGATGATTATGACTCGCGTTTCGGACAAGATCCTTGAGCGCATCGACGCAGGCCGCGAATTTGTCAAGTGCATCCACTCGGTTGGTGCTCCTTTGGAGCCTGGTGTGGCAGATGTCCCATGGCCGTGCAATCCGACCAACAAGTACATCACACATTTCCCGGACACCCGCGAAATCCTTTCCTTTGGTTCGGGCTACGGCGGTAACGCGCTGCTCGGCAAGAAGTGCTTTGCACTCCGTATCGCCAGCGTTCAGGCTCGCGATGAAGGATGGCTCGCTGAGCACATGCTTATCCTCAAGCTTACGAATCCCAAGGGCGTTGTCAAGTTCGTCGGCGCGGCATTCCCGTCTGCCTGCGGCAAGACCAATCTCGCGATGATGGAGCCAACGATCAAGGGTTGGACAGTCGAGACGATAGGTGACGATATTGCGTGGATGCAGTTCGACAAAAAGGGTCAGCTCCGTGCGATCAATCCTGAAGCTGGCTTCTTCGGTGTCGCGCCGGGAACTTCGATGGACTCGAACCCCAATGCCATGCGCACGATCAACAAGGGCAACTCCATCTTCACGAACTGCGCGATCACAGACGATGGTGACATCTGCTGGGAGGGTGGCGATGTGGTTCCCGAGTCCTGCAGCGATTGGATTCGCCGTCCTTGGAAGAAGGGCTCGAAAGTCAAGGCTGCCAACCCGAACGCACGCTTTACGGTTCCTGCTAGCCAGTGTCCAGTTATCGCCTCTGAGTGGGAAGATCCCGCCGGTGTGCCGATCAGCGCATTTTTGTTTGGTGGCCGCCGCGCCAGCGTCGTTCCTCTTGTGAACGAAGCGTTGAGCTGGGAACACGGCGTGTTCCTTGGTGCCACCATGGCTTCCGAGAAGACTGCAGCAGCAGCCGGCGTCGTCGGTGAGCTTCGCTTCGATCCGTTCGCCATGCTTCCGTTCTGCGGATACAACATGGGCGAGTACTTCAGCCACTGGCTGAATATCGGCAAGAAAAAGGATGCCAAATTGCCCAAGATTTACTACGTCAACTGGTTCCGCAAGGCACCAGATGGCCACTGGCTCTGGCCGGGATTCGGCGAGAACAGCCGTGTCCTCAAGTGGATCTTCGAACGCTGCGAAGGCAAAGGAAGCGTCATTTCGACTCCGATCGGGAACCTCCCGAAGGACATCGACTTCGATGGTCTGAAAATGACCGACGACGACAAGAAGCTTTTGCTCTCTTGCGATATTGAAGGATGGAAGGGCGTTGTTCCAGCCATCAAGAAGCACTTTGAAACATTCGGTTCGAAGCTGCCTGCAGCGCTCAAGACGCAGCTCAAGGATCTTGAGAACCGTCTCGGCTGAGGCTGATTAGTCGCTAGTTGCTAGTCGCTGGTGGGAAAACTCTAAATTTAGGGGTTCCCCATTTTGCGACTTTTTCATTTTGCGTAGACGGGTTTAATGAGCATCGCTTCGTAGGTTTAATGATAGTTTGTCTCAAAGTAAGCAACCTAGCGTGAGGTGAGGAGTGCCGTTTTCTTAGTCTGCTACTGTAATCTTGCACTTTTGTGCGAGATTATGGTGATGTTGTTGTTACTGGGAGAACAGGCATCTTGCCTGTTTGGCATAGCAGAGGTATATGTGCACAGGCAGGATGCCTATGCTCCCAGTGTAGGTGGCATCTCGCTCTAACTGCGTTATGTTGCGGACTTAAGGCAATCCTTGCTAAAACAAGGAAAAATGGAGTCCACGCAACATAATGTTTTCGCAACTAGCGACTCGCCACTAGCGACTTCTCTACCGACAACGTTCGCGATAAAGTTGAAATTTCGCAACTCACAACTCGCAACTTAGCACGAGTCATTTTTTATAAAAATGACTCGCGCTGTCCAATTCCACTATTGACACTTTCCCCCTTCAATTGATACCATCGTGCGCATGAATATCAGTTCACTTTCTCCAGACGGGCAGACGCTTTTTTATCGGTTTAGAAGTCGTCTCCCTTATCGGCTTGAGCTTGATGCCGTTATCAAGTGTCTGCCTTCAAAAAAAGACGATGGTATGGTGATGCTTGACATTGGCATGCCGAGTCCCGTCATGTCGGCATTTCTTCGCGAATACGGCGGTGTTTGGGCCACCATTGCACGATCTCCTGAGTTCGCGGAAGAGGCGAGTCGATTCCTTGAGTCGGAAGTCATTTGTCTCGATGCGAATGGTACGATCCCTTTTGAGCAGCACGCGTTCGATGTCGTTGTTGTTTCTCTTGGCATGCTTGCGGCGATGCGAGACCCCGAATTTTTTATCAAGGAATGTAATCGAGTTTTGAAGTCCGCGGGCCAGCTCATTATCAGTTCCCAGTACCGAAAGAGCTTCAGTTTCATCAATGCCCTTCGGAATCATGCGCAGAAATCAATCGGGGGCATGATTGGTGGCGCTTATACCGAACGTGGTCTTTTTCGATTTCTTAAGACAGGTTTTGATGTTATTTCTGTGGACTCATACTCCGGTTTCTTCGTCGAGATGGTGCGTATTTATGAGTACAAGTTGCTTATGGAAGGCATGGAGGAGGATGAGGTGTCTGCAAGGGTTCGGTTGAAATACTGGTTTGCCGATCAACTTGATTTTTTTACGCTCTGGGCGCGAGGTTATGTGATCGTCGTTCATGCGCGTCGCCGGCAATGGCGGGAGCGGGCGACTCCGGTACTCGCCGACGGTCGAACGATTCATGAAGCGGTGTTGAAGCATACTTGAAGCTATTTGCAAACCGATGGCTTTTCCACGCTCATTTTTACAAGACATGAAAAAAAAAGCTTTCTACAAAACAATCGTCGCACTGGCATTGACGTTAGCAGCAATAGCACTTGGTCTTTATATCCGTGCGAGATTTCTCCCAACGGTTGATGTTCCAATCCTGCTCTATGAGCGAGTTGCCCAAGCTTCCGATGACAAGGATACGGTTCCGCTCGATCTGTTCTATCAGCAAATGCGAGATCTCGCACAAAATGGCTATCGAACGGTTTCTCCAGAACGTCTTCGCGCCTATAAAGTTTGGGGTCTTGCGTTGCCTGAACGACCCTTGATGATTACGTTTGATAAGGCCTATCGGGATTTGCAGACGACGGTGGCTCCTATTCTCAAGGAGCAGAATTTCACGGCGGTGATCAATCTTGCAACGACCTTTATAGGGCGAAAACCAGACGAAAGCCGTGCTCTCAATGGTATAGCCATGATGTCGTGGGCTGAGGTCCGAGATGCGATGAAAGCAGGCGTTTTCAGCTTCGGCGGCCATACCCGAAACCTTGTCGACCTCAACCGCCATGAAAAACCTTTCAACGAGATTCGTGCCTCTCGTACCGATATCAAACGCGCAACGGGAGTAAGGTGTACCGTTTTTAGTTATCCGTTCGGGAAATATTCTCCTACCCTTGCCAAGGCGGCAAAAGAGGCGAAGATCAACTTTGCTATGACATACGGGGACACGATCGCGAAAATTGGCCCGAAGACGGATTTTCTTGCTTTACCAAGAATTCGTGTGGTAGGTGGAGTTCATGTGTTCGCTACCACGGTAATCGAGCGTCAGTCTCCTGGGCAATTCGGTGTGGTTAAGGTCTCTCATCCTCAAGGTTCCGTCTTTCCAATGTCAGTTGTTGTCTTCGGTGCGGATTCCTATAAGTCCGTAGCGGATTTTGATTGCGAAGGGATTAAGTCTGACGAGACGATTGAGGTCTCGATCCCTTCCAACACCTTGTTCCCCGTTGATGTAGAGATTCTCGATAAGAACTGCGTTCTGCTCTACTTCAGAATTTCGATACCAAGGAACGCGGTGCAGCGCGACCCCACTTCGACTGGCGTTCCTGTGAACCTCGACTACACGGTCGACATTGAACCGATAATGTAAGATTTTATGAAGCTCAAGATTAAACGATTATCCCCCGATGCTGTGATTCCGCAATACGCTCATCCCGATGATTCGGGGCTTGATCTTTGTTCTGTTCAAGACCTTGTTCTTCAGCCAGGAGACTGGAGAACGATTCGAATTGGTTTTGCCATTGAGTTGCCTCCCGGAACGGAGGCGCAAGTGCGTCCCCGGAGCGGACTCGCAGCTCGCAACGCGATCACGATTCTGAATACGCCAGGCACCATCGACGAAGGATACCGCGGTGAAGTCTGTGTTATCGCGATCAACCTCGGCAAGGAGCCCTTCGAGGTCAAGAAGGGCATGCGTATCGCGCAGATGGTCATCTGCCCTGTGATTCGTGTTCAGATTGAGGAGATCGATACGCTTTCCGAGACTGCCCGCAGCAGCGGTGGCTTCGGCTCTACGGGCGTATGAGTCTGATCCGTCTGATCTGTTCGATTATACTGAAGCTATTTACTATACGCCATGAACGGTTACAAATAAATAAGGAATACAAATGATTATGACACCTTTGGATTACGGAAAATCTTTTCTCATCGGAACTGCGTCTTTTAATGCAGTCAGGTTCTGGGTGGAGTCGCGCACACGCATCATCGATGAACGGACTGGATTGACGGAGGACTTTATCCAGTGTGCTTCATGCAAGAGCGAGGATACGTTTGCAGAACAAAATCTATTTTATGAGGATAACTACGACTTTCTTCCAATATTCGGCCCTGAGAATGGGTTGATCTTTCGTAGGAAGGCATCGCTGAACTCTAACTATAAAACACGAAAACCAACTGAGCAGATGTGGGGCGGGCCCGAACATCATTTGGTGGAATCCAAAAACCCGGAAGAGCTGATCACGACTCAAGAAATTATTCACGCCACCCTTGAATGCAACCCCATCGTTGCACAAACGGAGATATGGAACGATGAGATCGGCCTGCGTGCAATCGTGGAGTATCCTGTCAAGACGATGAATACAAGACGGCAAGGCGGCGACGCCTATCAGACCGATACTGGACCTGTGGCCTTTCCCGATCTTGGACAACGCCCCGAAAAGCTCGTTGATGTGATCTCGCTCGCCTTTGTAGCGTTCAATGCCCCGCATTTTGCCGACTTTGTGATTGAAGTACCGACCTCGATTGCCACTGCTCATGAAACCGAGAAAACACAGATTTATCATTACTCTAAACGTGTCAGTCTGACTGCAAAGAACCGGCTCTACGCATTAAAGTAGCAATACCTGTAACCATCACTTAATCTCTGAAAGAACACTTGTAAAAAGGTGTAATAAAAAGGCGCCCCGCTTGAGCGGAGCGCCTTTTTGATGCGAGGTGTGCCTAGACCTTCTTGAAGATCGCACAAGCATTGTGTCCGCCAAAGCCGAGCGAATTGTTCGCGCAGACTTCGACTTTTGTTTCGCGAGCGGTGTTGGGCACGTAATCCAGATCGCAATCAGGATCTGGTGTCGTGTAGTTGATCGTGGGAGGGACGACACCGTTCTTGATGGCGAGTGCACAGACGATCGATTCGATAGCACCAGCAGCACCGAGCATGTGACCCGTCATAGATTTCGAGGACGAAATCATCACGCGGCGAGCTTCGGCTTCGCCGAGGGCCTGCTTGATGGCAAGCGTCTCAATGCGGTCGTTCATCGGGGTCGATGTTCCGTGTGCATTGATGTAATGAATGTCAGAAGCGTTAACCTTGGCGTCCTTCATGGCATCGGTCATGGCTCGGGTCGAACCTTCAGCGGTGTCGGCCGGGGCGGTCATGTGGAACGCATCGCAGGTCTGTCCGAAACCGGACACTTCGGCGTAGATCCTTGCACCGCGTTTCATGGCGTGCTCGTACGACTCGAGGACGAGGACAGCTCCGCCTTCAGCCATGATGAATCCGTCGCGATCCTTGTCGAACGGGCGGCTGGCCGTGGCGGGGTCGTCATTGCGTTTCGAAAGCGCATGCAGTGCTGCAAATCCCGCGATGGAAATCGGGCTGACGGCCGCTTCGGCTCCGCCGGCGAGCATGACATCCACGTCACCATACTGAATCAGGCGCATGGCGTTTCCAATGCTGTGAAGACCTGATGCGCAGGCTGAAATTACGGCATAGTTGGGTCCCTTGAGGCCGTGCTCAATTGCAACCAGACCGGAGGCAATGTTGACGATGATCTGTGGGATACAGAAAGGGGAGACCCGCGTTGGGCCTTTTTCCACCATCTTCAGCACTTCGGCTTCTGTTGTCGTGATGCCCCCGACGCCAGACGAGATAATGCAGCCGCAGCGGAAGGGGTCGTAGGCGGAGAAGTCGATTCCAGAATCTTTCACAGCCATGGCTGATGCAGCGATGGCGTAGTGTGTGAAAGGATCCATGCGGCGTTGTGCTTTTGGATCGATGAAGGCGTTGACATCGAAGTCCTTGACTTCGGCTGCGATTTGAACGGGGAAGGCTGACGCATCAAAACGCGTAATCTTGCCGACTCCATTGGTGCCAGACGAGATCCTGGACCAGAAGGTGTCCAAGTCGGAACCCAAGGGCGATACAACGCCCATACCTGTGATTACTATACGGTGCATAATCTTATGTTGCAGTAGTGTTTTTAGTTTTGGTGCGGCTAGCTTGCCCGCCTCTGTTCAGGAAAAGGAATGAACGGTGACAAGATGAAATCCGGTCAACCGTTCTGTACCGGCCAGTGCCGGGGATCTGCAGGATGCCGATTACAGCGTCTCGGGAACGCCTTTGCCACGGAGGAATTCGATGACCGATCCAACGGTTTCGAACTTCTCAGCATCGGACTCAGGGATGTTGTCGCCGATGTAATCTTTGAATGCGTCTTCGATGTTCATCATGAGTTCGGCCTGGTCGAGCGAGTCGGCTCCGAGGTCGTTGACGAAGTGAGCTTCAGGTTTAACTTCGGATTCGTTGCTGTGGAGGCTCTCAATAACGATCTGCTTTACTTTTTCTTCGAGGGTCATGGTATAATTCCTTGGTTCGTGTGTTGGTTGTTCTTGAAGTTAGTGCGCTCTTGCGAGTGCGTCGGGAAAGTTAGAATTAGGGCATCAACATGCCGCCATTTACGCTGATCGTTTGGCCGGTGATGTACGTCGAATTGTCCCCAGCGAGGAACGAAACCGCTTTTGCGATGTCGGCCGGTGACCCGAGGCGCTTCATGGGGATGTTCTCCATCATCTTGTTTTTCACTTCGTCGGAAAGGACTTCGGTCATTTTCGATGCGATGAAGCCAGGGGCGACGGCGTTGACGCGGACGTTGCGTCCAGCGAGTTCGCGTGCGGCGGACTTGGTGAAGGCGATGAGGCCACCCTTGGAGGCAGAGTAGTTGCACTGCCCGGCGTTGCCCATGATGCCCACGATGGAGGCGATGTTAACGACTGAGCCGGTTCGGGCCTTCATCATGTACTTGGTCACGGTCTTCGTGACGAGGAAAGAACCCTTGAGGTTGATGTCCAGAACAGCATCCCAATCTTCTTCGCTCATGCGCATCAGGAGACCATCCTTTGTGATGCCAGCGTTGTTGACGCAGATGTCGATCTGGCCGAACTGTTCGATTGCAGAGGCGATACCTTTTTCAATGCTCTCGGCACTGGCGACATTCAGCTCAAGCGCTACCGCATTCTTGCCGAGTGTCTTGATGGCATCGACGGTTTCGCCGCACCATTCAGCCTTGAGGTCGCAAACGACAATGTTGTCGACACCGTCGGCGGCGAGTTGTTCGCAAATAGCACGACCGATGCCGCGAGCTGAACCAGTAACAATGGCTGTCTTCATAGAAAAGGGATTCTTCCGGTAAGAGGTTAGTGTGGGGTTAGATGGACTGTGCCACGCTCTGGGCCTGCTCGGCAGCGGCGACGTTAAAAAGGGCTGCTTCGGGGGCTGCGCGCTTGATGAGCCCTGTGAGAACCTTACCGGGTCCGAATTCTATAAACTTCGTGGTCGCGTGCGCAAGCATCCACGCAACGTTATCAGTCCAGCGGACGGAACCGGTGATTTGCGCAAGCATCGCTTTACGAATTTCATCGGGGCTGCCGTGGGGGAGGCCTGTGAAGTTCGAAAGAACGGGAATCGAGGGAGTCTTGATCTCAGCCTGTGCTAATACGGAGGCCAGCTTCTCGGCCGCAGGGGTCATGAAGGCGGAGTGGTAAGCACCGGCAACCGGGAGGACAACAGCACGAGCACCTTTTTCAGCGGCAAGCTTCGCAGCGGCATCAACGTTCTCTTTGGATCCGGAGAGTACGGTTTGTTCAGCAGAATTGTAGTTGGACACGGTGCAACCGGATGCGGCCGCAATCTCCTTGGCGACATCGACCGAAACGCGGATGATGGAAACCATGCCAGAAGGGTTTGCTTCGCAGGCTTCCTGCATGAGGCGACCGCGGGCTTCGAGAATGCGGACGGTTTGCTCGAAGGAAACGGCACCAGATGCCCAGAGGGCTGTCCATTCACCCAGACTGAGGCCGGCAAAGGAGGTGAACGTGACTTCAGGGCGCAATTTACGGAACGCGGTAAAGCAGGCGGCACTCATCACAAAGATGGCCGGCTGGCAGATGTTCGTCTTGGTCAGCTCCTCGGCCGGGCCGTCGAAGCAGAATGTTGAAAGCTTGAACCCGAGAATTTCGTCCGCCTTCGCGAAAAGCGCTGCGCACTCGGGATAGGCCTCTGCGAGATCTTTGCCCATGCCTACGGCTTGGGCACCCTGTCCTGCAAATATTGCTGAAATGTCGTTCATGTGTTTCTGCTGTTCTGGTTCGGTTGTCCTAAGAAGGGTTGGAAATTAAGTCGTCATTATCGCACATCGGCAGGAGTTTGAAAACCCCCAAAATGACAAAATTCAAAAAAAAGTATGTTTTCTTTGAAATGAAGTACGCAGCCTGCGAGCAGACCGCCTCCGCTACTTCATTATTCCGCTCTGATGAGCGTGGGGCGGTGGTAGTGCTCGATACGGCGGCAGAGTACCTTGGCCTCGGCAAGCAGGGCACGGGTTTGCTCGTTGAAGGAGTACTCTTCGTCGTAGATAACCTCTTTAATCCCGGCGTTGATGATCATCTTCGCGCAGGTGAGGCAGGGGCTGAGCGTCACGTAGATGGCGGCATCTTTCGTGGAGATACCGTGATAGGCGGCTTGCGTGAGGCTATTCTCCTCGGCGTGGGAGCAGATGCAGTCGCCGAGGCCGCTTCCCGAGGGCGCGGTGCTCGCGCAACGAGGGCAACCGCCGTCCATGCAATTCTTGACGCCACGCGGCGTGCCATTGTAGCCGGTGGAGATGATGCGGCGGTCTTTGACGATGATAGCCGCAACGCGGCGACGGGAGCAGTTGCCGCGTGTGCTGACAACGTGCGCGATGTCCATGAAGTACGTGTCCCAGTCAGGACGGCCATCGCTCGGTTTACAAGTGCTTTTTTCTTCCATGTCAAAATCCTGTTTGAGGCAATACCGGAGAACGGGTTTTCCAACCCGTTTCATTCACGGACGAGAATGTCCGTGCTCCTTTACTTGAAAGAACTACTTGGCAGCTCGGGTAATCGAGATGATTTTGACGGTCTCGACGGGGACATCGCCATGTCCTGCGGGGTGACGGCCCGTCTTAACGGCGGCGATTTTATCGAGAACATCTAACCCTTCTGTGACTTTGCCGAAAACGCAGTAGCCGAAACCTTGCGTGGTGGCGTTTTGGTAGTTAAGAAAATCATTAGCCTTGAGGTTGATGAAAAACTGGCAGGTTGCGGAATCCACGATCCCAGTCCGAGCCATGGCGAGGGTGCCGCGATCATTCTTGATACCGTTCGCCGCTTCGTTCTTGATTTGATTCTTCGTGGGCTTCTGGTTCATGTCGGGTGTAAATCCGCCGCCCTGAATCATGAAGCCGGGGATAACGCGGTGAAAGATCGTGCCGTTGAAGAAACCTTCGTCGACATAGGTGAGGAAGTTCGCCACGGTGATGGGCGCTTTGTCCTGGTAGAGTTCCGCGGTAATGGAGCCGAGGGTGGTGTCGATGACGACATTGACGGTCATGGGAGTTTCCTTTTTTGTTTCGGGTGTTGATTTGGTGCAAGACCAAGTTATAGTTGCGACAAGGAGTAGAAGGATTATTTTATTCATAGGCGATGTATCGTTGTTTATAATCGAAAGTTTTCTGTTCAAGAAGGATAGACTTTTTGTGCTTGTTTTGTCAAGAAGGCACCTCGCGGTTTCGGCGGTTTATCAAAAACATCTGGCTTGGGTGAATTATGTTGTGCTAGGATGCAGACATGAACATCCAACAAGCCATAGCAGACATTGTCACGACTAAAGATTTACTTGAGCGCACGCTAAAGCTCTCCGGTTTAGTTACGACTTTGCAAGAAAAGCGGATTTCTGCTCAGCACCTCCACCGCTCATGCTGTCGGAAACACGATCGTGGTGGTTATGCTTGGCGATTCAACAACCTTGTCCATGCGGAGCAGTCCGGGAGCAAAGCTCACAGACTGCGTACAGTCCTACCTCATAAAACAAAACCTTCAGGGAAAGGTCTAGTTGACTCATGAAAAAATTAAAGATATTAATTGACATGCCGGTTTCCAAACCGCATTTGGCTGAATTACAAGCGATGCCGGAAGTGGAATGCGTTCTAATAGAAGATCCTCAGGAAAAAACACGTTTGCTTCCTGAATCACAAATTAGCGATTGCGAAATGTTTTTCACGAGTTTGATGCCGGAAAATCACCAGCAAATGGCGGCATTGAAAATGGTGCAGGTCGCTTCGGTAGGATACAGTCAGCTTTATGATCATGATCTCAATGAACGCGGCATTCAGGCGTGTAATGCGATCGGCGTGCAGGATGTACCGATCGCTGAATGGAATATTGCGATGATGATTAATCTCAAACGCAATATGCGTGCGATGATGCGCAATCAGAACAGCGCGTCATGGGACAGAGATGCTCGTTTCCAAGGTGAGATTTTTGGCTCTACAGTGGGCATCTGGGGCTACGGCGGTATCGGTCGTCAAACCGCACGCCTCGCTAAAACATTAAAGATGAAAGTTCATGTCATGACCCGGGATGGGGCGCTGGGAGATCGTTCAAATTGCTGGCTCGAAGCAGGTTGTGGCGATGTTGAAGGAATTTTTCCTGATCATATATTCGCGTTGAATGAAAAAAAAGGTTTTTTGAACCCACTGGATTTTCTAGTGATGGCAATCCCCTTGACGCCCAAAACCACGGGTATTGTCGGCGCGGATGAGCTATCTATGTTACCAGAACATGCTTTCGTCCTCAATCCGGCTCGTGGACCCTTGATTCAGGAACAGCCTCTGATCGATGCCTTGAAGAATCGAAGGATTGCCGGGGCTGCACTTGATACACATTACTATTACCCAATGCCTCCAGAACATCCTTTCTGGGCAATGGATAATGTCATTTTAACGCCGCACATATCAGGATCAAGTGGCGGGTCGCGTTTTCTTGAACGCATCTGGTCTATCTGGCTTGAGAATGTGAAACGCTATATAAATCGTAAACCTTTGCTCAATCAACTTTCCCCAGCACAACTTAATGGGAGTAAGTAATGTATGAAGATCTCAGGGTGAAGACTAGTGGACAACGCCTACGCTGGTCGATCGACCTCGACGGTCGCCAGCTTATGTTGGACATTCGCTGGATGGCGTGCATGCTCGTGAGCGAAGCGCCGTTCCACGATCTGCCCTTCTACTGGTGTGGACGCAAGAA
Organism: uncultured Lentisphaerales bacterium; assembly: GCA_964553035.1. Taxonomy (GTDB): domain Bacteria; phylum Verrucomicrobiota; class Kiritimatiellia; order RFP12; family UBA3636; genus JBBQIY01. The sequence goes on along the minus strand of CAZKJH010000037.1, from coordinate 4,712 downwards.
CGGGTGGTGGCAATGAGTTCGCCGACCTCGATTCCTGTCGCTGGGTTGCGGACGCCCTCGGGCACGGCGTACGCGATGCTCCCCCCCCAGACCAACGGGCCGACACCGCTGTTGCTGCTCTTCGCTATGGCCGACGCGGATACGTTGACCACTGAGCCGTATTGCCGGGTGGGGCGGTTGCTGCATGCGCAGGGCTGGAATGTGGTGTCATTGGATCTACCTTGCCACGGTGTCAACCGGCGTACGGGCGAGCCGCCGGAACTGGAAGGCTGGGCGACCCGGGTCGCGAACGGTGAGGACATCGTCGCAGCGTTTCAAAAGCTGGTGAACGACGTGGTTGAACACTTGGTAACGATCGGCGTGGCGGACTCCGCACGGATCGGCGCGGCCGGTACCTCGCGCGGTGGGTTTTTGGCGTTTCAGGCCGCCGCTGGGAATCCGTGCATCCGGGCGGTGGCGGCTTTTGCGCCGGTGACCGATTTGATTGCCCTGAGTGAGTTTGCCGGACAGGAAATAAACCCGCTCGTGAAACGGCTGGCACTGGTGACTGCGGCAGCGACACTGGCCGACCGCGCCGCGTGGATCACCATCGGGAATGCCGATACACGGGTTAATACCGACAAGGCGATTGCCTTCGCCCGGGAACTGGCGGCGGAGTCGACGAAGCACTCATTGGCTTGCGATGTCACCCTGCGCGTACTGCCGACACCTGGGCATTGTGGGCTTGCGAAATGGCACGACGAGGCGGCGAGGTGGTTTCTGCAGACGGTGTTCCCACCTGAGGGCTTCGTGGTGACGACAACGTGAGCAGTCCGAACGGTAGTGTAGCATAGACTTGGTGCTTCGTTGAGTTCGTAGTGCGTAAGCGGGAGCGTGTAGCTTGTCAAAAAGCTCTGGCGTGGGTGAATTGTGTTGTGTTAAGATATGACTATTCCATCGAATGGTATGCGAAGTTGCTATTTTGACGTATATTGTCACGTTGGAAAAGGAGGAATGACACCCATGGGATGGCTTGATACGCTTGCCGGCAGGTCGGTGCAGGAAAAGATTGATATTATACAGCGCAACTACCCTCGTGTTATCTTTAGCAAGTCCGAGATCATGTTCTCATTGCTGAAGATTGACGGCGATACGATTCGGCCGCTCAACGATTCGGACTTTTTATATAAAGGATGCCGACACGACTATTCACACTGGCGTTATAAGCCGGACGGTGATTGGGATCTGCTCAACTACGAGAACTCCATCACAACTTCAGGATTGTATCTGGCCTCACAAGCCTGGCGCTACAAAGCGACCGAAGACCCCGACGCGCTTGAGCAGGCCGCGAAGGCGTTCAACTCGCTGGATCTTATTTGGAAACTCGGCGACGCGGACGGGCGATCAGGATGGATGGGAAAACCATACAGTGGAAGAATCTCCGATCAGACGTCTCCAGACCAGTATCTTGATGCATGCATGGGTATGTATCAATACTACCCCATAGCCACGAAGCCGACACAGCACCACATTGCACAGATGTTTGTGTCGTTTGCCGACTACTGGCGCTCCGTCGATTACCAGCTTGGTTACTTCGGGAACAAGTGGGACGTGAAACCCAGCAAAGGTGCGTATAATCTAATTCTTCTGATGATCAATGCCTTGGGGTATCGGTTTTCAGGGCAGCAGAAGGTCTATCTCCAGGAGTTTGATAGGCTATATGAATACGGAACCTGGCAGACCGAGACAGACCTTGACGAAAGGCGCAAAAGCGGTGAGAGAGAGACGCTCGCCTGGGAACTTACGATCCACTGCAAGTTTGCGGTAGCGGCAGCCGAAATCATCCTTGATATTCTTCCCGATCGGATTAGGCCTGACATGGAATCGACCGTGACCACTTGGTGGAATATCTGGGAATATGGTATGCGCGAGGACCTCTTTGGGTATTACCATTACTATGTCAACCTAGAAGATGATACCTGGCACCCCGCAGAAAAAACAGAAATAAAACCGCGTGAATCGTGGCGGTTTGGATGTTCCTTTCAGGCGTATACGTCCAAAGTCTTGTGGCTGGAACCCATGAACCGGACGCTCTATACCTGCATGAGCGCGATCGACCATGCGCCGGGAATTGCCGACGCAGCCACGGTTCTGGCGAAGCGGATATTGGACGCGGTTGATTCCGAACATCTGCGGTGGATTTACGATCCCGACGGGAACCAGTTGAGTAAGTACGACAAGTCCATGGACAACTGCCTCTCCAGCGAAGGCCCAGCAACCGTAATGCTCGCCTTCTGGCGAGGGCGTGCGCGAGGGCTCTGGTAACACCGGTTGGGCTGGATCCAGCGTGTGCGCAAGACTACGGTCTAAAGATGCTCGATGCAGCCGGCTACGGCTATCTGGAAGCCCTGCCCGATGCCGTGACAGAATACGGGACGTTTCGCTGAGTTCGTCGTGCGAAAGCGTGATACTTAGTTTGTCTGGTTTAGGCAGGCATTTCGAAGTCACAGATGAGCGGCAGATGATCGGAGAAGGTGACTTGTGGCAGGGTAAAAGCTGTGAGCTTGATGTTCGGCGTAAAGCAGATGAAGTCCAAGACGCGGCTCGGATGCCAACTTGGGTAGGTGGGAAGATTCTCGGGGTTGGATTTTTGCAGGCCTGCGTTCGCAAGAAAGTCCGTGATTTCTTCGGGCCCCAACAGGGCATTAAAGTCGCCAGCCACGATACAGGGCTTGCGCGCATCGCGAACCAATTGCTGTAGATGCAGAAGCTGACGCTTGCGAATGTGCGCCCGTAGGGAAAGGTGTACCAGGAAGAGGTTCGCCTGCTCCATCTCCAGCTCAATGACGAGGCGTTTGAAACCATGTTCGAAATAATGGAATGTTTCTCGCTGCACCACATCTTTGGTTAGAAAGGCGTTACCTTGATTGCTCAATACGGGTGCGTGACGCAATAGGCCGTGCTGCTTGTATTTGATCCCAAAGCTGTGATTGTGGCCAATGAGCTCTGCTAGACGCTCCGGCTGTGGCCGATTGTGGGTTCGAAATGAACCATTATCGGTCTCAACCAGTCCGACCACATCAGGTTCTAACTCGCGGATAAAGTGGCTAATCGTTTCGAAATGAGCATCGGTACGGCGCAACATATCCATCCACCCGTAACGGGTACGGCGGCCTGTAGCGTATCGGATATTGTAGAGTAGGAATCGCATGGCTTCGACTCGAAGTTGTTTAAGCTGTCTTTGAAAAGCTACTTCAAGAAATTTTCACTGTATCGCGTTTTAAGCATGATTTCAAGACAATTCTTAAAAAAAATAATTGGCGTTGACATTGGTGGGGCGGTGTGTTAATTTTATGCCCGTTTTCCGAATAAATGCCCCCATCGTCTACCGGTTAGGACATCAGGTTCTCATCCTGGAAATCGGGGTTCGATTCCCCGTGGGGGTGCCATTTTAATGGCACAAAGCAAATACGAGATGCCCGAAGAATATAAGGTACCGCAGATTGAGTCAACCGTAACACGTGTTGATGTCTGGATGGCCACTGTTTCAAACCACTCCCGAACGAGGATCAAGTCCTTGATCGAGTCTGGCTTCGTTTTTAGAAATGATGTGCCTGTTTCGGGTGCGTCCTCTTGTATTCGTTCCGGTGAGGTGTATCGCATTGATTTACCCCAGCCAAAGCCTGGCGAGTTGGTTGCACAATCTATTCCTCTCGACATCCTTTACGAAGATGATTTTATTATTGTGCTCAACAAGCCCTCTGCGCTTGTCGTTCATCCAGCGGTGGGTCATCCGGACGGAACGCTCGTCAACGCCTTGCTGGCTCACTGCCCAGACATGTTTTCTATCGGGGGTGAGATGAGGCCAGGCATCGTACACCGCCTTGACCAAGACACCTCGGGGGTAATGGTCGTGGCCAAGACGGATGCAGCGATGGTCGCATTGTCGGGTGCTTTTCAAGACGGTCGGGTCGGGAAGACCTATCAGGCAATTGTTCATGGATTGCCCGATCCACTGACTGGGAGGATCGAATCGCTCATCGGTCGCGATCCCGTTCATCGTCAGCGGATGGCGGTCGTAATGCGTAATGGCAAGCAAGCCATCACGAATTACGAAGTAGTTGAGACGTTCGCAAGCGCAGCACGTTTACAGGTAACGATTGAAACGGGACGAACCCACCAGATTCGTGTTCATTTGAAACACATCGGGTGTCCTGTGGCTGGAGACTCCGTTTACGGTAGAGCAAAGGCGGATTCGCAGATGCCTGTTATTCCCAAACGCCAGATGCTTCACGCCTGGAGGCTGATCATACCGCATCCCGAAAGTGGGACGGAAGTGCAATTTGAAGCACCGTTCCCTGATGATTTTATAGCAGTTCTTAAGGCTTTGCGATAAGAAGTCAGCCTGTTGCGCACCCGTGTATCCCGTGAATCCTAATCGTAATCGTAATCGTAATCCTCGTAATCTTGAATCTTGGGTCGCTCACCGTCGCGGAGCGATTATCCCGTATTCCGACAGCAATTCTAATTATAGCAAATCTTCTCTGAAGCGGCGTGCTCGGAGAGCCAGCCCTACCCTGAAAACAGTGCAAAATGATGTATTCACGAGGTAGGGCGCGATCTCCGAGCGCGCCGTATCCATGAGTTGTGACCATAATTAGAATTGCTGGTATTCCGATCTGCGATTCAGACACTGGGGAGAGGGCGGATTGCCTGGTGTGCCGGTAGCCGCA
>CAZKJH010000036.1:0-28763 GCA_964553035.1 uncultured Lentisphaerales bacterium | reverse complement strand
CTAGCGACTGTAATCGGGCAGTCAACGGGGGCACCCCCCGTCACTGACCGATTACGGGGTGCACCTGTTTTCGTGTTGCTGAGAATTATTGCGTTGTGGTAGAATGTAATCATGAACATAGCGAAGGCCATAAACGACATAATCTCGACCGAAGACTTGCTTGAGCGCACGCTGAAGCTCTCCGGTCTTGTGTCGACTTTGTTTGCCGATGTCGGGTTCAAGCTGGTTGTCGTTGGGGGCTCGGCGGTAGAATTCTACACCGAGGGCGGCTACATGTCGGGTGATATCGATTTCTGTAGACGAGAGATCTCGCACATTCCCCTCCGGTTGGCGCAGGACGTCATGGCGAAGCTCCATGCGACTGGAGGCCCTAGGAGCTGGCAGGTGTGCGGGCTTTTCGTGGACATGCTTGGATTCCTCGAAAACGAGTCCACATCCCCGATGCGGACGGTAGAGACTCCGTATGGGCCCGTGACGCTGGTTCCGCGCGAATTGGCTCTTGTTGAGCGGGTGCTTGCGGCCTATTACCCCCAGCCGTCCGAGGAGGCCCTGAGGACTGCAAAACAAATGATGGCGTCCAGCCTTGAGGATCCGTCCATGGATTGGGTGGAAGTCGAGCGTCTTGCCGACTTGAACGACTTCAAAGTGTTGCGGGAACTTCAATGTCTCAAAGCGGAGGTGGGGAATGGATAAGGTTATATCCATTACGTGGGAGGAGTGGAAGGCGGGACGCGAAGCCAAGCGCGAGACGCTTCGCAAACTCGGCTTGGATTCCCCGTCCCGCAGAAGCTACAGCTCCTCGGACAAGCGCCTCCGCAAGGCCTTCGGAGGGACGCGTGTCCCAGACTTCTCCGTTTCACCGAGCTTCCCAAAGATCACATAGTCGACTATGTGATCTGGGAAAAATTCGGGTCAGGCTACAAAAAAGCTCTAATCGCAACCTGTTGCCTACCAAAAATCCACGGTTGCATCGTGCCTTGCCCCTAGTCTATAATAAAAGAGTTTGCAGCGTGGCAGGGTTATGGTCATGGGCGAGCAACGAGAAGGCGGAGATTATGAATACACTACAGGGTTTGGCAGAGGAATATGGGGTTGACTTCATTGAGGGGATTGATGCCGAGATGCTGGATGCTGGCTTGATCGCTTCTATCCCTGTAACGTGGGCTCGAGAGCAGTCTGTCCTTCCTATACGGCGCGATGGCATCCTGTCGTTGTTGATGTGCGGTCCCGAGGGCATGGGAGCCTTGCAACACGCCTCACTCATTATTGGTGAAGACCTTCAACCCATTTTTGCGTCTCCCGAAGTCCTCATGAGCGCGATCGAACGCGCCTACTACGAGGGCAAATCAACAGCGGCTTCATTACGCCCTGAAGCAAGACCCTCCGTAGCGTCTGTCTCGGCAGCAAAGGGCTATCCATCGCACGCCGATACCGATCTCCTTGTCGACCAAGAATCACAACCGGTAACGCAGTATCTCAATAACGTCCTTCTGGACGCTGTGAGAAAGGATGCGTCAGATGTTCATCTTGAGCCAGAAGCCGTCGGCTCCGTTCGGGTGCGCTTCCGCCTGGATGGCATTCTCTATGAGCAACCGTCGCCGCCTCATGGCTATTCCTTGCCGCTCGTTTCGCGTATCAAGGTCATGGCAGGAATGGACATTGCCGAGCGTCGCTTGCCGCAGGATGGCATGGCGCAAGTACGGGTTGGCGACAAGATTGTCGACATTCGCATTTCCACCGTGCCAGTATCAGAAGGAGAGCGAGTCGTGATGCGATTGCTTAACCGCGACCGGTCGTTGCTGCCACTTTCCGCACTGGGTATGCCGGATGCTGTGCTGGTGGGGCTGACCTCAATGCTTTCCCTTCCGAATGGCATGGTGGTGGTGTCGGGGCCAACGGGTTCTGGCAAGACCACGACCTTGTACTCTGCGCTCGGTACCCTCGATTCAAGCCGACGCAACATCATGACGATCGAGGACCCTGTTGAATACCGCCTTCCGTCCATCGGTCAAATTCAGGTCAAGCCAAAGATCGGCCTGACATTTGCAAATGGGCTGCGGCACATTTTGCGACAAGACCCCGATGTCGTTCTCGTTGGCGAGACGCGTGATGCCGAAACGGCGGAGATTGCTGTGCGCGCCTCCTTGACAGGTCATTTAGTTTTCACAACGCTCCATACGAATGATGCGCCCTCAGCTGTGATGCGACTTGTGGACATGGGTATTGAGCCGTATCTGCTGGCATCGTGCCTGCGCGGTGTGCTGGCGCAACGCCTCGTTCGGCGGCTGTGTCCGTACTGTGCCACAGACGTTGCTATCGGCGATCCGAGTCTGAGTGCTGCGGAATCAGCGGTAGCGAAAGCGGCGGAATGCGCGTCTGTGAAGCGTGCGGTCGGGTGTTCACGCTGCCTCGAGGGATACACGGGCCGACTGGGTATCTTCGAATTCATGGCCTGCGGATCAGATATCGAAGAGGCGATTCATCGTGGGAATCTTTCTTCTGAGGAGCTTCAGGTCATTGCGAGTCGGGATCCTACCTACTGTTCCATTTCGGCAGATGCAGCGAACAAGCTCCGCGCTGGTATTACGTCGCCGTCTGAGATCGTAGCGGCGATCGGTGGACTCCAACTCTGATGCGGAGAACATTCCACGATGAAATGCTGCAGAATACTATTAACAATGAAGCACATGAAACTGATCCGTGTTTAGAAAGGGTCTTTCGTGTTTCTTCTACGTTGGAGCGTTTCGTTTGATGAAACCAAAACTCAATAATGTCCTAATCACCGGTGCCACAAGTGGCATTGGCGAAGCACTTGCACTTGAATATGCAACGCGAGGTGCAAATAACATCTTTATTTGCGGACGTGATAAAGCGCGCCTTGCCGATGTGGCTGCAAAATGTTCGATGGCGAACGTTGCAGTGCATCCGAGCATTTTGGACGTAACCGACGCGATGGCGGTTCGGAGCTGGATTCTAACCTGCGATGCGGTCGCACCGCTAGATCTTGTCGTTGCCAATGCGGGTATTGGGAGCACTGATGAAACGGAGGTCGCTATCCGCCGCATGTTCGATACGAATGTCGACGGTGTGCTGAATACGGTTTTTCCAGCGATCGACGTGTTCGCGGACAATGCGATGGTTGGGGCGCGAAAGCGTAGACAGATTGCCATTGTAGCGTCTATAGCGGGATACCATGGGCTTCCTTCGTGTCCTGCTTACAGTGCGTCCAAGGCTTGCGTGAAGGCGTGGGGAGCAGGGCTTCGGGGACGTTACTCCCGTGAAGGCATCTGGGTCAATGTGATTTGTCCTGGGTTTGTTCGCTCTCGGATTACCGATCGTAATACGTGTTCCATGCCCTTCTTCATGGAGGCCGAGAAGGCGGCGAGAATTATAGCCAGATGCCTCGAGCGCAACGTAGGGCTGATTACATTTCCCTGGCAGATGCGCTTTGCCATTTGGTTTATTTCGATGCTACCGGATTGCATTTCGATGGCGATTTTTGAGCGTTTGCCGGAAAAGCGTAGCTCTGAGAGCTAATTATGAATTACGAATTTTGGAAATTTTCCCGTGAACACTGATTATCGATCACGGCTACTGGGGACGGCAATGACTTGAGAGAATTTCAGGAGACTTGATCATGGACGATACGATACAGGTGACATTGGACTCGATTTCAAAGGTTGGACTGGCGTTACACCAAAATGGGGTGTCTGTGATCCGTTCGGTTGCCGTAACCAATCATGGAGTGAACCCTCTTCGTGACTTGCGCGTGACCGCGACATCCGACCCTGAGTTCTTCACGCCGTTTTCTGTTGTGATATCAGAAATCATGCCGGAAGGTACGGTTGAGATCAAAGACCTCTTGCCATGCCTCAGCCATACGTTTCTTTCGTCAGCAACAGAACGGATTGCCGGGAGCATCAAGATTGCTATTGCCGAGCGCGCCACGGAGGCTCCGCTTGCTGAGATCGCAAGGCCCATCATGATTTGCCCACACGATGACTGGTTCGGTAGTGAATTCATGCCGGAAATGCTGGCATCCTTCATCACACCCAACAGCGATGATGTCATGAAACATCTCGGCCGCGTTTCGGAATTGCTGAAGGAACGGACGGATTCGGGTGCACTCGATGGCTATCAGCGTGGCGACAAGAATCGCATCCTGATGATGCTTAAGTGCATTTATGATACCGTTCTCGAGTCTGGTGTGAATTATGCCGAGCCTCCGGCCAGCTTCGGAACCTCCGGTCAACGCATTCGCTTTCCTCAAGAAATTTTCAAGCATGGATTCGCAACGTGTCTCGACCTCACGCTTCTCCTTGCAGCGATGATAGAACAGTGCGGCCTCCATCCGCTAATTCTGTTGAATAAGGGTCATGCATACGCGGGGTGCCACCTACAGAATTTCAACTTTCCTGATGCGATTGTCGACGACCTTCAATCGATCCGCAAACGTGCCGAGCTGAATGAAATTACTGTCCTAGAGACCACACTGGTCGCAGGTAGTCAGAGCAAGTTCTCTATCGCGTTAGCCGCTGGGGTCAAGCACCTTTCTGAAGATCTGGAGTTTCTCCATGCATTGGATGTCAAGCAAGCGCGAGCGATCGGCATCCGCCCTTTGTCTGGCGTAGCAGGTCTTTCGGTTATCGAACGTCCAGTCCGATCCTTTCATGTCGATACGGACGAAGCACTTCCGACGCTCGAAGCGAGCATCTCATCAGGCGCACAAGCGACCCTAATGGCGGTTCCTCCCCGCGTGATCCGCTGGCGCTCCAAGCTGCTCGACCTTTCGCGTAGAAATCGACTCCTAAATTTCAAGGATTCTAAGCAGGCGATTCCGCTGACCTTGTTGAAGTTTGTTGCACTCGAAGACCAGCTTGCTGCCGGCGAATCTTTTGCAGTTCTGCCTCGGCCGGGAGTTTTCGGTGAAAATGCGTCAGACCCTCGGAATCTCACGCTTGTTGAGAATGAGCGCGGTGAAGATCCGATGGCCAGTTCAATTGCCGAGGCGTTCGAGAAAAAACGACTGCGGTCGTTGCTAGATGAGAAGGAGCTAGAGAAGCGACTGACGGAGTTGTACCGCCAGTCGAGAACTGATATCGAAGAGGGTGGTGTCAATACGCTTTTTCTGGCCATGGGTTTTCTCAAGTGGGTGGATGGTTCCGGTGCAACAGCCAACGAATACAAGGCTCCTCTCATTCTCCTTCCAATTCAACTGGAACGTCAGTCTGCTCGGTCGGGCTACACACTGAAGCGATCTGACGAGGATGCTGTCGTCAACGTGACGCTTCTGGAAATGTTGCGCCGTGATTTTGGCCGCTCAATTGAAGGTCTCAATCCACCGCCTTCCGACGACAGTGGACTCGATGTTCCCGCGATCCTGCGCATCTTCCGTCAGGCAATTCTCGACATCAAAGGGTGGGAAGTCGTAGAAGAACTTTGGATTGGTCGGCTGCTCTTCAGTAAATTCATTATGTGGGACGACCTCAATAGACGGCTTGACGATCTTAGCGCTAGCCCTATCGTCTCGCATCTCATCAAGGGTGACGCCGCTTTCGATGATGGGGTTACGGCTGTTCGTCCCACCGATGTCGATACCTGCATGAAGCCAGAGGAATTGTTTTGTCCTCTCAGTGCAGATGCTTCGCAACTTTCTGCCGTCATCTCTGCCGCGCGTGGCAAGAACTTTGTTTTGCATGGCCCTCCCGGCACCGGAAAATCGCAGACGATCACGAATCTGATTGCCTATTGTCTTGCCGAAGGGAAGACCATTCTTTTCGTAGCCGAGAAACGTGCGGCACTCGAGGTCGTACAACGTCGCCTCAAAAACATTGGTCTCGCGCCATTTTGTCTCGAACTGCATTCAAATAAATCCGGTAAGGCCGATGTCTTAGCTCAGTTTGCGACGTCACTTTCGTTCGGAAGTTATGCCGAACCCACCCATTGGCCCCTTGCTATCCACGAACTCGAGTCAACGCGGAATTCGCTCTCGGGCTATGTTAGCGCATTGCATCATCAGTATCCCTGTGGTTTGACGCCCTTTCGCGCGCTTTCATACCTCTTCGCCCACGCGCAAGACGAAGCACTCGTTGCATGCGTTGCACCTCTGAATGATGTGACGCTGGCAGAATTTGAGTTGGAGAAGATGCTCGAGGCGGCTCGCGAGCTCGCTGCCCAAGCCGCGGGCATTCTACCACAACTCTTCGATGCATTCGCCTGTGTCCGCCAAACTGAGTGGTCGCCAGCCTGGGAACGCACTGCTCTTCAGGCTGCAACGGAGAAGCAAGGGGCTTGCGCCTTCATGCAGAAGCAGCTTCAGTTTCTCTCTGGCGTTACGGGACTTGAGGATTTGCCCGCTTGTGATGCAGCAACCCTCGCCGCGTCATCGCGCCTTGCAACGCTACTGGTCGGCATGCCGGTTCTTCCCGCATCGTTCTTTGGTGCGGACTGGGTCGGCTTTTCTTCTGCGCTTGCCCAATTTGCTTTGGCCGGTGAAAAGGCAAATGCGGTGGCGGCAAGACTCTCCAGTTTTGATCTCGATGCCGTGGCAGAGTTCGACGTTGTCGACATGCGTAAGCGTCTTGCCGAAACCGCCGAACGCTTCATCATTACGCGGATGATCCGGTACGGAAAAGCACGCAAGGAAATAGCTGCCTGCCTACGTCCGGGTGCAACCCAGAAAATCACGAAGCAGCAACTGCCGCAACTCCTCGATGATTTCGAGCATTATACGGCGAATCGAAAAACAGTTCTTGCGGTAACGCCAGAAATCGTAGCCCGATTGCAGGGACGCTTTACAGGTCTCGATACCGATTGGGCTGCCTTGCGTGGCCTCATCGCTAAAGCCAATGAGCTGCACACTGTGCTGGTCGAGCTCACGCGTGGCAGGGTCGAGACTCTGCCACAGGTCTGCGATAAAGTAGGAGATGTTCTCGCTGCCTCTACACGTGGCTATACGCCGCTGCAAATGCAAGGATATGGTCATGCTTACGCGGAATTCAAACGCATCAGCGATGCTTTCAAAATTGCGGTCTGTTTGGACGATACGGCATGCCCTGCGGACGAAGGTGTCGTGGCTACCTTGGAGCGTGTGGCAGGGTTTACACTCTCCCACGCGCTGCATTTGCGACGGTGGTGCATTTGGAATCAGGTCAGAAGGCGGTGCCTCGACTGCAATCTTCAGCCAGTTGTTGCGGCGGTAGAAAGCGGGGAGTTGGAACTAGAACATGTGCCGCTTGCTATCGACAAGCGTTACGACGAACGGTTTATTTCCGAGGTCATCGATACGGTGCCGGAGTTGCGGAATTTTCTCGGCAATGCACAGGATGGCCTTGTTGAGAAGTTTACGCATCTCGATGCGGAGGTAGAGAAGCTTGCCCAGAACATGATCATCGCTAAACTCTCACAACGACTTCCGCTTGGAAGGAGCGGGGAGTGCCCTTCGGCAAGCGAGCTGGGTATCCTTAAACGGGAATGCGAGAAGAAGTCGCGCCATAAGCCTGTACGTACGTTGCTGGAGTCGATCCCAACGATTTTACCGCTGCTCAAACCGTGTATGCTGATGAGTCCGCTTTCCGTGGCACAGTACCTGCCACCGGGGAGCAAGAATTTCGACATCATTGTTTTCGACGAAGCGTCGCAAATTACGGTATGGGATGCAATCGGCGCGATGGCGAGAGGAAAACAAGTGGTGGTCGTGGGCGATCCGAAGCAGCTTCCTCCGACGACGTTCTTCCAGCGTCTTGCCGAGGAAGAGGAGATCGACGACTCCGATATTGAAGAGCTGGAGAGCATTCTCGATGAGTGCAAAGCCTCAGGCGTGCCCGATCTGCATCTGCTCTGGCACTACCGGAGTCGGCACGAATCCCTGATTGCATTTAGCAACCACAATTACTACGGCGATAGTCTCATGACCTTCCCGTCCGCCGTCCGCGAAAGTAAAAACCTTGGTGTCAGCTTTGAGCATGTTGAAGACGGCGTTTACGATAAGTCGAAGACGCGCACGAACCGCAAGGAAGCGGAGCGAATTGTTGCGGCGGTTGTCGAACGTTTGCTCGATCCGGCGCTTGCTCGAAAGTCGACAGGCGTTGTGACCTTTAGTCAGGCGCAGCAGAGCCTTATTGAGGATTTGATGGACGAAGAACGTCGCCAACATCCTGAGATTGAAAAATTCTTCTCAGAGGAGCTTGAGGAACCTTTCTTTGTCAAGAACCTTGAGAACGTGCAGGGTGACGAACGCGATGCGATCTACTTCTCCATTTGTTATGGCAAGGATGCCAACGGTACTTTTGCAATGAACTTCGGCCCGCTCAATCGTCCGGGAGGGGAGCGACGGCTCAATGTCGCTGTAACTCGCGCCAAGGAAAAGGTAGTTGTATTTTCTTCCATTGTATCAACGCAGATTGACATTGGCAGGACGCAAGCCACGGGTGCTGTCCATCTCAAGAGTTTTCTAGAGTATGCTGAGCAGGGCAATCATCAAGTTCTGTTTCGGCAACGTGGTGCGGCTCCAGAAGCGAGCGATCTTTTCGGCGACGAGGTGGCAGAGTTCCTACGCTGCCACGGGTATGCGGTCGATCAGCATATTGGATGTTCGGGATATCGAATAGATTTGGCGATTAAGGCGAAAGAGGATGAAGGTCGATACGTCGTTGGCATTGAATGTGACGGCGAACAATATTTTGAAACGGCAAGTGCGCGGGATCGTGACAAGCTTCGGCGGCTCGTTCTCGAAGGGCTTGGCTGGCGACTGGTACGCGTCTGGAGTGCTTCTTGGTGGTTCGACCGCGAGCTGGCAGAACGTAGGCTACTCGATGAAGTTGAGGCTGCTGTCAATGGACTCCCGCCGCCTGCGGCTGGAGCGCAAAAGTTCGCTTCGCTTGCTTCGGGAAAGCTGGCGAAGTTCGAGCCTTCCTTCGCGTGTGACACGCCCAATGAATTCGAGAAGGTTTATCAGCCTGCTCGCGTTGTTGATGGGTATGCCAAGAGTCAGTCGAATTTTAATCTACAGTTCGGACCCCAGATCATTGGGGAGCAGATGCGTCGTCTTATAAATGAGGAAGGGCCGATTTTGGAATCTCTGTTGCGTGCTCGCATCATTCGGGAGTGGGGCTTTTCGCGTATCGGTAGCACCATGAATGTGGTGCTTGACCGTTCGGTTCCGCAGACGCTTAAAACCACAAAGCAGTTGGGCGAACGCGTGTTCTGGCCGGAAGGAATGATGCCTGATGAGTATAAGTTTTACCGTGTTTCAGGGACGTCTGATGAATCTCGGAGGACGATCAAGCAGATTCCCGTGGAAGAAATAAAAAATGCAATGTCGTGTTTGATCAACCGTTTTCACGGCATCCCGCAAGAGGCGATTTATACGGAGACGGCGCGGCTTTTTGGATTTGGCCGCATTACCGAATCGTCGCGACCCTTCTATGACGAAGCCTACAAGCGTTTGAAGTGATCTGAAGGTCTCACGCGAAGCTGCGACGGGCGAATGTTGTGGGGCGAGTTGAGAGGGCGAGTTGAGAGGTGCAAAAGCTTTTTCTAGATAGGCGAATGTGATACCATACTCACGTTTCGATGAGAGGCGTTTCTCGCTATCGATTAACACGGAGGGGTAAAATGAAAAAGTGTCCGTTTTGTGCAGAAGAGATTCAAGATGAAGCCATTAAGTGTAAGCACTGTGGTGAGTTTCTCGATGGCAGAGTCGCTACGCTGCCACCAACGTTACCGGCTGTTCCAGCACTCCCATATTATTTTAAAACATCATTTATCGTTTTATGCGCACTTTGCGTCGGTCCCCTTATGCTTCCGCTGATCTGGTGGCACCCCCGGATGACCACGGTGTCGAAAGTCATTTGGACAGTTGTTCTCGCATTGGTCACCTGGGGAACGTTGGTATTGATGAAGTCATCCCTACAGGCCATCTGGGATCTGTACGGGCAGTTAAAAACGTTTTAGTTTTAAGTAATTGAGGAGAAGACACAAGCATGCTCACCAGTTTAGCCATTATTTTTCTTGCAGGGATGTTTTCTGCGTATCTGTTCGGCAAGATCAAGTTGCCGAGTTTGCTGGGTATGCTCATTGTGGGCATTGCTGCTGGTCCCTTTGCATTTGATATTCTGGATAAATCGATTCTCCTTGTCTCGCCAGATCTGCGGCAACTCGCTCTCGTCATTATTTTGTCACGCGTTGGACTGACGCTGGATCTCGCTGACTTAAAGAAGGTGGGACGACCTGCGTTTCTGATGTGTTGGCTCCCAGCGACGCTCGAAATTATAGGTGTCGTGGTGCTGGCACCCCTACTTTTAAGCATATCTGTTCTCGACGCAGCAATTGTAGGAGCTGTCATCGCAGCGGTTTCCCCTGCAGTCATCGTTCCTCGAATGCTCGGCCTCATGGAAGGGGGTTATGGGAAACGGAAGAGCATTCCGCAGTTGATTATGGCCGGGGCTTCAGCAGATGACATCTACGTCATTGTTCTTTTCAGCTCGTTTATTGCGATGGCTACGGGTAAGGGTGTCGGCGCGGCTCAGCTTTTGCAAATACCCGTTTCGGTTATTGCTGGTGGAATGCTTGGTGCTGGAGTGGGTCTAGCTCTTGTGGCAGGGTTCCGACACTTCCACATACGCGACACGGCCAAGGTCATGATTTTCCTAAGTCTTTCGTTCCTTCTCATTTCATTGGAAAAAGTAGCGGTCATGCCGTTTTCGGGGCTTGTCGCGATTGTCTGTGTTGGTCTTGTGATTTTGAAGCAGTACGAAGTCCTTGCTAAAAGACTTTCTGGCAAGTTTTCGAAACTCTGGGTTGCGGCAGAAATTCTTCTCTTTGTTCTGGTGGGAGCCACGGTTGACATCCGCTATGCGCTGGCTGCCGGTCCTGCCATCGTGATACTGGTCATCGGCGCACTGGTCTTTAGGATGTTCGGTGTCTGGCTGTGCCTCGTGGGTTCTTCCCTGAATCGAGGCGAGCGGTTGTTCTGTATGATGGCATACGTGCCGAAGGCGACTGTCCAAGCTGCGATTGGCGCGATCCCATTGGGCATGGGACTCCCGTGCGGTCAACTCGTGCTGACCGTTGCCGTGATCTCTATTTTGATAACAGCTCCGCTCGGAGCACTCGCAATCGATCTGAGTTACCAGCGACTGTTGGCCGATGATCGTGTCAAGTAAAATGAAACGGAACGACATAAACAAAACACCAGACGAACACGCCACTACGGATGCGATTTTCGAAAGCATTTCCGACGGTGTTTTTACCGTCGATTCAGAATGGCGCATTACCTCCTTCAACCGCGCCGCCGAGATCATTACTGGCGTGCCGCGGGAAGAGGCTATGGGACGTCGTTGTGCTGAGGTTTTCCGTTCCAGCCTCTGCGGCGCGGATTGCGCCTTACAGAAGACCTTGATGACGGGCAAGCCCACCGTCGGTAAATCGGCTTACATTATCAATGCAGACGGGGAGCGAATTCCTGTGGGAATTTCGACGGCTGTGCTCAAGGATTCGAAGGGGCATGTTATCGGCGGTGCCGAAGTTTTCCGCGATCTGTCAGAGTTGGAAGCTTTACGGGAAGAGTTAGAAGGCCGATTCCATGTTGGCGGACTCACCAGCCGAAGTCCTGTCATGCAAAGACTTTTTGAAGTGCTGCCTGCTATCGCGGCAAGTCCGAGTACGGTTCTGGTGCAGGGCGATACGGGAACGGGGAAAGAGCTTATCGCACGAACAGTTCATGAGCTGAGTCCGCGTAAACAGGGCCCCTTTGTTGCTGTGAACTGCGGTGCTCTTCCCGATGCCTTGCTAGAGTCTGAATTGTTTGGCTACAAAGCCGGTGCTTTTACGGATGCGAAAAAGGATAAGCTTGGACGTTTTGCGCTCGCCAAGGGTGGAACGCTCTTTCTCGATGAAATTGGAGAAATTAGCCCTGCGCTGCAGGTGCGACTCCTGCGAGTGCTCCAAGAACGAGAGTACGAACCACTGGGCTCAACACGCACTGAGAAAGCTGACGTTCGGATTGTGGTGGCGACGAACCGCGATTTGATGGAACTGTGCAAAGAAGGCAGGTTCCGAGAGGATCTGTATTACCGGGTCAACGTGGTGCGTGTGGAGCTTCCGCCTTTACGTCGACGCAAAGAAGATATTCCACTTCTTGTGGAGCAGTTTATTGTGCGTTTCAATCGACTGCAAAGTCGAAAAGTTCAACGGGTAACTCCTGAAGCGCTGTCACTTCTCATGGCGCATAATTGGCCGGGGAATATTCGTGAACTTGAAAATGCTATTGAGCATGCTTTCATTCTTTGTACCGGCAGCAAAATCGGCATCGAGCATTTACCACCGGAGCTGACAGGTGTTGCGGCTTCAAACAGAATATCAAGCGGCACGGATTTGCGCGAGGCACGCGCCGTTGTGGATGCACAGGCGATTCGAACGACACTGCAAAAGCACAACGGAAACAGAACCGCCTCAGCCAAAGAACTGGGTATTCACCGTGCCACGCTCTTCCGTAGAATCCGTTCGCTCGGGATAGAAGATGTTTGAGAGCATGAAAAAGTGGAATTCCGAAAAGCATCCCGGTCATGCAGCCTTAGCTTTGCGTGCCGAAAAGTTTTTTCCTGGTGCTGAGCAGCTTCTGTAATGGCGAGAGTTTCTCTTATTTGTCGCAAGCTTTGTCGAGTTGGTTCACCACTGAGTCACTGAGGCACGGAGCCTCTCTGGTCGTTTTAGTCAAGATGACAAGATTAACCGGATGCAGTGAAGGGGAGAATTATGCATTATGGATGTCTGATGGACTTTGTCCATGGTCGGTCGATGGTTCATGGTCTGGCACATACGAAACGAAAACCTAGTTAGTGGAATGAACATATCGAAAATATTGATGAGAGCTAACAGCGTTTTTGCTGAGTGAGTAGAGGGGGGCTGGGCACTTCGCTTGGGAGTAGGGAGCCGGAGTAGTTTTCGATTGCCCCGTCGCGGAGATTCGCCGGAAAGTTTTAACCACGGAAAGCGGAAATCACGGAAGAAGATTATTTGAAGAAGGAAACCCCGAGGCGGTAGTCCTCGGAATAATCCACGTTGATATCTTCGCAGAAAGAATTTTATACGTGGATTAAGAGGATTTTGCGCCACTACCGTGTCGCAGGACAGAAGGATGAGAGATGAAGGATAAGACCCGTCAGACGACGGGTCAGACAAATCGAAGAGATCAGACCGATCCGTCAAATCCTGATCAAAACCTCCGTGCCTCCAGACCTCCGTGGTGAATCTTTTTCCAATATGTTGCATTAGTGCGACTTGCATTGTGGGTGTGAGTCGCACTTGTGCAGCGTTGTCGTTTTGGATGGAATGCTGTTGTGTAGAAATAAGTTGTTATTGTGACGTGGTTTACAATGAAAATAAAATAATGTCGTCAAGATGGCACGGCTCATGTATTAAGAGAAGCCATGAAAACAGCCATCTCAGTTTACGAACAACGTATCGCTCCCGTATTTGATACGGCAAGAGATTTTTTGATGGTTGATAACGGTCAGAAAATGGCACTCTCAAAAAGCACGGGGAGCATTCAAGATAATGGTATTGGCGGGATGATCCAGTGGTTGATCGATAACGGTGTGAAGACATTGGTTTGCGGTGCGATTTCCACGCCATTCCAAGGTGCGCTGACTGATTCAGGAATTACCCTTGTTTCTTTTGTCTGCGGAGATATGGACGAAATTATAAAGGTGCTTACGGATGGCGATATTACTCGCTTCGCTTTCACGATGCCGGGCTGCTGCGGAAGGCGGCGCGGTTGCGGCGGTGGAAGAGGCAGACGTGCACGTTTTCGCGAAGAGCGACAAGAATAATTGATGCGGAGCGCTCGTTTCTTGAATTCGATAATTTGCTCAACAATCGGATTTCACGAACGCTACCGCAACTTTAAAAAGAATGTTGAGCGCAAAACAAAAGGAGGCATATTATGCCAAGAGGAGATAAAACAGGTCCCGCAGGAGTGGGTCCAATGACAGGACGCGCGGCAGGTGGCTGCGCAGGCAACGCTACATCAGAATTAGGCAATTTAGCTTTTGGTGGCGGCCGTGGAATGGGTCGTGGCTTAGGCCGTGCGTTAGGTGGTTTTGGTTGCGGTCTCGGACGCGGCATGGGACGTGCAGCAGGCGGCTTCGGTCGCGGCTTCAGGAACCAATTTTTAGCCACAGGTAAGCCCAGATGGGCACGTACCAGCGAAGGTAGAGCCGAAAAGTCCTACCCAAAATAACAAAGAAAAGAGTAGTAAAAATGAAAGTAGCATTTTCAACATCGGGTACGGATGCGTTCGCACCGCTTGACAAGCGTTTTGGTCGGGCACCGAAATTCTTGATTTACGACACAGCGTGTGAAGTGTTTACGCGTGTGGATAACACACAGAATCTGAATGCAGCGCAAGGTGCCGGCATTCAGTCGGCGCAAAATGTGGCAGAGTCTGGAGCGCAAGCACTGGTTAGCGGACATTGCGGACCCAAGGCGTTCAAAGTTTTGTCGGCAGCAGGAATCAAGGTCTATCCTTGCGAGGCACCAACTGTTCAGGAGGCGTTGAAACAATATTTGGCTGGTGAGTTGGTCGAAAGTAAATCAGCGGATGTCGAAGGTCACTGGGCGTAATACCATGATCATCCTAAAAGCGTAGGTTGACAACTTCGCGCATTGCAATCGCCTCAGCGGCAACACGTTGCAAGAAGAGTGTTCAACTGCGCGACAGTTGAACACAACAGCGGTATCCTGTTACCACTGAGGCGATTGCTCGAATTGAGGTAAGTCAACCTACGCTTTTAGGATCATAGCAATTGCATCAGGAAAGGGCGGAACTGGCAAGACAACGGTATCCGCAAATCTCGCCCGTATTGCAGGCGATTCGAGTGTCTTGTTTGACTGTGATGTTGAGGAGCCGAATGCGGGTCTATTTCTCCATGGTGAATTTGTTGGAGAGCCGGAGGAGGTGACACAACCGATTCCCGAGATCGACGAGTTGCTCTGCGATGGTTGCAAGGCGTGCAGTAATTTCTGTGAGTATAAGGCTTTGGCCGTTCTGGGTACAAAAGTCCTTGTTTTCCCGGAACTCTGCCACGGTTGCGGTGGGTGCATTCGCATTTGCCCACAGAAGGCGATGACAGAAGTTCATAGGAAGGTGGGTGTCATTGAGACGCTGAAGAGTGGCGATGTGACGCTTATCCAGGGACGTCTGAACGTTGGTGGGGCGATGGCCTCCCCAGTTATCAACGCTGTGAAATCGAAAATAGATCGGAGTCGAGATGCGATTTTCGATGCCCCTCCAGGAACTGCGTGCCCAGTCGTGGCAACATTGCGAGGAAGCGACTACGTGGTGCTGGTAACAGAACCGACTCCCTTTGGCTTGAATGATTTGAAGTTGGCGATTGATCTGGCCCGAGAACTAAAGTTACCGTTTGGCGTGGTTGTCAACCGAGCTGGAAGCGGAGACCAACGAGTTCAGGATTACTGCGCAAAAGAGGGGATATACCTGCTTGCAGAAATTCCCGATGATAGGCGTATTGCCGAGGCGTATTCAAGAGGCGAGCTTGCCGTGGATGCACTGCCGGAATACGAAGCCGTGTTTACTAGTTTGTTTGCGGCGATAAAAAGCCAGGCGACTGGTGATGCCTCGTGAACTTGCTTTCGAGAAGAGATTGGAATTAAAAATGAGTAGCGAAATAAGAGAGCTTGTTGTCATCAGTGGCAAAGGTGGAACCGGAAAGACAAGCATCACTGCCTCTTTTGCCGTTTTGGCTGAAGGCGAGGCAATCCTTGCCGACTGCGACGTCGATGCGGCGGACTTACATCTCGTGCTGGTGCCCGAGATCCTTCAAACGCATGACTTCATCAGCGGACGCGAGGCGATCATACGAAGTGAAGCTTGTACAACGTGTGGACTCTGTGAGGAGCTTTGTCGATTTGGTGCAGTGCAACACACGACAGACGAGACGGGACGCAAGGTTTACAAGATTGAACCTACGGCTTGCGAAGGTTGCGGAGTTTGTGTGCGTTTCTGTCCTGTTAAGGCTATCGATTTCCCAGACCGCCTTTGTGGAAAGTGGATGGTTTCCGATACGCGTTGCGGCTCGATGGTACATGCAAAGCTGTCCGCTGGCGGAGAGAATTCTGGCAAACTCGTTTCACTTGTCAGAAGCGAAACCCGTAAGCTGGCGGAGAGACGTCAACAGTCGATGATTATCACGGATGGGCCTCCGGGAATTGGTTGCGCCGTCATTGCCTCTATTACTGGTGCGTCCGAAGTTCTCGTGGTGACAGAGCCGACGGTCGCGGGTGAACACGACCTTGAGCGCGTCTTAGCGTTGGCACATCATTTTGAGGTGCCGGCATGGGTTTGCGTAAACAAGTGGGACATTAACCCCGAGGTTACGGAGCGCATCGAAAAGAAAGCAGAATCTATGGGGGCTCGTGTGGCGGGACGGGTCCGATACGATAGTGCTGTCACTGCGGCACAGATTCAGTCGAAAGCAGTTATCGAAATTGATGCGGATTGCGCGGAAGACATCCGCAAAGTCTGGCAAACACTTCAAAACACTAAAAATAACAAGCAATAGAATCAAACCAATAAGGACAAAAATGAACAACAAAACTGGAAAACTCAAAGTAGCCGTACCGCTGATCGATGGAGCACTCTGCATGCATTTTGGACATTGCGGGCAATTTGCGCTGCTGGATGTCGATCTTGACGAGAAGAAAATTCTCGGACGCAAAGACGTGACGCCACCTCCTCATGAGCCTGGCGTGCTACCTGCATGGCTTGGTGAGCTCGGTGTGGGCATGATTTTGGCCGGTGGCATAGGCCAGCGTGCGCAGAACCTCTTTACGGAGCAGAACATCGAGGTGATGGTCGGTCTTCCTTCGGCAGCACCGGAAGTGTTGATTGCCAGTCTTTTTGAAGGTGCATTGAAGTCCGGTGCCAACGTTTGCGATCACTAAGGTGCCGGTTAAGGATTTTGCTGTAGTGTGGTTTTCAAAACAGGAATTTTTGTGGTGAGCAAAACTGGACAAGTTCATTCATATTCCTAACCCTGGAATCATAATTGTTGTGTTTTTATGCTATGGGCATTGATAGTAGTCAGCCAATCTTGTCCAGTTTTGGTCATCACCACGGAAGCGTTCTTCTATTGGCTCTCATTGTTGTCGTGACGCCCAGATGCATCTCTGTGTTCAGATCTAGGAGGCGGTCGTAAAGACACGCATGACAGTTTCTTACACGCTTGCAGTATAAATTCATCGCTTCAACTCTCTGTCCCGTTTTGCTAACCACCACCATAGTCCAGTTTTGCTAACCACAGGTGTCCAGTTTTGCTATCCCCCCGACACGGTTAAGGATTTTGCTGACTTATGCGTCTCGTTTTGCTAGCATTCCGTCCATGACAGATGAAATAGAAAACGTTGACCGCCTTGAAAGAAATCATGGAGAACAGCCGATTGCCGCTTTGATGATTAAGCACGAGCTTGCTCCGCATGATCTGGTTGTGGCCTCCGCGGTTCAGATGAACCACAAGATGGTAAACCGGGCGGTTAAAGGACGTCGATTGACGGTCCGGACGAAGAATATTGTGCTCAATGCTCTGAACAAGGCTACCGGTGAAAGTTATCACATGGTAGACCTGTTTAATTATTGATACGGGGTAGAGTAGGGTAGCCCCGACAATCCTGTCGGGCCCCAACCAACCATAGCCGAGACAGGATTGTCTCGGATTCGTTCCGGTTATTCTTTATGTTGTTTTCAATTGTCCGCAAACAGAACACATGTTAATATTCTCATGAATTCAGAGGCTTGAGAAGAATGAGGATATGGATAAGGGTAGAATTTGGTTAATCATAACGCGAAAGGAGTGATGATGAAAAAAATGTCAAAAGAGGAAGAGGAGCGGGTTAAGGAGTCCTATCAGTACGGGACGAAAAACTTTTCCAAGGATGACTTCAATGATTTGTTCGAGAAAGAGGCAACGGCGAAGCAGAAATCGAAGCATCTTGGAAAACTTGTCGGAGATTTTAAAATTCTCTGGAATATCCTTGTTGATTATCGCCGCGGGGATTATAAATGCCCGTGGAAGTTGATTGCGGGTGTCGGGTTTGCCATCGCGTACTTAATTGCTCCAATTGACGTTATTCCTGATTTCATTCCCGGAATCGGTTTTCTTGACGATATCGGCGTTTTTGGATTCGTGACGCTGGGCTTTGCTAAAGAGATAGAAGACTACCAGCAGTGGAAGCAAGGGCGTAGCAATCCCAAGTGATGGTGCAAGAATACAGACTTGATTCATCTGGAAGTCATGGGGGCATAGCGCAGAAAAATGAGCGTTAACTGGAAAAAAGTAGCAGCCCTCGGAGCGACGGCTCTGGCAACTGCGTCAGCGGCCGTGCTGATACTTCCAGAAATTCTTGCTTCCGTAAAAAAGGCGATACGGACAACGGTTCTCGATACGATAGAAGCGGGGATCAATAAGACCGTTCGGGATCTCGTCATTGGCTATGGTATCGGGTTGGTGGCATTTGTGCTTGCGCTTCTGATTTTACTCGTCTTTCCTGAAAACCGATTGGCTTTGGTAGCTGGCTCTCTCGTGCTGATCGCGGCATTCGTCTACAACTGCCTTTTTATTCTGCAGGCTCGTCAATATTATTCTACGGCAAAGAAGGCTTTCCGGCATTATCGTCAGAAAGGCGATTTCAAAAAGACGGTAGCCATGTCTGTTCTTGATCGCTATCAACGACCGATTGAGGAGGCCGTTTCGCTTCGGGTTATCCGGTTTGTTCAGAATCCTGTGTTTTCGACAAAGATGAAACGCTCGATTCATGACTTCGCGATGGACAGTGTGGCCAAGTTAAGCGATCTGTGGGTTGAGGATCAACTTCCCGATTTTGTACCGAGTGTGAATGAACTTTGGGCGGATGCGTTAAAACTGTTCGGACGCCGTGTTTTGATCATCGCTTCCGTGCTCGCTCTCTATATTGTGGTATTTCTCTGGATCATCCGGCCGCTCAGCCTTCAGGCGGCATCCGGTCTCTCCTCGTTGCAAGTCTACCTGTATCCGTTTGCCCTCGCTTCTGACACGCTGCTCGGAACGCACTGGGGGGAATGAGAGAAAATTACGAATTATTAATTAGAGAATGCCGCAAGGGGTTACCATTGCGCTTGTTTAGTTCGTTTCTCCTGTTGTTGGCCCCAGTGGAATTTTTCTACTCAGCGAGAATGATGAGGGTCATGACCGCGTAGGTTGTTGCCCACAGGGCGGAATCCGAATTTGGCGAAGGCGTGGCGGCGGTATCCCAATAGTCCAGCCCGGTGGCAGGGTCTTTGCGTTGCTGTGCAATGAGCCGATTGGCGAGATGATTGCGCCAATTGTAGGGGAGGAGGGTTGAATCTTTCGCTAGGATTTGCCGAGGAAGTTGAGAGGCAAGAACGGTGATGAAAAAAGCTGCTTCTGGTGTCAACAAATCAGGATTGGCAGATAAACGTTTCTCTTCACCAAGAGTAATTTTTCGGGCTATCCATCGCACATGTGCGAGAACATCCTCGCGAGGGCGACCAAAAGTTTGTGTTCTTGACTTGAGTCGTCCGATAGCCGCGATCGCCACGGATGTCACATCTGATTCAGAAGAGAGTCGCAAGTTGTTGACAATCGCCTGCCAGTCTCCGTCCACCGGAATCCCGTTAGCTTCAAGTGCCATGAGCAGTAATGCTGAATCTGTGTTTTTCAGCGCAGAGCGTTGCACACGCGTCAATCGTGTTAGTATACGGGGTTCTTCGATGGCTTGGTGGCAGCTCATCATCTCTGCAAGCACAGTATAAGCGGCCTCCATCGCCTGAGCCTGGCTCCATGGCTTTGAAAGATTGATCTCGATTTGTTTCAGGGATGTGGTGACTGAAAGGGCAACAACCTCTGCCTGTAATTCTGGCTTGGGGTCACAAAAGGCGAGGGCAGGAAAAATTGTGCCAGAGCCATTCTGCAACATCCAGAGGCCGTTGCGATGACCGAGAGCAAGCAGCGTCATCCGCGAGCGGTCGATCGCAGCGTAGGCTTCACGCCGAATCGACTCCGGTAGCGAGCTTTGCTCGCTACGAATGGCAATGATCGACGCTGCCAGTGTCGGTGCTGGCGACAAGAGGGCTAAGCAGAGTACGAGCAGCAAGTTGAATGCCAGCATCCGAATTATGCGCAGATCGTTGGGAACCAATTCTGAATTCTGTATTCTGACTTCTGAATCCATCTGATTCTCATTTCTGTCCGTAATAGGCGGTTGCACCATGCTTGCGGAAATAGTGCTTGTCGTTCACGTATTGTGGAATGGCTTCTTGATCAGGCGAAAGGATTCGAGTGAGGATGGCCATCTGGGCGATTTGTTCCAGAGCAACGCTGTTTTCAACGGCCTTCTCTGGATTGGGGCCCCAGACGAACGGAGCATGTCCAGCGACCAATACGCCTGGAATAGCTACAGGATCAAGTTTTATAAAACGCTCTACGATCACGCTTCCAGTATTACGTTCGTAGTCATTTTCAACTTCCTCTGTGGTCAACTGACGCGTACAAGGAACTTCGCCGTGAAAGTGGTCTGCATGGGTTGTACCCAAGCACGGGATCGGTTTCTCGGCCTGAGCAAACGAGGTAGTATAAGGTGCGTGGGTATGGACAATGCCACCGACATCGGGCCAAGCTTTGTAGAGTTCGAGATGTGACGGGAGGTCGGAGGAGGGACGCATGCCACCCCCGATACGGTTTCCTTCTAAATCCACGAGCACCATATCTTCCATCGTCATTTGAGCGTAGGCAAGTCCGCTGGGCTTAATGGCAATGACACCGCGCTCCCGGTCGATTCCAGAAGCGTTGCCCCAGGTGATGATGACAAGTCCATTTTTAACCAGTGCTAGGTTGGCTTCAAATACCCGTCTCTTCAGTTCCGTGAACATTTGAAAATCCTCCAGCTTATTCGTAATCTGCTCTCAATAACGGTTTCAACCTATTTCGCATGATCATCTACCACATTGCCAGCGCGGATAAGACGAATTCTTGTAATGTCCTTTGTCGGGAAGGATTGGATTACACCGGGAGAGGTTTCGAGTCGATAAAACTCATCGCTTTTGCTGATGTAACCCCCCGTGTAGGTTCCGACTCCTGTTTTCACCTCCACATCGGGCACAAACAGTCTTGACAACTTCGTGGTCTCAACCACCGAAACCTCATCTCGGTTGATTGTTACTTTGCGCCGAACTTCTGAATAGCCTTGACGTTGGAATACAATTTCGGCTTCACCAATAGGAAGACCCGGAATCTCAAGAGGATTGGAAATTTGGTCGGTTGCATTTGTCCCGGCGATGGTTTTGCCAACGAGCTTGCCGGCAATGAAGATGGAGACATCGGCTGGTGAGGTCACAATTCGCAGGCTACCGACATTGGTGGTCATTCGAAATTCTTCAGTTACAGTTTCGTTATTCGCCACATCAATGGTTCGCGCCATCAGTTCGAATCCGTCTTTTTCAACGCGAATCCGATAGGAACCGGCACTTATCTTGTCGAGTTCGAGGGGCGTTTCTCCCTTGAATTGATTTTCAACATAGACTCTAGCACCGTCAGGAATTGAGACGATGGATAGTTTAGAAGGTAATGCGAGAAGCGGTGCATGGACGGCGAAGATTTCGCCTGCGGCAAGCTGGAGCTGTTCTTTGTAAGGTGCATAGCCATCTGCCACCACCTCGAGAACACTTTGGCCTTCTTGAATCTTATCTACTTTGATGGGTGTAACGCCACGATAGATGCCGTTAACGGTTACCGAAGCTTTCTCGGGTATTGAGGTGACATCAAGTGTTGCCGACGAACTCACCAAGTTGGCGTTGATGCGCTGCGGTGTACTGCCTGCAATGTTCAGCTCTACTTGTTGTGGCTTGTAGCCCGTTAAAGCAATATCGATCCGGTACCTCCCTACAGCAACTTCAGGCAGGAGCAGAGGCGTGATGCCTGCGGTGGCACCATCTCGAGTAACCGTCGCTCCTGGTGGGTCGGAGAGAATCAATACCGCACTCGTCACCGGCTGTAGTTTGAAGTGCTCTACCACCGACACGGCACCAAGTTCAAAGGTTCGGTAGGACGATTCATAATCTTTTTGACTCACCATGACCAAGTGGCGGCCAGGAGCTAGCGACGTGCTGAAGGGTGTTGTCCCCATCTGCATGCCGTCAAGAGTCACAGAAGCTGCAACGGGATCTGAAGTGATGGTTACTTGTTGGAGAAGAATAGGTTCTGCTTTCGCGGCAACGGCTGTGTTCTGGAAGCTCGTGAAGATGCCGGCAACGATAGCCAACCTGACCCAATTGAAAGTTTTTTTCTTCATGTTTTCTATTTCCTCGATTTTTTGATTCTGGACTCGACATCAAGCAACCTTCTCTCGGTGTCGCGGTTACGACCGTCAGTCCTGTCGGGAATGATTTCCATGAGTTCTCTGAGAATCTGCGCTGCAGAGTCCCAGTTTTTTGTATTGATTGCGTGGTCAGCCTGCCAGTTCTTTTCCTTATAAATCGTTTCAAGATCGACTTGGGCAGAGGAAAGAGAATTAACGGCATCATTATAGAACTCTGGTTTCGGCTCGAGAGTTTCGAGATAGGCGATGCAAGACTTGAAGCTACGAATCGCTTTAAACAAATTATCGCGCGTAATTTCTCTCTCGTCGTAGAGTTTTTGAGCGATAAGTTGGCTCTCTTTAGCAAGTTCGAGAAGTTTCTCGCTGGAGAACTCGATGGCCCAGAGTCCGAGTTCGGTGCGCCCGAAGGTCTCGATTTCTTCGCGCAAGGACTTGAATGCCGCAGGTTCAATTCGATTGCGAACTGAGATCGTCTTCGCTACGCCGTCAATGGTGGCCATCAGTTTATAGGTGTTCCACGTGTTGGCGCGGGGTATGCCTTCGTAGAGATCATCCATCGTATAAAAACCTGCTCGTTCAAACTTACGAATAATTTCGCGCTTCATTTCATCGTCGATCGGTTTTTCGGAAACTTTATTTACGTGCCTTCCCTGACTGAGATCGTCGATGGAAACGGAGAGCGAGCCATCGCTTGTGAGGTTCAGTTCGTATCGGAAGACGTTTTGACCATCCCCCTCAAGCTTCGTATAGCGAATATCGAGTGTCTGCTTGACTGGCTCTTTGATAACCGTGAGGCCGGTGCTTACGACATTCGTATTGTTCATCAAAATCTTCATGGAAATCGCGGCGATACAGATCAGCAGAAAAGCGACAAGCGCCCACGTTAGCGTTTTCTTCATCGATGCCGATGCATGTTCATCGCCAGCAGCTTCAACTCCGGAAAATCCAAGGTCAATTTTTTCGGCACTCGGATTTATTGTGGCAGCCACTGAGGCTACACTAGCTTTGGGGAGCACTGTGTCAGCGGGGATGACAGGAATTGGACTCGTTTCGTCGAGAAACTTTAGAACCGTGTCACCGATCGAAATGGTATCACCAGCTTTAAGTTTAACAGCTTCACTGATCGTTTCGCCGTTCACTTGGGTTCCATTCAGTGTCGCGAGATCCGAAACCCAAGGGTCATCTCCCAGAAAATAGATTCTGCAATGATGACGTGAAAGTTCTTCGTCTGAAATCGGCAGATTGTTCTGCGATGAACGACCTATGCTCGTCCCTTCCGGCTTAACGTCAAAAACCTGGCCTTTTTGAAAACCTTCTTCAATTACCAATCTATACGTTGCCATTTCATTGAATCTCCAGTTTCCTAAATTACAATTGGATTCTAATCCTCGGTCCTAAGTCAGAGTTGTATATCAGCGGGTTTGCTCGAGGGTGTAACCGTGGGCGGTTTTGGCCACTTGCCTGCGAGTGCATCCTCAATGATTTCTTTGGTATCGCGTGCAAAATCACTGCGAATAATCCATTTTAAGAAGTTTGGATCTTCTAGAACGAGGTCTCGAATCTTTGCTCCTTTTTTCTTGCCAAAGTTGATGACAATTTCGTCATCAAGCCAGCGCAGCTTCCCATCCCGATCAAGATTAAATGGATCGCGTTCGTTGATCATTTTGTCCAACTCGTCAGGATCAGTAGGAAGATCTGCGTACTTACTGAACTGCCCCTCAAGAACCTGGAGTGTAGCCAGAGCATCCGCCTCGGCGCCATGTGCGCCCTCCAGATCTTCGCCGCAGTAGAACTTCACAGCGGCGGTGAGATCGCGCGGCTCGCGTTTATGAAAGATTCGCTGCGCATCAAACTGTCTCCGACCATTCGCGTCAAAGAACCTTCCGGCGCGAATAAATTCTTCCTCAAGCATCGGGATATCGAAGCGGCCCATGCCGAATCCACCCAAATCGCACCCACGGAAGAACTCGAAAAGTTCATTCGCAATCTCGTCGAATTTTGGACAATGCTTCACCAAATCGTCAGAGATGCCGTGTATAGCAATGGTTTCGAGAGGGATTGGGACGCTAGGATTAATCAGCCAAGTTCGCGTGATGCGCTCGCCATTGACCAAAACCTTGACAACGGAAATCTCGATAATCCGATCGGTCCGCGGATTCAGCCCCGTAGCCTCAATATCGAAAACGGCCAACGGCCTATCTAGTGAAATAAAACTCATTTGTTCTGATTTTCTTTGCTTTTTGCTGTAAATAATTGCAAATGCGAAGTTTATCAGAACTGTACGAGGATTTAAAGAGTAAATGCTTTCATTTACAACACGAATGCACGAGCGTTGTGGAACATGCGCATCCAAGGGCCTGCTTCGCCCATAAAAAGATTGGCCGGGCGATAAGAAAGCTGTACAGAACGGAAGCCACGTTCGGGATGTGGCATCATAATGAGCACACGTCCATCCTTTGTAGTGAAGCTAGTGAGACCGCCTTCGGATCCATTTGGGTTGAATGGATACCGTTCCGTTGCTTTGCCAGTGTTGTCAACGAACCGTAAGGGGGTGCACGAGGAGGAAAGCAAGTGCTCGCGCATCGCTGGCGATTCAAACTTGGCAAAACCTTCACCGTGCGCGACGGGAATTGGAATCCGTGATCCGACCATGTCGCTGAGTAGCACTGAAGGAGATTTCAGAACCTCAAGCGTACAGACGCGAGCCTCAAACTGCTCGGAGATGTTATTCACAAAGCGCGGCCAGTCTTCAGCACCGGGGATGATATCCTTAAGCTGTGATACCATCTGGCAGCCGTTGCAGACTCCCAAGGTAAAGGTGTCGCTGCGACCGAAGAACGAAGCGAACATGTCGCGGAGCTTGTTGTTGTAAAGAATCGAACGAGCCCAGCCGGAACCGGCACCCAGAACGTCACCGTAGCTGAAACCGCCACAAGCCACAGCACCCTTGAACGTTGCCATGTCTACGGCTCCGCTGTGCAAATCCGTGGTATGAACATCAACGGCCTCAAAGCCAGCAAGCGTGAAGGCCGCAGCCATTTCAACATGACCATTAATACCTTGTTCGCGCAGAACTGCAACCCTCGGATGGACAGCCGAGTTTTTAATGAAGGGAACGTGATCGGGCTCGTAAGTGAGTTTGAAGTTCAAGCCGGGATCCTGATCGTCTGCGGCATTTTCACGCTCCTGTTGAGCACAGACAGGATTGTCGCGCAAAGCGCGCATCCGGATGGAGTTTTCGGACCAGAGGGATCGGATCTTCGCAAGCGGCATGTCGAGCGTGGGGGTGTTGCCAAAGGAAACGCAGAGGGACTTTTTGTCCGTCACGGTTCCGATAATGCTGACGACATCGGCCAGTCCAGCATCGGCAAAGGCTTTGACCACGGCATCGGCATCCGCATCAGCGACCTGCATCACCATGCCCGGTTCTTCGCAAAATAAAGCGGCAAGCTCACGTGTGGCATCTTCTGCGTATGGCAGGGTAATGACACTGCCACGAGCACCAGAAATGCACATCTCGGAAAGCGTAACGGCGAGGCCGCCGTCGGAACGATCATGTGCGGCTAGAACTTTTTTTTGAGCGAGAAGGGACTGAAGTGTTGTGAAAAATATCAGCAAAACGCTGGCATCGTCCATGTCTGGAACGTCGCCGCCGGAGAGATTCCATGTTTGCGCGAGGATGCTGCCTCCAAGACGCTTTTGCCCACGCGAGAGATCAGCAAGAAGCAGCGTCGAAGGGGCGTTTTTCAGATCGGGCGTAACGGAAAGAGTCACATCGTTGACCGGTGCAAAAGCACTGACAATGAGTGAAAGCGGAGAAACTTGGCGGTGTTCTTTGCCCGTGTCGGGGTCGTTCCAGAGCGTTCTCATGGAAAGTGAGTCTTTTCCGACGGGGATGGAGAGCCCAAGGGTAGGGCAGAAATCTATGGCCACAGCTTTGACGGTGTCGAAGAGTTTTGCATCTTCACCGGCTTCGCCACAGGCGCACATCCAGTTAGCAGAGAGTTTGATGCGACCCATATCACCAACGGCGGCCGTTGCGATGTTGAGCACGGCTTCGGTTACGGCTAAGCGGCCAGATGCAGGTCCGTTGGACACGGCGACGGGTGTGCGCTCGCCGCAGGCCATGGCGGCACCGGTTGTCTCAAGGTAGCCGGTTGTTGTAATTGCGTTGTCGGCGACAGGGAGCTGGTAAGGACCGCAGAACTGGTCGCGGTGCACCATGCCCGTGACCGTACGATCCGTGATGGTGATGAGGAAGGTCTTGTCAGCAACGGCCGGATGTCGAAGCACGCGTTCTAGTGCGGCTTCGACCGTGGGAACGTTTTTGAAAGTAACAGGGGGAATTGTCCTTTCAACGTGGGTCACGTTGCGTGTCATGCGTGGCGGCTTGCCGAGCAGCACATCGATGTTCATGTCGATAGGGTTGTCGTTGAAGTGCGAATCCTCGAGGACGAGGCGATGATCGCTCAAGGCAACCCCGATGAAGGCAACGGGGCAGCGTTCACGTTTGCAGAGCTTTTCGAAATGATCACGATTTTCTGGAGCGATGGCTAGCACATAGCGCTCTTGCGCTTCGCAACACCAAATTTCCATGGGCGACATGGAAGGCTCTTCATTATGAATATCGCGAAGGGTAAAATGACCGCCAGTTTTTTCGACAAGCTCGGGGCAACCATTGGAGAGACCGCCAGCACCAATGTCGTGGATCGAGAGGATGGGGTTTTGCGGTCCCATGGCAACGCAGGCGTTGATGATCTCCTGGCAACGACGTTGCATTTCGGCATTACCGCGCTGGACGGAGTTGAAGTCGAGATCCTCGTCGTTGCTTCCCGAGGCTAGGGAGGAAGCGGCTCCGCCTCCGAGGCCGATGCGCATGGCAGGACCGCCAAGTTGCACAATTAACGATCCTGTGGGAATTTCTTTTTTGAACACCATGTCGCGGGCAATCGTGCCCATGCCACCTGCGAGCATGAGTGGCTTATTGTAGCCGTAGTCGGTATTTTGGCACGTTTCTTCGTAGGTGCGGAAGAAGCCACAGAGTTGGGGGCGCCCAAATTCATTTCCGAATGCAGCTCCACCGATCGGGCCGTCCTGCATGATCTCAAGCGGAGAGGCCAGACGAGGTGGTTCGGAAACATCCTTTTCCCAAGGGAGGCGGTAGCCCGGAATGCGCAGATTCGAGGTCATGAAGCCTGAGATGCCCGCTTTCGTCTTGGAGCCAAGGCCCGTGGCCGCTTCGTCGCGGATTTCACCACCCACGCCTGTGGCGGCGCCCGAGAAGGGCGAGATGGCGGTTGGGTGATTGTGGGTTTCGACCTTCATCAGAATATCGATCTGATCTTCATTGAAACCATACTCGTAGGATGTGGCATCGCATTCGAAAGCTTGGCCTTTAAAGCCCTCAATGACACCCGAGTTGTCGGAGTAGGCGACGAGTGTACCTTGCGGATGCATCGCATGCGTGTGGCGAATCATTTTAAAAAGCGTGGTATCCTGCTTCTTGCCGTCGATGATCCAGTCTGCGTTAAAAATTTTATGGCGACAGTGTTCGGAGTTCACTTGACCAAACATGACGAGTTCGGTATCGGTAGGGTTCTTGCCTTCGCGGATGTAGGCTTCAGCGAGATAGGTGATTTCGTCTTCCGAGAGCGCGAGACCCATCTCCTTGTTCGCCGTTTCAAGTGCTGCGATGCCATCGCCGAGCACATCAAAGGTGCGTCCCCTGGCAGGTTCGTCCATGGCGAAAAAATCGGACAAGTCGGTATAGATGCCTTCCGTCATCCGGTCATGCATGACACCAAATGCGGGTGTGGCCAGTTCCCGAGTAAGGAAAGAACCGTCGCCAGCATCGAGAAGAATTTCGATGGCGCGCTCGACGCGGCGGATTCCTCTGAGCCCGCAGTTCGAAAAGATATCGGTCGCCTTTGAAGACCACGGGGAAATAGTTCCCTTGCGTGGGGTGACATAGAGCGCGTTTGTGGCAGAGTCGGGAGCTTTGTCCGATGCCCCGAGCAGTTCACAAGCACGTTGTAGATCATCCCCAGAGAGGGATCCCTTGAGGTCGAGCACGTAGATAAATCTTGCCGTAATGCCTATTTTTTGATTGAGTTTAGAGGCAATAGCCTCTTCCAATTGATGTTGACGGAAGGTGGGGAAGGCAGTGCTGCCACGAAGAAATTTAATGGGCATGATTATGTTGCTCGAAGAAGGAGGGTTGCTCAGACTTTCGCCTGTCGGAAAATCTTTCTTATTATATATAAAACGAGGATTCTCTTCAAGCGGACAAAATTAGGGATCCGTAATCGGTTAGTGACCGGGGGTGTCGGCATTGATGTGCGGATCAGCGAGCCGAAGAGGAAGCCGTTTGAGGG
>CAZKJH010000035.1:0-28901 GCA_964553035.1 uncultured Lentisphaerales bacterium | reverse complement strand
TTGCCGCTGAGGCGATTGCAATGCGCGAAGTTGTCAACCTACGCTTTTAGGTTTAACATGGATTAAGAGTATTCTGCGCCACTACCGTGGCTGAGAGAGGGGGGGCGAGTCGGTAGACTCGGAATAATTCTCTTACTCTACGTTCCTCTTTCTGACGAAATTATAGCGAATCGAGGTTTGACTTCTCCCGCCTCTCCCCTGTATAATAAATGACATTCCAAGGGCGTCAGAAAGTTTCTGGGTTAGCATTTGGGATGCTAGTGAAATGAGGTAAACGATGCAAAAGAATTGTTTGTTTGGATTAGCTCTAGCGGTCGGGTTGGCGAGTAGCACTCTTGGCACCAACTACCATGTGGCGCAGAACGGGCAGACACCCGGAGACTTCAAGAGTTGGGAAACCGCCGCTACCAACATCCAGGATGCTGTTAACGCGGCGATCGCGGGCGACACGATCTATGTCACCAATGGTATTTACCGAGCGAACTCGCTCAGCAACGTGGTAGAGATCACCAAGTCACTGAATTTGATCGGCTGCGGCCCACGCGAGACGGTTATCATTGACGGCGAAAAGACTCGCCGTGGCATTTATTTTTTCTCGACCACCACGACA
This sequence comes from uncultured Lentisphaerales bacterium, assembly GCA_964553035.1. GTDB lineage: Bacteria > Verrucomicrobiota > Kiritimatiellia > RFP12 > UBA3636 > JBBQIY01. Next base: position 28,291 of record CAZKJH010000035.1, on the reverse strand, counting down.
GGTTGGCTGTTGGATGGGTTTACGATCTCCAACTGCTACGCGCTCGGGAAGGGCGGAGGGATCTACGTGGTGCCTCCCAGTGGACCAACCTTGAGGATGAACAACTGCATCCTCGTCGATAACGAAGTCGAGACCGATGGGGGAACGGTCGATGGAGGTGGCGGCCTATATTCATACGCAAGTAACTACCGCTACAATTTGACCATCTCTAATTGCGTGTTTCGCAATAACAAAGCACTGTTGAAAAATGGAAATAGCACAGGGGGTGGTGCCATTCTGAGAGTCTACATCGGTACCAATACGATTGTCGATACCACGTTCGACAACAACCGGTCAAGCTTCCAAGGTGGAGGCCTCGCGCTGGACGCTGGAAATCACATATTAGAACGCTGCGTGTTCGTCAATAATGCGGTCGATTCCAGTTATGTTAATTCAGCTCAAGGTGGCGGTGCGGTGTATATAAACGCCACCCCTGTCGACATGCGCAATTGCCTGCTGCATCACAACAGCGCAATAAATGCAGGTGGCGGCATCAATAGCCAAGCCCGGGGTAGCAACGGGTGGGTGAACGTTTATAACTGCACCATTGTCAGCAATACGTCAGGGGGGGGCGCCGGCATACACTTCAGAAGCTGGTCTGTGCTGCAGGGCTATCAGCCGAGCTTGCGACTTGAAAATTCCATCGTATACGGAAATACCGTCGGAGTCAACCTGTTGCTGGCTACCTCTCCAGGTAAGACGAATCTCGTGTACAATTCCTGCTTTACGCCGGAGACTGTCACCTATCTGCCACCCGATGCCAGCAACATCCACGTAGATCCGATGTTTGTTGACGCGCTGCAAGGGGATTATCGTCTCGGAGGAGCATCACCCTGCCTCAACACCGGCACGAATCAGACCTGGATGATCGGCACCATCGATCTCGATGGAAAACCGCGCATCGACAGGCTTACTGGTCAAGTCGACATGGGCTGTTACGAAAAGGTTGCTCTCGGCACAACGATCATGATCCGCTGAAGAAGTCGTGAGTAGTGAGTTGTGAGTTATTTAAAAAAACCCATGACTAATGACTAAGATGAAAACACTTTCACGATGGTTTTTTTTCACACTCATTCTGCTCACGAGGGCTATGCCCTCGCCCGGGGCGAGCGTGTCGCCCGTCGTTCAACAGATGTGTGCGGAGAAGCGCTTCGAGGAAGCGGTACAGAAGCTGGAAACACTGGCCGACGATGCAAAGACGGATGCGGAACAGTCTACCTACCTGCAGGAAGCTATCGACATTGTCATTAACCATCTCAAGGATGTCCATCGCGCAGAGACGCTGATCGGCAAAATCCGAGATCCCGACACGATGTAACCCCGCCGAATGGAACAGGAACAAGTGGATGGAACAAGTGAACGGCTTCGGCGACTCGTGGGGGCTTGAAAGGCCTGCCTACTACGTCTATGGACGGCTGTGGGACGATCCGGCTCACCTGTCAGCGAAAAACCTGTCATAATTCGTAATTTTCTACTCGCGACTTTTTCTCGCTTCCCAGCACATCAGATCAGCGGCTGCCACCTCTTTGCTCCAGTCCAAAACAAGATCTTTAGACACACAGGGGATTATGATTTTCGTGCCTGCGGTAAAATCGTCGATTGCCGTTCGCCTTGCTTCCCGCAACAGCTCATCTGCGATTTCAATGGTTGCCGTTTTCCGATCCGTCACCGGGCCCAGACTATGTCCAGCACCCTCGTAGTATTTAACTCGGATTTCGATGGTTCCGGCCGATCGCAGAGCGGCCTCCAGTTCGCGTGTATGACTGTCCGGAACGATGTCATCAGATGTTCCATGCATAAGCGCCACGGGGCAACGCACCTGCGATGCCATGCGGATTACATCTCGACAGGCCAGCTCATCGGCAGAGAAATCGCGCCTCGCCCACTCGGTGCATTTTGCATCCATGCGGGCAATTCCCGATCCGGCGATTGCGCAGGCAAACGTATTCGGGGCAAAAATGGTCATCAGCATCGTGATGTGTGCGCCCTGGCTGCCTCCAAAAAGCATCATCCGTTGTCGATTCAGAACAGGATAAAGCCCTAAGATTTCCCTAATGGCATTGAGACAATCGAGGACTTGGTAATGGCTGGCATCATAGGGAACATCTGAACCGATACCGGTTATGCTATCAAAGTCATAACCGCTCTGTCGGAATTCCGTTGCCAGACAGACCAAATTATAACGCTCGGCGAAATCCTTCATTAGCTCCGTGTACTGAAAACGGTTTCCGCCCCAGCCATGTGCACAGTGGAGAAGAGCTGTATCCGCAGTGATCTGGTTTGGTTCCACCACAAAGGCCGTGATCCGTTTTGTATAGCTGACCGTGTTTGCACTCGCGAAGCTGAAGTCGAATGTTCTCATAAGGTTTTTAAAATCCTCGCTTTGATTCTCTTGTTCGTGATGCTTTCTTTCCTTTAGTGTGCTACTGCTTCAGCAACGTCTCAACGTTCATGAACATTACCATTCTCTTCACACCAATGCAATACTGGATGTTTATACTTGAAGCAATTATCATGATTTGATACATTTCAACGAAACGGAGGAGCAAATGAAGAATGTTATTGGTAAAATTGCTGCAATCATGATGGTTGGTGGGGTTGGATGTCAGGCGTACGGTGCTAACGGCTCAGGGCAACTCTATGTTGGGACGGCAAAGGTGGACATTACCCCACCGGAAGAGAATGCTGTAGACCTTCTCGGCAAGAAAGTGACTATTCATGATCCAATTTCTGCACGCGTCGTCGTCCTGAAAAGCGGTGAGACCTCGATGGCGATCGTTTCGCTCGACCTCATCTTGTTTGCTTCCGCCAAAGTGGTGTCTGAAGCGAAGGCCAAGTGGGGCCTAGACCACGTGGTCTTGAACAGTACGCATACGCACTCCAGCATGGCTCCGAAAGGATTGATCATTGGGGGAGGTCAACCGGACTGGACTCGCCATGACGGCGATCCGATGGAAGTCATCGACTGGCCGGCACTCTCGCAAGACCCATGGTATGCCGCCACCGAAGAAAAGATCATTGCCGCCATCGGCGAAGCGGCCACGCATCTTTTCCCCGCGCGCATTGCAGCGGAGCGGCGCCCCTTCGAAAGCGCGTACATGGCGCATAATCGGCGGCTTGTGAAGCCGGATGGTGGGGTGACGATGATGTGGCGCAATCCGAATCGTATCCCGACCGAACCGATAGACCCCACGATTAGCGTCATCCGCGTGGACGACGAGACAGGCAAAACCCGTGTCGTTATGGTACATTATGCTTGTCACGCCGTCACCCTGATGGGCGGTGGTGTGATTTCCAGAGATTTCCCCGGCACGATGGCTGATTATGTTGAAGAACAATTCGGCAAAGACTGCATGGCAATGTTTCTTCAGGGAGCGGCAGGTGATCTCGATCCTTGCGATGTCGGGTTGCAAGGCGAGTACGGGTTCAACATCGTTCGCCATGCAGGTGCTTCTCTTGGCAAAGCGGCTGTGAGTTTAGCGAAGGATATGACGATGCCGAAAAACTCTGAATCCTCGCTTCGCATCGTCGAGAACATGGTCAAGATTCCTTACCGTAAAGGCGATAAAGGCACGGAGGCTTGTGTTGCAACTATTGTGATTAACAAAAAATTTGCTTTAGCCACGATACCTGGCGAACCCTTTATTCAGCATCAGTTAAACCTTGCGGAAAAATCGCCTCTTAAAACGACGCTGATGCTCGGCTATTCGTATTCCGGCCGAGGATGCCCCTTCCTCGTCTATATCCCAACAGTTCAGGCCGCCAAAGAAGGCGGATACGGTGCAACCGAATGCAGCTTTGTTTCCGCCGATGTCGGCGACCGTATGGTAGATACGGTGACAGCGGCTATTGGAGAACTAACAAAATAGTAAGGAGGATATCCTTATCATGCGAACGATAACAAATCGTAGGAAATCAGCCTTCTAATCCGAGTACAAGCAAGACTGATGCGTAACATTTTAATGATTTTCCTTGGTTTGATCGCGGTGGCGCAGAGCGCAGGAGTAAACCGGTATGTGTCCACGAGCGGCACGCATGATGCCGCGGGTGGCTTTACCAACTGGGTTGGCGCGGCCAACAACATTCAGGCTGCGGTTACCAAGGCCGGTGTTGGCGATACGGTTTGGGTTACGAATGGTGTATACCACCTTTCTGACGAGATCTCGGTGACAAAAGGCATCACGCTGCGGAGCTTGAGCGGCAAACCAGACGACACACTATTGGTTGGCGGATATCCAGCCGTGACGAACCGTATCCTTACCCTCAACCACGCCGCTGCTATTGTGGAAGGTTTTACATTGACGAATGGTGCTGCGACGAATGCATGGGGGTCTGTGGTGGGTAGCGGAGCGAAGATCAGTGCCGGTACGCTCCGTGGTTGTACGGTCATTGGTTGCGGGAGTCTCGTGACGAACAAATGGGGCGGCAACGCCGGTGGCGGTGTCCATGCCGCAGGAGTCAACAGCCTTGTGACCGAATGCCGGATCGAGAAGAATACGGCACTGAGCGATGGCGGGGGCGTATACTTGGGAAGTGGGGCACAAATCCGCAATAGTCAAGTGCTGTGCAATACTGTCCTCCCCGGAAACGGAGGCGGGATCACCGTGACTACGGGTTGTCTGGCGGAGAATTGTGTTATTGTCAGTAACAGGGCTCCTACGGGCACTGGCGGTGGGGTTAATCTCCAAAATGGTGGAGCCCGCCTAGTCAACAGTTTGGTATTCGGCAATTCCGCGAAGACTGGCAGTGGTGGCGGAGTGGCGGCCAACGCTAACACAACAGCGTTCAACGAGATTGTCAACTGTACGGTGGCGGGCAATTCTCCAAACGGCATTTCCGTTTCGTTCCACACTGGAAAAGCCCTGAGTTGCCAGAATTCGATTATCTATGGCAACACACTCAAAAATATTGCGATCAGCGTAACCACACCGAATTCCGGACCCAAAACTTATTTTGAGTATACCTGCATGCGGGGTGTTAACAATTTGCCGGGAACCGAGTTCACTCTGGGGGATGGCAACCTCGACGCTGACCCCCTGTTTGTGGATTTGGAGGGTGGTAATGTCCGCCTGAAACCGGACGCGCCCTGTAGAGATGCTGGAACAAACCAGCTCTGGATGGTGGGGGCGAAAGACTTGGACAAAAAAAACCGGATCCATGAAGCCAGCGCCCGTGTCGATATGGGTTGTTACGAGTCTGCTCCGCTTGGCACGCTCATGGCGCTTCGCGGATGCCTAGAGCCTGGCACGAACAGCGCGGGGCTCTATGTCGGGACTGCCAAGGTGGATATTACGCCTCCTGAAGAGGATGCTGTCGACCTTGTCGGTAAGAAATTGACAATTAACGACTCGATTTACGCGCGCGTTGTCGTCCTAAAAAACGGCGAAACCTCGCTGGCGATCGTTTCGCTCGACCTGATCCTGTTTGCTTCCGCCAAGGTGGTGTCTGAAGCAAAGACCAGATGGGGCGTAGATCACGTTGTCTTAAACAGCACGCATACGCACTCCAGCATGGCTCCGAAAGGATTGATCATTGGAGGTGGCCAGCCGGACTGGACGCGTCATGACGGCGATCCGAGGGAATTTGTGCACTGGCCGGCTCTGTCGCAAGGCCCATGGTATGCCGCCACCGAAGAAAAGATCAATGCCGCCATCGGCGAAGCGAGCACGAATCTTTTTTCCGCGCGCATTGCAGCGGAACGGCGACCCTTCGTAAGCCCCTATATGGCGCATAATCGGCGGCTCGTGGATTCGGAGGGCAACGTGACGATGCTGTGGTCCAATCCAAGTCACATCCCGACCGAGCCGTTAGACCCCACGATTAGCGTCATTCGCGTGGACGACGAAACGGGCAGGACCCGTGTCGTTCTGGTGCATTATGCGTGTCACGCCGTCACGCTGATGAATGCCGGAGTGCTTTCCAGAGACTTCCCGGGTACGATGGTTGATTATGTTGAAGAACAATTTGGCGATGACTGCATGGCAATGTTCCTTCAGGGGGCGGCAGGGGATATCGATCCTTACGAAATCAGTTTGCGAGACGAGCACGGCCTCGACATCGTTCGCCTTGCAGGCGAATCGCTTGGCACAGCGGCCGTAAGCCTGGCGAATGACATGACGATGCCGCAAAACTCAGAAGCCTCGCTTCGCATCGTGGAAGACATGGTAGAAATTCCTTACCGTAAAGGCAATAGCCGCACGGACGCTTGCGTTACGACTGTTGTGATTGATCAGAAGTTCGCTTTAGCCACAATACCCGGCGAGCCCTTTATTCAACATCAGTTGAATCTTAGCGAAAGATTCCCCACTATACCCACGCTGATGCTCGGCTATTCGTATTCCGGGCGGGGATGCCCCTTCCTTGTCTATGTACCTACGGCTCAGGCCGTCACAGAGGGCGGATATGGAGCCACGGAATGCAGCTTTGTCTCCGCCGATGCCGGTGATCGTATGGTAGATGCGGTGACAGCGGCTATTGGAGAACTAACAAATTAGTAAAAAGGATATTCTAATCATGCGAACGATAAAAAACCGTAGAAAATCAGCACGTATCTTGTCTATGTGTCTTGCGATGAACATTTCGATAGCCGGATCGGCTCTTGCCCAAACTCCGACCGCTATACAACAAACCAAGGCAACACTCACGGAAGCCGAGGTGGAAGCGAAACTGGCTCACTTGGAAGCACTGTGCCAGAAGAACCTCCGCGCTGAAGTTGTCAACGAGTTCAAGCACGAGGATATGGCCGCCTGGTTGGCGGCATTCAAGGACAAGGGTGTCGGAATCGGCAAAGTGATGAAAGCGCTGAATTTTCGGGGAACCAGTTTAGCCCAGCAAAAGGAATATGAGCTGGCCAAAAAGGACTATACATACGCTCTGGAGCTCTCCCCCTCCCATGGGTATACATGGGGAAGTCTGGGCAGCATCTATCGGCGCTTGGGAGATGACGATAAGGCCCTTGACGCCTATAACAAAGCCTACGAATATGACAGTGCTTCCCACACGGGGAAATCCTTCGGCTGGATGCCGATTGACGCGACCCTTGAGGCGGTGTCAATTCTGATCCATCGCGCGGACTATGCCACAGCGCTTAAGACGCTGGAACGTTATACGCACGAAGACATCGCACAGATGGCGAAAAGCTGGGGATGCAAAATCTACCGCGCCTATGGACAGGCTTATGCTGTGATGGGGCGTGAAGAAGAAGCTCTGGCCAACTACAAGGCAGCCTTAGAATTAGAAAATAAGCAAGACTGATCGCGACGGGCTGACCACGACGAATTGAATTCAGATCAGACGGATCAGACGGATCGGACAATAAAAATAAAGCCTATTCTGGCGAACCAGAATAGGCTTTACGGTGTATCGAAGATCGTCTTAGACGGCAGCCTCGGAAGCCGGAGCGTCCGTCTTGGGCTCGTACTTCTCAGAGACCCAGGCGAGCATGCACATCTCGGAGCTGTCACTTGGGCGACGGCCGAGCTTCGTGATTCTCGTATAACCGCCCGAGCGGCCTTCCATCATCGGCGTGATGACTTCGTAGAGCTTTTTGACAGCCATATCGTCTGTGAGGCATGCCGCTATGCGGCGACGCCCAGCAAGATCGTTTGCGCGAGCTGCGGTAACCATCTTCTCCGCGAGCTGGCGTGCAACCTTGGCCTTCGGAAGAGTCGTCTTGATTGCCATCGACTTGATCAGTCCGACGACCAACATGGAGATCAGTGCCTCCCTGTGGGACTTCGACCGGCCGAATTTCGTATTTTGTTTTCTGTGACGCATGGAATTGACTTTCTAAAAGGTGCCTATTTCTTCTCAAGAAGCGCAGGATCGAACTTGAATCCCAAGAACATGCCCATCTCCTCAAGCTTGTCCTTGATTTCGTTCAGGGACTTCTTTCCGAAGTTACGGTACTTAAGCATGTCGGCTTCCGTCTTCATGGCCAGTTCACCGACCGTGGTGATGTTGGCGTTGTTCAGACAGTTCGCGGCGCGGACGCTGAGCTCGATCTCGTTGACGCTCATATTGAGCTTACGAGCGAGGCTATCGCGCATATCCTCTTCGGACTCAGGAGATTCGGTGTCGTCGATGACATCCTTATTGTAGTCGACGAAGACATCGAGGTGATGCCTGAGAATCGCGGCAGCAGCGACAAGCGCTTCGTCGGACTCGATACGGCCGTCGGTCGAAATCTCGATCGTCAGCTTCTCATAGTCCGTGTGCTGTCCAACGCGAGTATTCGCAACATCGAAGTTGACGCGAGTGACGGGCGAGTAAATGCGGTCGATCGGAATGACACCGATTTCCTGCTGTTTGCCCTCTTCCCATTCGGCAGGGCAGAAGCCGCGCCCGATCGAAAGGAACACGTCCATATCGAACACGCCATCGGAATTAACCGTAGCAATGTGGTGGTGGGGATTGAGAATTTCGATGCTGTTATCCGTGGCGAGGTCGCCAGCCGTGATGACGCAAGGCCCCTTACGCTTAATGCTCACGCAAGGGGGCGTACGCGTGTAGGCCTTTATTAGCACCTTCTTGAGGGCTAGAATAATCGAAGTCACATCTTCAGTTACGCCGGGCAACGAGCAGAACTCATGGTCTGCGCCCTGAATGCGCACTGCCGAGACAGCAACGCCCTCGATAGACGAAAGCAGAACGCGACGTAACGAATTTCCAATCGTACGCGCATAGCCGATTTCGAACGGTTCCGCTGTGTAGCGACCGTACTTGGGTAGTGCAGAAGCCTCGTCTTTGATAACGCGCTTGGGCATTTCGAATCTGTTAAGTCTGATAGGCATGTTATGCCATCCTTTCCTGACCGGAACACGCATGATGCGGGTTCCGGCGAATGGGAGAATGTTTTACCTGAACTATTAACGGGAGTAAAGTTCAACGATGAGCTGTTCGTTGATGATCGGAGCGATTTCTTCGCGGGTTGGGATCGACATGATCTCTCCACGGAGCTTCTCTCCATCAACAGACAACCAGGAAGGCGTTACCCGCCCAGCACCCGTACCATCGTAAGCCTGACGTGCGAAAGCCGTGCTCTGTTCGCGTTCACGAACCTGAATCACGTCTCCGGTCTTCATAGCCATCGAAGGAATGTTAGCTTTGCGACCGTTTACCGTCACATGGTTATGGCGGACAAACTGACGTGCAGCAGAACGCGAGGGAGCAAAGCCGAGGCGGTAGACAATGTTGTCCAACCGAGTCTCAAGCAACTGCAACAAGGTCTCGCCTGTAACACCGCGACGGCGAAGTGCCTCTGCGAATGTACGACGGAACTGACCTTCCTGCATTCCATATTGACGGCGCAGGCGCTGCTTTTCGCGTAACTGCGTTCCGTAGTCCGATACCTTGCGGGAGCGGCGCATACCATGCACACCCGGAACCGGATGGCCTTGATCGATTGGGCACTTTGCCATATAGCAACGCGCACCCTTTAGATTCAACTTCATGCCTTCGCGACGGCAAAGACGACAAACAGGACCTGTATACCTGCCCATATCACACTCTCCTTCTTTTACGCTGACGGCACCCGTTGTGTGGGATCGGGGTGATGTCCTTAATGAGTGTAACGCCAAGACCTGAAGTCGCGATCGCACGAACAGCCGACTCTCTGCCAGCTCCAGCGCCCTGAACGCGAATCTCCACTTCATGCATGCCCTTGGCAATCGCTGTTCTAGCGCATTCCTGAGCAACCATTGTTCCGGCAAAGGCCGTCGACTTACGAGATCCCTTGAACCCGGCCTTGCCGGATGAACTCCAAGAGATCACGTTGCCGCGTGCATCGCTGATACAACATTGCGTGTTGTTAAAAGATGCCGTAATGTGAGCAATCCCTGCCGGGATCGACTTCATACGGCTGCTCTTTTTCTTCGCATCCGCTGCTGCGGCTGCTACTCCGGCTGCACTGTCATCACCCATCACGATTGCCATCGCGTCGGTCTGGACAGTTACTTCTACTTTTTTAGTTACTTCTTCTTCAGACATGACAGTCCCTATTGAAGCTGGTTATTTTCCGGCCTTCATCGCGTTGCGTGCGCCCTTGTCACGAACAACTCCGACCGTACTACGCTTGCCGCCCTTGCGGGTGCGAGCATTCGTCTTTGTGCGTTGCCCACGAACAGGCAACCCCTTGCGGTGGCGCGTTCCACGATAACTTCCTGTGCTGATTAGACGGCGAATGTTCTGCGAAACCTCGCGGCGCAAATCGCCTTCCACACGGAAGTTCTCTTGAATGACCGCAATGATAGCGCGAATTTCCTCGGCTGTAAGATCGTCGGCCTTCTTCGCCGGATCAATCTTGGTCAGCTCCAGAACCTTCTTTGCCCTTGCGGGACCGATCCCGTGAATATAGCGTAGCGAATACTCGATACGTTTTTTTCCGGGGACATCTATACCCATTAATCTCGGCATGACGGTTCTCCTTAGCCCTGCCTTTGTTTATGACGAGGATTTGTGCAAATAACACGCACAATTCCCCGGCGACGGACAACCTTGCACCGTTCGCATACTCGTTTAACTGAACTTCGCACCTTCATCGGTGTTTCTCCTACTTGATTGGAAAAGAAGCGATAGATTACTACAGACTGCTATGTCATGTCGAGAGAAAAACACGAAAAATAAATAAATATTTTTTTTATACCTTTTCGAGCACTCTGGAGCAACAGTTTACGAAGCCAAACGAAACCTAGGTCAACGACCATTTCAAAGGTCTTGCGACTTTCATCTTGTGACATTCGTAGCAGGTGTGATCGTTACGACAAGATTCGCAATCCATAATTTGTAATTCTCTATTGAGTCTCCCTTATGCTACACTGCGCGGAGTTTTTTCTTAGTCGCTAAGGGTAGCACGCCCCGATTCGTAATTCATGAGTCGTATTTTTTTCTAACGGGGCATGGGGTGTCCCCATCCCCAACTACTCTCTACGCATCTCTCCAACCTCACAACTCCCAACTCGCAACTCACAACTCACATCATCTTGGTTCGACAAAGTTGGCGACAAAGCTAACGACAAAGTTTTCCCAGCTCGCAAAAGAAGGACTGTCGACCATAGACTATGGACAACCGGGAATTACCTCAGCCAGAATAAACGGGGTCTGGGGTGTCCCCATCCGCAACTACTCACTACGCACTACTCCCTTCTCTCTTCTCCCTAATCTCAAGGACCCAATCCAAATGGCAGGCGAATACGCACTCAGTCTCGTTGATGTAACCAAACAACACGAAACCAAAATCATTCTCGAGGATATCAACCTCTCCTTTTACCATGGTGCCCATATCGGCGTCATCGGTGCCAATGGCTCCGGCAAATCCTCTTTGCTCCGAATCCTCGCAGGCCTCGACAAAGAATTCATGGGCCAATGCATCATTCCAAAAGGAACTAAAGTTGGCTACCTATCCCAAGAACCCCAACTCGACCTCACCAAAACCGTTCAAGAATGCGTTGCCGAAGGCGTTGCCACCTCCCAGGCCCTCCTCGACCGGTACGACGAAATCTGCGGCCTCCTTGGCGAAAACCTCCCCGATGCTGAACTCAACAAGATCAACGCCGAAATGGGACGCCTTCAGGACACCATTGACTCCAACGATCTCTGGGAGCTCGACCATCACGTTGAAATGGCAATGGAAGCCCTCCGCCTTCCACCCGGTTCCGCGCCTGCCGCGCCGCTCTCCGGAGGCGAAGTCCGCCGCGTTGCCCTCTGCCGCCTCCTTCTTTCCAACCCCGACATCCTCCTCCTCGACGAGCCTACAAACCACCTCGATGCCGAATCGGTCGCTTGGCTCGAAACCTATCTCAAAAAGTTTAGGGGCACCCTCATCGTGGTCACCCATGACCGCTACTTCCTGAGCAATGTCACCGAATGGATGTTGGAACTCGATAGTGGCCGTGCCTATCCGTACAAGGGCAATTACGAGGCGTGGCTCGAACAAAAGCAGGCCCTTATGCAGCGCGAGCAGAAAACGGCAGAATCGCGTCGAAAACTGATCGAAAACGAACTCGCTTGGGTGCGTACCAACCCTCAGGGTCGTCACGCCAAGAGCAAAGACCGTATTAAACGCTACGAAGAGCTGGTTACCCAGCAGGTCAGCACACGTGAAGACGATCTGCGCATCTGCATCCCGCCCGGCCCCCGCCTCGGCGACCTCGTGGTCCGCGCCAAGGATCTGTCCATGGGATTCGGTGACAAACTTCTCTTCGAAAACCTCGACTTCGATCTACCCCGTGGCGGCATTGTCGGCGTAATCGGTGGCAACGGTGCCGGTAAAACCACACTTTTTAAGCTCATGACCGGTGCCTTAGCCCCACTCTCCGGCTCTCTCGAAGTCGGCGGCACGGTCTACCTCTCCTACGTCGACCAGTTGCGCGATGCTCTCGATGACAATCGCACCGTCTACGAAGAAATTACCGGCGGCAACGAATTTGTCAGCCTCGCCGGCACCCAGATGATGAACGGGCGCGCCTATTGCAGCCGCTTCAACCTCAAAGGGGCTGATCAGCAAAAGAAGGTGGGCGTACTCTCCGGCGGCGAGCGCAATCGCGTTCATCTCGCCAAACTCCTACGCGCTGGCGGTAACCTCTTGCTACTCGATGAGCCCACCAACGACCTCGACGTTGCCACGCTACGCTCGCTCGAAGAAGGCCTCTCCGACTTCGGCGGCTGCATCATGGTGGTCAGCCATGATCGCTACTTCCTAGACCGCGTCGCTACGCATATTCTTGCGTTTGAAGGCGATAGCAAGGTCACATGGTTTGAAGGCTCCTACTCCGAATACCACGAACAACGCCGCCGATTGCTCGGCGATGAGGCTGACCGCCCCGTGCGTGTGCGCTTCCGCCCCATGGCCGTTTAGCTTACTAAACGGCCATACTTGCGAGCAGGGGACTGCTCGCAAGAAGAGGGTAAAAGCAAATGAAGCCTCTCGCGTAGCTTTTTACCCTCCTCCTGCAAGCAGTCTCTGCTTGCTGGCTGCGTAGCTTTTTACCCTCCTCCTGCAAGCAGTCTCTGCTTGCTGGCTGCGTAGCTTTTTACCCTCCTCCTGCAAGCAGTCTCTGCTTGCAGGCTAAGAAGAAGCGCAGGCAGCCGCAATTTCATTGAGCCGTTCGCAAATGGGGCGGCTGATCTTGGCTACGCTCGGAGGAAATTCACGAGCGGCGGAGATCTCCAAAAGCCTTCCTTCACAGCACGCATCGAAAAGCGGCCCAGCGGGCTTGTAGCGCTCGCCGAATGGCTCATGCGTGACACGGATAATCCGACCACCCTTTGCCAAAACCGCATCGCGCACCCAATACTCTTTCTCCGAAATAAAAGGTGAAACGAACACAAAGCCTTGCTCCAGCCACCAATGCACATCCGCTTGCATTTCGCTCCATGCCCCCGGTGTAATCTGCTGAGAAACACGAATTGCAACCCGACGCGGATGCATCAAGAGCGACGAGTTTCCAAAGCCGGTCAGCGCGATTCGGCACCCAGGAAGCGAAGGCAAGTCTCGCGCAGTTTGAAAATAGGCGGGATTCGCCTTGCGCAGACGGTAGCGGCGCACATTATCGCGGATGTAAGCCACCTCGGTTTCGAGTTGTTCGCGATCGAAAACTAAACTGTCATACATGCCCTCGGCAAAGACCGCGTAGTCCACATGACGCTTCACGCCGATCTTAAACGCCCGAACCACCTCGCGAAGCGTCACGCCATTCGGAAGCGCCTCTACCACATGCGCAAGAAAGTGCATGTGATCGGGCATGAGCTGGTAATGGCCAAGCTTGAACTGAGGGTAGAACTCATGTATTCCAAGCAATTCCTTCTGGATGATACGTCCAATATCCGTAAGTATGAAGGTCTCTTGCGTGATACGGCAGAACCACGCATTCGGAGCCGCCTTAAGCGTAATCATCGCCACGCCGGGGCGATTGTAATCGTAGTTGGAGCGATGGCGGTTTGGCATAACAGCGTGAATTGTAGCACAACTTGCAGGTTGAGGAAAGCCGCAGCAGCTTGCGAGCAGGGGACTGCTCGCAAGAAGAGGGTAAAACTAGCGGCCTCTCTTGCGTAGCCTTTTACTCTCCTCCTGCAAGCAGTCTCTGCTTGCAGGCAGGCAGGCAAGAAGAGGGTAAAAGCAAATGAAGCCTCTCGCGTAGCTTTTTACTCTCCCCCTGCGAGCAGTCCCTGCTTGCAGGCTGTTATTGCTGCGCCCAATCCCGAATGGCGCACATTTCGTGGCAGAGTCTAGGGTAATCAAGCGTTTTAAACTCACCGTCACGGTAAAGAATTTCGCCGTCAACAACCGTAAGCCGGTTCTCCATGCCGGAAGCGGCATAGACAAGATTCGAAACGATGTTGTGCACGGGTTGCATATTCGGGGTTGTAAAATCCATCGCGATGAAATCCGCCTTCTTCCCTTTTTCAAGTGAGCCGATATCCGGATCATGAAGCGCCGCCGCACCGCCGCACGTGGCCATGTCGAGAATCGTCTGCGCCGAAGTTTCAAGTGGGTCCAATTTATTAACCTTCTGCAACAGCGAGGCGAGATACATTTCGCGGAACATATTCTGCGCATTATTCGAAGCCGGCCCGTCCGTACCGATTGAAACTGGAATGCCATGCGCCAGCATCTTCGACAACGGGGCAACGCCGGAGGCCAGCTTCATGTTCGATGCAGGATTATGAACAATCGCGCAACCGCATTGGGCCACAATCTCAAGATCGGCATCGTTCACATCCACCATGTGAAAAAGCGTCGTATCATCCTTCAAAATGCCAATCGAGCGACAGTAGTCGACAGGCCGCATGCCGCGCGCTGCCAAGCAGGACTGCGTCTCTCCCGTCGTCTCCGCCAGATGAAGCCCGAAAAGAAAGCCAAGCTCGTCGGCCAATGCGCGGCAACGCTGGAGAAGTTCCGGTGTCGTGGTATAAATGGCATGCGGGGTGATCGCACCGCGAACACGCGGATTCGAGTTCCAAGTCTTTGCATAGCCGCGAACGCGCTCAAAAAGCCCATCCTCAGTTGCGCCGGCAAGACCCAGGAAGAACATCTTCACGGATTCACCTAAGACCGCTCGGATCCCCGTCTGAGTAACCGCTTCAAAGACCGCATCTTCCATCATGTACATGTCGTAGAATGCCGTACAGCCAAAGCGGATGAGTTCTGCGCAAGAGAACAACGAAGCCGTACGAACGATTTCGTGCGTAAGCCGGGCCTCAACCGGAAAGATGTCTTGCTGGAGCCAATCCATCAACGCCTTGTCGTCAGAAAAACCGCGTAGTGCGCTCATCGGAATATGCGTATGACCATTCACAAGACCCGGCAGAATGGCACTCTCACCCATATCGAGGATTTCTACGCTGGGGTGACGCAAGACAACGTCTTTTCGGGTACCAATATCGGTTATTCTGCCACCCTCGACTGCCATCGCTCCGTTTCGGATGATGTCACGTGCTTCATTCTGGGTGACGAGGTAGTCAGCTGTGTAAATCATAGTATCTTCCAATCAAGTTGCTTGCGTTCCTAATCCTAAGCATGCCCTAGCGCTTCCAGAGCCCGGGAAGGAACATGATAAGAATGGTGTAGAGTTCCAGGCGACCGAGTAGCATGCAGACGATTAAAATCGTCTGGCCCATCGCGGGGATCGCGGCGTAATTCTGAGTGGCGCCGACAGCGTTGAGTCCAGGCCCTACGTTGCAGATCGAGGCAATCACCGACGAGGTTGCCGTTTCGAGATTCGGCGTGTAAAAGGTCATCAGAAAGGAACTGAGCGCGAAAACAAGAACAAAAATCGCGAAAAACGCCGAAATGTGCATCACGACATCCTGCTCCACGGGCTTATTACCGAGCTTGATACGGATCGCCGCGGCGGGTCGCATGAATAGCTTGATTTCCCGAACCGTCTTTTTAAAGATGATCATCATCCGAACGATCTTGATTCCGCCGCTGGTGGATCCAGCGCAACCGCCCGCAAACATCATGATCATCAGCAACAGGCGGGATGCTTGTGGCCAGAGATCAAAGTCCGCAGTGCAAAAGCCTGTTGTGGTCATAATCGAGGTGCCAGTGAAGAACGCATCTCGAAAACATTGCCGCAACGTGCCGTATCCATTGAACCAGATATTCAGGGTTATGAAGAGGCCGCAGGCTGCGAGAAAAAAGAAATACGCCTTAAATTCCGGATCCTTGAAATACCGTCCCGGCCTGCCGATCACCGCATAGTGATGGAGCGAAAAGTTCACGCCAGCAAGGAACATAAAAACGGTGATGATCGCGTCTATCGTCGCGCTGTTGTAATACGCGACGCTAGCCGAATGTGTCGAAAAACCGCCCGTGGCAATTGTAGAAAAAGAATGGCAGATCGCATCGAACCAACCCATTCCACCGACGAATTTGAGCAGAACCGCCTCCGTGACGGTCAGCAGCACGTAAACACCCCACAAGAGCTTCGCCGTGGTGGTGATGTGCGGCGTGAGCCGATCTTTAAAAGGTCCTGGCATTTCGGCCCGGTAAATCTGCATGCCGCCAACACCCAGAAACGGCAAAATCGCCACGCAGAGCACCAGCACACCCATGCCGCCAAACCAATGCGTCAAGGCGCGCCAAAACAGAATTCCACGGGGAATACTCTCCAGATCAGCCAATATCGATGAGCCTGTCGTCGTAAAACCGGACACTGTTTCAAATATCGCAGGGATTACGTTCGGAATCACGCCCGAAAAGAGATACGGTAACGCCCCCACTAGAGCAACGGAACCCCAGCCGAACGTCACGATTCCGAAGCCTTCACGACGACCCAAGGTCACTTTCCCCCTTGTCAACAGCCCCGTCAGCAGCGACACCGCAATCGCCAGCCCCCCAGATTCAAGAAACGCAATCTGAATGTCGCGTCCATCACCGAGATGCCAAGAAACGCCTGCACAGGCCAAGATCGCCAGTCCGATGACCAGCGTCATGTACGACACAACATAAATAACCATGCGTTTATTCATACTATCGGTATCATCTGCGGAACATCTCCTGAATTTTCCTGACGACCGATGGGTCCGTGAAAACGAGCACCCGGTCGCCGGCACTGATTATCAGCTCCCCCGTCGCCGGCATCACCTCTTTGTCCCTCAGCACAATGGCAATGATGGATTCGCGGGGAAACCGGATGTCTTTGACCGCTTGTCCAACACATTTGTTGTTCGCAGAGACCTGAATATCGAGTAACTCTCCTGGAAGGTTGTGCAACAACGCCGCGGCACGCACATTGCGGCTTCGGAGATAATGCAGAATGCCGTGTGTGATTGACTCGAAGGGACTGATGATGCGATCCACAAGCCCCAGACTCTCCACCGCTGGGATATATTCCGTACGGGCAATCTGTGTAATCGTAAAATCAGCACCCTTCTTGCGTGCCATCAGGCAATTCATTACATTATTTTCGTCATCCCCAGTGACTCCAATGAACGCCGTTCGGGGAACGATGCCCGTCTCGTCAAGTGCCGATCCCGACAGCGCATCCGCACGCAACACCAGCGTCCGTTCGAGTTCGCCAGCGCAGTGCATGGCACGAGCCTCATCTTTTTCCATGAGCACGACCTCAATACCAAGCTTTTCAAGTGTCTTGGCTGCCATCAGACCAATGTCGCCACCGCCAGCGATGATCACCTTCTCAAACGGCGTCTGCTTCGGATTCATCCATAACGAGAAGGCCCGGATGTCGCCCGGCGCACCAACAAGATACACCGCATCTCCAGCCGCGAATACCGTCTCGCCGCGAGGGATGATGAGCCCACCATCCCGCCTGACGGCAATAATCCGCATCCGCCGGAGCAACTCGCGGTCTGGTAGCGTCGCCGGTGTCGCACCGATGATCGGACTACCCACGATGACGTTGAACCCCGCGACCATGGCACGTCCCTCAAAGAGATCGAACGACTCGATAGCACCCGGCAATGCCAACGCACGACAAATTTCGTTTGCACAAGCCGTTTTCTGATTGATAACCAAATCAATGCCCATGTTGCCGAGGTTGTACTTTGAAGACGTTTTCTGTTCCTGAAGACTTGAAACTCGCGCGATCGTCCGCTGAACACCAACAGAATGCGCCAGCAGGCACGCGAGAATATTAGTCTCCTCGTGGTCTGTCACCGCAACGAGGAGGTCTGCTTTATCCGTTTCCGCCTGTTCAAGCACGTCGGGATTTGACCCTGACCCGCAGACCGTCATCACATCCAAATGATCTTCGGCCAAAGCCAACGCATCCGCACGCTCATCAATCATCACAACGCTGAAGCGGTCGCCACTAAGCCTCTCGGCCAGCAGTCTTCCCGCATTTCCAGCTCCAACGATGACAATTTTCATTCTATTATCCTAAAAGGCTGTAAGCATGATAATACACGATCCTGTACACGTGGCGAAAACCAACGCGCATCCATTTCTTATCTCAGGCAAAACACAAGTGCGCATCCAAGCCATCCCTGGGCCAGCCTCTTCGCTCGTGTATAATACAGAAATCGTGTCGGATAAACAACCCCGTTGCTAGCAACTCACAACTCGCAACTGCTGACTGATTGTGCTGCTATTGTTTTGCCGCGCATGCTGAAAAAATTAGCCTTGCCCTTCAACGATCATTTTCAGTACAATAAGAAGCATAATTCTAGGAGCAATTTTATCATGGCACAGTACGAATTTATCGGCACAATCAAGAAACTAGGCGACGTCCAGTCCTTCCCAAGCGGATTTTCCAAGCGTGAACTTGTGGTAACCTCAGAGGGTGAACGCTTCCCCCAAGATGTAATGTTCGAATTTCTCAAGGAAAAGGCCGACCTGCTCAATTCGCTAAATGAAGCCGACCGCGTCAAGGTGTCTTTCGATATCGGAGGACGCGAGTACAACGGTCGCTACTTCAACAGCCTCAAGGGCTGGAAAATTGAAAAAGTCGACGAATCGGCATCCGTCACCGCTCCGGCAGCACAAGGCATCCCACCGCGCGCGGAGATGCCGAAAGACATTGCCGTTGACGATGACGACAACCTGCCGTTCTAGATTCTCGTTACCGCATCTCCTGCATACGACTGCCCAATGCGTGGCAGCGTCACCACTCTGCCATGGAATCTGAAAACCAGAAGTTGCCAATTGATCCGCAAAAGACCCTCGGCTTCATCCTAGACGCTTCAACAGCATTCTTAGAGAAGCGTGGCGTACCATCATCGCGGCTGGCGGCAGAGCTTCTAGCCTCCCGGCTCATCAAATGCCGACGGCTTGATCTCCAGCTCAGCCTGCGTAGCAATCTCCCCGACAAACTCATCGAGGCGATGCGCCGGGGGATCATGCGTGTCGGAACGGGCGAGCCGGTTCAGTACGTGCTCGGTCAATGGGATTTTCGAAAACTCACACTCAAAACCGACAAGCGCGCCCTTGTCCCCCGCCCCGAGACCGAAGATCTAGTACAACTGCTACTCGACTGCAAGCCTCTGTGCGCCTTGAAAAACCCACGCATTATGGACTTCGGAACGGGCTCTGGGTGCATTGCACTAAGCCTAGCCGTCGAGCTCCCCAGTGCCCGCATCATCGCCGTGGACATCAGCGAAGACGCACTTGCGCTTGCGCGTGAAAACGCCGAAACGCTTAACCTGACCGACCGCGTGTCATTTCTGAATTCAGAGACGGTCGATCTCTCCGATGTTCTTGAGCCGGGCTCGCTCGATGCCATCATCTCGAATCCGCCTTACATCCCGACTGAATCCTACAATCGTCTCGCCACTACCGTGAAAGATTTCGAACCGCAAAGTGCACTCGACGGTGGGCCCGACGGCATGATCATAACACGTCACCTGATCGAAGACAGTACCCTGCTACTCGCATCGGGTGGCTATCTGTTTCTCGAACTCAGTGCTGAAGATAACCAAGCACATGCGCTCGGACGCTACATGTCCGAAGTCGGCTTCGATAACATCAAAGCCCATCGCGACATCAACGGCAAAGAGCGCTTCCTCTCTGGCGCACTCGCCGAGGGGTTATAAGGAGAAAATAAAATGGAATTTGGAATCTGTGCAGGACCTGAGTTAGCAGAGCACGCACGTGCGGCAAACTTTACCTACCTGGATGGATCCGTGGGAAGTATTCTTAATCCATACGCAACGGAATCTGAATTCGAAGATGTCTACGCGAAGCTCTACGCACCTGCTGCGCTTCCCATACTCAATCTAATCTCCCTTTTGCCGAGAGAGATGCGTGTTGCTGGACCCAATGCGGATATTCCCAAAGCCGTCGCGTACTGTACAACTGCCTTCCAAAGAGCCGCACGCATCGGAATCAAGACCATATCCTTCGGCTCTGGAAATGCTCGTAAGTGTCCAGAGGGCTGGGCGATGGAAACCGCAATGAAACAGATCCTTGAATTTGTCTCCGAATTGGCACCGGTCGTAACGGCATCTGGCGTGAAACTTGCGGTCGAAAACCTCCGCACCGCAGAAACCAACACCCTCTGTAAAACACGCGAAATTTCCGCACTACTCGATGCCGTTGACTCACCTGATGTCGGCATTCTCGTCGATGGTTTCCACTGGAACGAAAACTCAGACTCTGCTGAGGATGTTGCCAAAATGGGCTCGCGCATCTTCCAGACACACATCGCCACATCGCCCTCTCGCTTTGGCCCGGGAGAAGAACCTTTCGACTTCTCTCCTTTCGCAACAGCACTCGCCAAATCCGGTTACAATGGGCGTATGTCCATCGAGGGTAAACTTAACGACACCTCGGAGTCAGGCCTGAAGCGAATGTTCAATACGCTCAACGAAGCGTTCAATGCGTAGGGGCACAAGGAAGGTCCTAGGTTTTAGGCCTTAGGTGCTAGCACCAAAAAGACCGTTAACACCTGCCACGCTAGGGCCTAAAGCCTAACACCTATATTCCTCCCTACCCCTGAAACCCATCGAACTGCGTCATCGCAGCAGGGTTCGTCGGGCAACCATTTTTACAGAACGCAAAGTCGGCTGTGGTCGGCATACGCACTTCATCGTAGCATCTGCGGGCGATATCATCCAATCCGTTCCAAACACATCGTGTATCATTTGAGTTCGTACCCACAACCTGTAAAACCTGTTCGCTCGGCACCTGTATGATGGGTGCGGATGCGTGGGCCGCATTCACAATGCTGGTCAAAAGTCTGGCACGCTGCGACGTAAAAACAAGTGCTTTCGCATCAGCAACCCGTTTCAAAATTGCATCCATGACATTGTTGCGGATCTGCTCATTCGACGGCATGGCAACTGTCGTCACCGTGCCATCGTCCACCTGCAACGAATAGGCCTCAGTTGTCCAGCGGATCACCCCCTTCTCGCCTATCACTTCAATCTCCCGCTGCAATTGCGTCTGGGACACATGTGACCCAACGAACAGCATGTCAACGCCTTGTACAGACTGCATTTTCAGAAAAGCCGTATCGAAACTTTCAATCTCAGGATTGACTCGGTAAAGACCTGCCTCCAGCGTCGCAAGATCAACCATCTCATCCTGCGAACTTCCACCGAAATAGCAGACGAGATTTAGATAATGAGCTAAGGCATTGTTCACAGGAGAATCAAGAACCCATCCTTTCTCTGTGCGCAGTTTTCCTGCCCAATTGTTTCGGCTATAGTACGCTTTCCCCCGAGGCCAGAGCCCGATCCCGCGAATGGCTTTCAACTGGCCAATCTTCCCACTCAATATGGCTCGCTTCATGTCATCTGTTTGTGGCTGATACATGAATTGGTAACCGACCGCAACAAAACGCCCTGTTTCCTTCGAGACCGCTATGATTTCATCAGCTTCCTGAACGGTAGCTGTCAACGGCTTTTCAAGAAAAACGTTCATGCCCGCACGCATTGCAGCGATCGACATCGGGGCGTGAAGCCCGATGCCCACAGGCAGAAAGCACACATCGATCTTGCCAGAAAACCATCGGAACATCTCCCACGCATCATCGAATATCGTGCACCCGTATTGCCGCAGGGTTTCACAAATGGCGAATTCCTCTGTTTGGTTAATCACGGTAGCACAGACAATTTCGACACGCCCCGCTTTGTATGCTCGAAGAATATCTTCATAGTGCGTCCTTCCAAAACCACTGACGCCGACTAATGCAACTTTTACCTTTTCCACATGAACTCCAGTATAGTATCGAAAGACAATTTTCGCTCTGTCTCTCTCTCTCTTATTTAGTCTATCATCACAACCGTCGACTGGTCAATCCATTCTTCGGATGACTTCGCCTCTGCTGATCGCTAGCCTCGTTCAGGTGAGCTATAACCGTGCATTCGGGCTCTGGGCCCATTCGCCGCACGGTGCCACCGTCGCCATCGCCGCATCCGGAACCATCAATGGAATTATCCTCTTCGTGCTGATGCCGGTCTTCGGCCTGACGCAAGGTATGCAGCCGATCGTGGGCTACAACTACGGCGCGAGGAATCTGCATCGTGTGGAGGATGTCTTCCTCTTGTCCCGCTTCTTCGGCGTTCGCAGCATTTGCTTTGCCGGCCCCATTTCGGATGCCCTCTCCGCCTGCGTTTCGATGACCGTCATCTTCTTCGAGATCCGACGCCTCCGCCGCATGCAAGACCCCGTCATGTCCTCATGAGCCGAAACAATCAAGCGGAATGATCGTGATGCCGTCGGGGCGAGTTTGAGCAATGCCGCCAGATGCCGTAAGAATGCCAAGAAACGAGGGCTCGACCGTCTCAGAAACAAGTTTGTTTTTCAGTCGTAGAAGATTTGCAGCAGCCTTGTCGAACTCAAACGAGCCAAGTTTAACCTCAAACGCTCCCCATCGCCCGTCTTCTAGCATCACGATAGCATCAACTTCAAGTCCGGAATCATCTTGATAATGGTAAACGGTTCCGCCCATCACCGAGGCGTAGATGCACAAATCGCGATAGCAAAGCGACTCAAAAAGGAACCCAGCCGTCTTGATATCCTGCTGCAGTATCTTGGGGCTCGCTCCGAGTGCGGCGGCAGCTAGCGAAGGATCAACAAAGTGAAGTTTTGGTGAAAGACGGACACGCTTTTTTGAACGCAACGATGGGACCCATGCGGGTTGTTCATCCAGAACGAACACCGATTTCAATGCCTCAGAATAAGCTCGAATGGTCTGCTCCGAAATTCCGCCTCCAGACTCGACTGAAGCGATGTCATTGCTTAAGGTCGTCGCCTTGACGGTGGTGGCAGAGTTACGGGCAATCGAACGGAGGACGATCGACACCAAGGACGGGTTGCGACTGATCCCATCTGCTCTTGAAATATCGATTTCAGCGATTGACTTTACATACTCTTTGGCGATGACACTTAGCGAAGAGCCCTTCAGCCACAGTCCCGCCGGCCAACCTCCTTTGCAAATCAACTCGAGTGCCTTGCGGAAATCAAGCGAGGAAGATTGAGGCGCGATGCGACCGTTGTCGTCAAACAGTGCCGCGAGAGAAACCGTTGCGGCCGAATCGCCTGATTCGGCAAGGGAGAGCGTTCGCATGTGGAGTCGAGCAAACCGACCCGTTCCTGAGTGCGATGTCTTATGCCTCGGCGGAGTTGTCGATCCCGTAAAAATGAACTGCCCTGGCTTATGTCGTGAATCCACCAGCCGCCGCGCTGCATCCCAAAGCGGTGGCGCATCTTGCCATTCATCGATGAGACGGGGCACCTCACCCTCTAAGACGGAGCCAGGCAGAATTCTCGCACGTTCGGTATTATCCCCTTCGTCAATGAATACAGCGGACGCACATGCCTTAACGGCAGTCCAAGATTTACCGCACCATTTTGGGCCTGTAATAAGAACGCACCCGAATGTGTCCAGTAGCACCTCAAGCCGCACGTCTATCAGGCGCGGGCGGTAATTTTCTTTGATTGATGATAGGAGTTTATCTTGCATGATGCGCATAGTAACATAAGTTTACGGAGTTCTTCAACATAAGTATTATGAATTTTTCAACATAAGTTTACGGAGTTTTTTAGCATGAGTTTTCCGAGTCTCAGCGAGCATGGCATGCAGTGCGCCTGCCGTTCCACTCCTCCATACGGGCACGGCAGCCGTGCCCTCGTAAGAGTGAATAATTATTCGCCCCTAAAAAACCTCTTGACCAAAGACCCCGTGTTACTGTATAAAGAAACACGTCGAAACCCATCGTGGCAAATCGCAGGAACTAACATGATCAATTTCAACACGACAATCCTATTTACAGAAGGATACGGATGGTGGCAAAATAGCCTCCATCGCTTGTCGTGCCCACCGTGAATCAATTCTGATTCCTCTAGATTAAGCACCGGCGATGACGAAGACAGTCATGCCGGTGCTTTATTTTACCCCCTCAACCCTTTCAAACCAGCCAAAAAATAATCCATGCTACTCGAAAAATTCCCCTCAAAAGAAGAATTCGACAACCTCCTCAAGACCTCCTCCGTCATCCCCGTCGGTGTCAGAATCCTCGCCGACACCGAGACGCCCGTTTCGGTTCTTGCCCGCTTCGCTGACAAGAACGAAAACGTCTTCTTATTCGAATCTGCCGATGGTGGCGAACGCTGGGGCCGATACAGCTTCATGGGAACCTCCGCGCGTGCCATCATCACGGTATTTCAGAAGGACGTGGTGATCCGCGAAGGCATCTCCGAAAAACGTATTCCGCACCACGATGATCCCCTTGGTGTGCTTCGTGCCATCATGAAGCCCTACCAACTTGCAGAATTGCCCGGACTCCCACGCTTCTGCGGTGGTCTCGTCGGCTATCTCGCCTACGAAATGGCGCACTTCTTCGAATCGCGCGTGCCAAACAAGCTTCCGGCTGAGCGTCCAATGGCGGAGATGATGATTCCCAATAATCTGATGATTTTCGACAACGTCAAGCACACGCTCACCGTTGTGGCACTTGCCTATAAAGCCGATGGCCCTGCGGACGAAATCTACCACGCCGCACGCACCCACGTGGATGCTATGCTGAAAGAGCTGGAGCGCCATGTTCCCGACACCGCCAACGCCAACAAGACGCCGATTACCCTGCCACAACCGGTCAATCCTCCCGAACAGTACATGGATATGGTCACGAAAGTGAAGCAGCACATCATGGACGGCGATATTATCCAGTGCGTTGTTTCACAGTCCTTTGTTGGCTCCGCGCCAGACGATCTTGTCAGCCTCTACCGCGCTCAACGCTTCGTCAACCCTTCGCCGTACTTGTTTTTCTTCAAGTGCCAAGGTTGCACGCTCATCGGCTCATCCCCCGAAACGCTCATCCGCCTCGACAACCGTACAGCAACGCTGCGTCCAATCGCCGGCACGAGGCCACGAGGCAAAACCGAACAGGAAGACCGTAAGTTGGCAGACGCCCTGCTGCAGGACGAGAAAGAGCGCGCCGAACACCTCATGCTTGTCGATCTCGGTCGCAATGAACTAGGCCGCGTATCGCTGCCAGGCACCGTGCAAGTGACCGACCTCATGATCGTCGAACGCTACTCGCACGTCATGCATCTCGTCTCGAACGTCGTCGGTGAGCTGGAAGCAAAACACGATGCCTTCGACTTGTTCAAGTCCTCGTTTCCGGCCGGCACACTCAGCGGCGCACCAAAAATCCGCGCGATGGAAATCATCGCGGAATTGGAAACGGAACCCCGCGGTGCCTACGGTGGTGCTTGCGGATACTTTTCGTTCGATGGCAATATGGACTTCGCCATCTGCATCCGAACGGCCATCATCGAACACAAGCGCCTCACCATCCGCGCCGGTGCAGGCATCGTTGCCGATTCTGACCCTGAAACGGAACAGCTAGAAACCGTCAGTAAAGCGAAGGGCATGGCCCGCTCGCTGGAACTGCTGAAACAAGTTCAAGAAACCACGTCGAAGAAAAACGGCTTATAATCGGGAGATACTTACCATGATACTGATGATCGATAATTACGACTCCTTCACCTACAACATCGTGCAATACCTGCGCGAGATGTCGAACGATGTCGCGGTGTACCGCAATGATGCCATCTCGGTCGACGAGATTGCCGCGATCAAGCCAGAGGCCATCGTCGTTTCGCCTGGCCCAGGTCGCCCCGACTCCGCCGGCATCTCAATGGAAGCCATCCGCACCTTCGCCGGAAAGATCCCGATTCTCGGCGTCTGCCTCGGCCATCAAGCCATCGGTGCATGCTTCGGTGCGTCGATCATCCACGCCAAACGTCTGATGCATGGCAAGACTTCCGATATCACCTGCGATGGCGAAGGCCTTTTCAAGGGCCTCGGTAGCAATCCCTTCAAGGCCATGCGCTACCACTCGCTAGTCATCGACGAAACGACGCTTCCCGAATGCCTGAAGGTCAGTGCCCGCTCCGAAGACGGCGAAATCATGGGCATCCGCCACAAAGAACTTGCTATCGAAGGCATCCAATTCCATCCCGAATCCATCATGACCCCCGTCGGCAAACGCATCCTGCGCAACTTCCTCAAGATGTAAGGGCGAATCATCATTCGCCCCAACCGCCATCCATACGGGCACCGCATGCCGTGCCCCTACCAAAATGAAAACCATCCTTAAAAAACTCATCGACCGACAAGATCTCACCGAAACCGAAACCTTCGATGCCGTATCCGCCATCCTCTCCGGCAAGATGACGGAAGCGCAGATGGGTGCTTTCCTCGCTACCCTACAAGCGAAAGGCGTAACCATCGATGAAATCTGCGGAGGTGCCGCCGCAATGCGCTCGGCTGCTGTGCGCATTCAATCACGCAAACCGAACACGCTCGATACCGTGGGTACTGGCGGCGATGGTGGAATGACCTTTAACGTCTCTACCACCGTGGCCTTCGTTGCCGCCGGTGCCGGAGCAACCGTTGCCAAGCACGGCAACCGCGCCAGCTCAGGACGTAGCGGAAGCGCAGACTGCCTCGAGGCCCTCGGCTTGAACCTTAAAGCCGATCCTGAAATTATGGAGCAAGCACTCAACGAGATCGGCATCGCCTTCCTCTTCGCGCAGTCCTACCACAAAGCGATGCGCTTTGCCGCAGGTGTTCGTAAAGAACTCGGCGTGCGAACACTTTTTAATCTTCTCGGCCCACTCACCAACCCGGCCGGCGCCCCTTGCCAGCTCATCGGCGTGTTCGCACCTGACCTGACGGAAACTTTTGCCAATGTGCTACGCAAGCTTGGTTCGCGTCGCGTAATGGTGGTGCATGGCCACGATGGCATGGACGAAATAACCCTCACTGGCGCGACCCGCTGTTCGGAGCTGAAGGATGGAATCGTCAAAACGTTCGACATCGATCCCTATCCTTACTTCGGCGACTACTGCCGCAACGCCGATCTCGAAGGTGGCGATGCCGCTGAAAACGCCGAGATCACGAAAGACATTCTCACGGGTAAAATTACAGGGCCAAAACGCAACATCGTTCTTCTCAACTCAGCCGCTTCGCTGCTCACCGCCAACCTTGCCGAAAGCCTTGCCGACGGGATCAAAAAATCCGAAGTCTCCATCGACTCCGGTGCCGCCTACGAGAAACTCGTTAAACTCATTGACTACAGCCGAATATAGTTTTAGACAAGATTACAAGATTGAGAGCTGGATGCTAAAATGAATGAAGTGGACAAACTGACAGAACAAATCATCGGGTGCGCGATGGAAGTGCACAAGCGACTTAGTTCTGGCTATCTTGAATCCGTCTATGGAAAGGCTTTCTCCATAGAGTTGGATGCCAATAGCCTTGAGCATGCAATAAAAGTTCCGATCCCCGTTCTCTACCGTGATCAATCGGTTGGCGATTTCGTTGCGGATGTCATTGTTAATGGCAAAGTCATCGTGGAACTCAAAGCCTGTCAAACTCTCCATATTCAGCATGAGGCACAGCTCGTAAACTATTTAACTGCCACGGGCATTGATGACGGCCTCCTCTTCAACTTCGGAACCACCAGCCTACAATTCAAACGAAAACATCGCCTCTACCACCCCAGTACAAAACCATCTTTACCCCCACCTCCCCAACCCACCTGCATTGCATCCGGTAAATCTTGTACTCCTGTCTAAAGCTCCCACTCTCTCGACAACGCTAACGACAACGTTTTCCCAGCTCGCAAGAGAAGGACTATCGACCATAGACTATGGATCATCAGGAATCACCTCAGCCAGAATAAACGGGGTCTGGGGTGCCCCCAGCCGAAACTACGCCCTACGCCTTACGCCCTACTCCCTCTCTCAAGTCCCCAGCGGAAACTACGCCCTACGCCTTACGCCCTACTCCCTCTCTCAACTACGCCCTACGCCTTACGCCCTACTCCCTCTCTCAAG
>CAZKJH010000034.1:0-29678 GCA_964553035.1 uncultured Lentisphaerales bacterium | reverse complement strand
TAGCGACTAGCGACTGTAATCGGTCAGGCACAGCCCCCTGTGCCTGACCGATTACTGCGAACCGTTAATAGTCTCTTGACTTCACACATTCGATTGTGTAACATTTTGTGTGAAAAAAGCGAAAGGATTCTGTATTATGGCAACAAACCTTCAACTTGATGATAAACTGATAGACAAAGCAGTGGATTTGGGATGCCACCGTACAAAAAAAGAGGCCGTTACTGCGGCCTTAACAGCATATGTTAACCATCTGCAACAACATGATATCCTCGCAGAGTTTGAATCGGTGGACTACGACTCCGACTATGACTACAAGAAGCAGAGGAAGCAGAAATGAGCGTGCTGGTGGACACGAGCGTCTGGTCGATGGTGCTGCGACGTAGTCATGCGCCTGATGAGACGGTCTCCGGATCCTTGCGGAACCTAATCCTTGGCCGTCGAGTTGAAATCATAGGCCCAATCCGTCAGGAGTTGCTTTCAGGAGTGCGCGAAGAGGCGCAGTTCAAGAAGCTCCAAAAGCACCTTGCAGCCTTTCCTGATCTAGCGCTTGAAACCGATGACTACGTCATGGCGGCAAAGTTTTTCAATCTCTGCCGGATAAAGGGAGTGCAAGGTTCCAACACCGACTTTCTGATCTGCGCTGTTGCGGTACGCCGCCAACTTTCGATTTACGCCGTCGACCAAGATTTCCTGCATTTTGCGAAATATCTGCCTATCATGCTCTATAAAAGTATTCCTTGATTGGGGTCGGTGCAGACTGGTACAATCAAAATTCATTTTTTAATCAATGTGGAAATTTGAACATGACAGCCGATACGCTTCGCAATCTCTATCTCGAGTTCTTTAAGTCCAAGGGTCATTCCATCATCTCGGGTGCTTCGCTAATTCCAGAGAATGATCCGACCGTTCTTTTTACGACGGCCGGAATGCATCCGCTAGTCCCGTATCTGATGGGCGAAAAGCATCCCGCAGGAACGCGCCTCGTTGATGTCCAGAAGTGCGTACGCACGGGCGACATCGACGCGGTCGGCGATGCCTCGCACCTGACGTTCTTCGAGATGCTCGGCAACTGGTCACTGGGCGACTATTTTAAGAAAGAAGCGATCTGTTGGTCGCATGAATTCCTCACGGAAAAGCTAGGATTTGATCCCGGCTGTATTAACGTGACAGTTTTTGCGGGTGAAGGTGATATTCCAGCAGACGAAGAAGCTGCCGCGATCTGGCTGGAATTGGGCATTCCCGCAGAGCGCATTTTCCGTTTACCGAAAGAGGACAACTGGTGGGGCCCTGCGGGACATACCGGCCCTTGCGGTCCGGACACCGAGATGTTCATCGATACTGGCAAGGAAACGTGCGGAGCGGATTGCCGTCCTGGTTGCCATTGCGGCAAGTACATCGAGATCTGGAATGATGTGTTCATGCAGTACAACAAGTGTGAGGACGGCACCTACGAGCCACTCAGGCAGAATAATGTCGATACAGGAATGGGTGTCGAGCGCACGATCTGCATGATGAACAAGCTGAAGACGGTGTACGACACGGTGCTTTTCGCGCCAATCATGGCTACGATCAAGGAAATGTCAACGCTGCGTTCTGCGGATGAAGCGGCGGCGGTTCGTTCGGAACGCATCGTTGCCGATCATATCCGTACGTCTGTGTTCATTCTCGGAGACCCGAAAGGTGGCGTTCAGCCGGGCAATCTCGGTGCCAACTACGTTCTCCGTCGCCTCATCCGCAGCTCGGTGCGTCATGCGAAAGCTTTGGGAATCCCCACTGGTTACACGGAGAAGCTTGCTGACATCATCATCGAGAATTATAAGCATGTTTACCCTGAGCTTGGTGAGAAGCGGGATCATATTGTGTCTGAGCTGACTCAGGAAGAAGTGCGTTTTGAAAAGACGCTGGTCTCGGGCGAGCGCGAATTTGACAAGATTTCGGAAATGCTTCTCCAGCACGGTCAGTCACAAATTAACGGACGGACAGCATTTAAACTCTACGATACTTACGGCTTCCCACTAGAATTTACGGAAGATCTCGCACGCGAACGCGGGCTGACGGTTGATCGTGCAGGCTACGAAGCGGCGTTCAAGAAGCATCAGGAGTTATCGAAGCAGGGTGAAGGAACCTTTAAAGGCGGTCTTGCCGACAACTCAGAACTGACCACGGCACTGCACACCGCCACGCATCTGCTGCATCGGGCGCTGAAGAACGTCCTCGGCGAGCATGTGAACCAGAAAGGGTCGAACATCACGCCCGAAAGACTTCGCTTCGACTTCTCGCATCCCGACAAGATGACCCCGGAACAGGTCAAGCAAGTTGAGGACATCGTCAATGAAGTCATTCAAGCGGATATGCTTGTGGCCCTAGAAGTCATGTCCTTAGAGGATGCCAAGACCTCCGGTGCTACGGCACTCTTTACCGGCAAGTACGACGAAAAAGTGAAGGTCTATACGGTCGGGACATTCTCCAAGGAAGTCTGCGGCGGACCCCACGTCGAACGCTCCGGCACGATGGGACATTTCCGAATTCAGAAAGAAGAGTCCTCCAGTGCTGGTGTCAGGCGCATCAAGGCCGTTCTTGAGAAATAGGCTCAATAATACGGTGGGAACAAGACGAACGGAGATCTTGCTGAAATAGGAACCCTACAGAAACGAAAAACCCCT
Source organism: uncultured Lentisphaerales bacterium (assembly GCA_964553035.1). Taxonomy (GTDB): domain Bacteria; phylum Verrucomicrobiota; class Kiritimatiellia; order RFP12; family UBA3636; genus JBBQIY01. The sequence goes on along the minus strand of CAZKJH010000034.1, from coordinate 27,015 downwards.
GAAAACTTGTGATTTTCAGGGGTTTTAAAGTGGTGCCCGGGAAGGGAGTCGAACCCATACGGTGTTGCCACCAAGGGATTTTAAGTCCCATGCGTCTGCCATTTCGCCACCCGGGCTTAACTGTTGCTCAGATGATAGTAAAAAAGGCGGCTTCAATGCAATGAAAAATTACTAAGGCTCGGGTTACGGGTTATAGCATTTTGATAATTGCATGAGAGTCGTGTCTTGTGATAGCATGAATCCATGAGTTGTTTAGCAGAATTTATTCTTGATGACGGTGTGATTTGCTCATGCTTGTTTGATGCAGGGAAAGAGTCGAAGGTACGTGATGCTGTTTGCGTTATGGAAGTGAACGGCATAGCGGAGTTTGGGCAGTTTGTTCGTTGGGTTCCCAAACCGGCACTAAGCTATGCTTCTGTTTCGGGTTCCTTCCTCCGTTTGGCAGACGAGGATGACCTTGCTAAGCAGGTGGGCAACCAGGATGCGACGGCGCGGGCTCGGATAATTTTAGTGAAGTGGATAGCGGATGGAAGGAGATCGTTGCAGACGTTGAGAATGCGCTTTTCCGTTCGACGGGAGCGGCTTTCTTTAATGTTGCATGTTTCAGAGTCAATCAATTTTCAACCGATTTTCGATGTGTTAGAAAAGCGATTCCAAACCAAGGTTTCGACAACGTTGGTTTCGCCGCGAGAGATTTCTAGTATGATCGGCGGTATCGGGGTCTGTGGGTGTAAGCTGTGTTGTTGCAATGGCATCTGCGAAAGATCTTTGGTCGATGTAAAAATGGCCAAGCAGCAATCGATTCCACTCCACGATTCTGTCGCTACTGGGTTGTGCGGCAAGTTGAAGTGTTGTGTTGGGTATGAATTAGATCAGTCGTGTGCGGCAGGGTTCTCTGCCGTCTCTGCGCAATAGAGGATTTAAGATAATGACAAATAAAAAGTTTTCCGTTGGTTGGGTTCTTGCCATGACCCTACTCGTTCAGGGATGTGTTTCTGAAAAAGGTGCTGAAGTTGCCAAGCCTCAGGTTCTTTCAAAAATTAATACTACCTACAGCTATGTCACGCCCCAGGAAATTGGGGGAGGCGGAACGGTTGCCGTGGCCATCATCAATGTCGACTTCTCGAAGACCCATATTCTCTTCGATTTTAATATTGGAACTTTCCAACCTAAGGAAGGACGTAACGACCTCTATCTGAGAATGACAGGTTCAGGTAAGTATCTTGGTTCGCTTGCGGAGCTTCAGGCGGAGATGGCACCCCACATTCAGGAAATGCCGATCGGAATCATCATGATGGTCGATGGCGTTCCGCTTGGTGTTGGCGGCAACACGCCAAAGCCTGAGCAGAACGAGTTCTTCCACGATTTTGCTGAAATGATGTCAAGTTCTGGAATTAAATACGCCTACCTAGTTCCGGAAAAAGTTTCTCTGGCGAAGTAGCAGGTGTTGCGATTCAGCTTTGTTTAATCGCAACAAGGTAGCTTAAGATTTGTTATTTCGTTGTACCGGAGGCGAACTCTAGCGACAGGACTGCGTAGGCTGTTGCGAGGACGGGATCGTTTTCCCAGAAGCGTCCGTTCTTATTCACCCAGCTTCCATCTTCTGTCATGAGCGAAGTAACCTTGGCGATGAGCTCGGCATTCCATTGGATTTCTGGCCCTGATTTTCGAGGGATAGAATCCATGCCGACTGTGGCCATTGCGCGCCCCATAACATTGTAGAAGAAGTACAGCCCCTGATCGCCCATGCCCGGGTTCTCTTCAAGTGTCCAGTGTTTCGAAGCCCAATCTAAGGCTGACTGTATGCGGGGATCGGTCTTGTCGACTTCGCAGTAAATAAGGGAGAGGAGACCAGCGTAGGTGATACTTCCGTATGAGCGCATGATGATTTTTTCTCCACCCTCAGTCTTCGTGTCTGGAGTTTCTTCCGACTTTTTTTCAACGCCAGCTTTTGCATCCGTCGGGTTATAGACGAATCCACCTGCATTTTCGCCTGTTTCTGGGCCATTTTGGAGACTTTCAGCAAACTTTAATGCTTGCGTCCAGTTGATATCTGCTCGCTTTTGTCCTGAAGGACGTTTATCTTCGTAAGCCTGCGAGCGTCGCATGGATTCGATGACGAAATGTGTGTTCATCAGATCGGTATACGCACGATCAGTACTTTTGTCGTAGCCGAATCCGCCGTCGAAAGGATCGTCGCCTATATGTTGTGAGTTTGCAAGAAAAGTCCTGGCATTGAGCACCACTTCGGTGATGTCGTCGCGTCCTGTGGCGACAAGTGCGGTGAGGCTGATGGCCGTATTATAGGTGCTGAGACCGCCACCTTTGCGTCCGGGAATTACGGTGTAGATGCCGCCGTCGGGCTGGACTTTCGAGAGAAGGAAGTCGCTCCCTTTTTTCACCGCTCCTGCATAGGCTGGATTGCCAGATGCTGCGACAGCCCAGAGGGCGAGTCCAGAAAGACCCGGAAACTGTGGGTTGGAGAACGATCCGTCTTCGACCTGATGGTCAACAAGCCATTTTACGCCTTTGGCAATGGACGGTGCTGCGTCTGTTGCTGGTGTTGAAAACGCTTGGAATGGGCATGCGGTCAGAAGTGTGACGATTGCCAGCACGCCTGCGGCTAAGGATGATGATTTCATATTGTTTCCGTTCTGTTGACTGTTCAGTTTTGTACAGGGTATCCGAATCATATGAACGCCGATGCCGATCTTTCGGTTCGCTTTTCATCAAAACACGTTTAATGTTTTTTACTTCTAAAGAGAAGGGGGTTTAGCGGATACGGATTTGCTGATATAAAATTTTTGTTATATCGCTACGTGTGTAGGGTTTGCCAAGGAAGCCGTTGTAGAGATCGGGATTGAAGAGACTACGGATCTTGGATTCGGCATAGCCAGAAACGATGATACACGGCATTAAAGGATCGAGGTTTTTGAGGCTTTCTAGGACAGGAAGCGTGGTGCTATCGCCGACGTTGGCATCGAGAAATACGATGTCAATTTTATCTTTGTTTGCACTGAAGATTTTGAATGCGTCCTCTGAATTGCTTACCGTGAGAACGTCTGTGTTCATCGAGCCGAGTAACAGGGCGGAGCTTTGGAGAATTGCAAGATCATCATCCAGCATAAGAATGCAGGGTTTCCGATCTGTTTTTAGATCAACTCTTTCGCGATAAGGAGTGTTTTTTTGTTTGCTTTTTCGATGATTCGGCGTTGTCTGCCTTTCACGTTCCGGTATCCATAATCGAATGGTGAATCCAGCACCGAGTGTTGATTCAATGGCAACCCCGCCCTTGGAGGATTTAACAAAATCCATGACGTTGACCAAGCCAATGCCGTGTCCGGACACTTTTGTCGAGTAGGTGCCGGACAGGAGGGAGTCGATGCGAGCCATCTCGACTCCTGGACCGTGATCCTTCACAGTGAAAACGATCCCTTTTCCGTGCTTGGGTTGACAGCCTCCGCGCGAGAAAACTTTTTCAAGCCGTGAATTCATGGTCTCGGGGTGTACGCTGAGCTGCACGGAACCGTGCTTGTCACCGTAGGCTTCCGATGCATTTTTCACAAGATTCATGAGCACATCACAAAGTTGTCCTTCATTCACTTCAATTGCAGGCAAGTTCTCAGCGGCGGTGACATGAACCGTTACATTGTGGGCGGCGACGGCACAGAGCAGCGATTTGTGGGACGCAATAAACTCTGCCGACAGAATGGCTTTAACAGAAATCTCGGAGATGTTCGAGCGACTCTCCATGATTTGGCCAGCTAGGTGCGAGGCCTGTTCGACGGCCATCTTGATTGTCTTGACGGCTTGGCTGTCCTCATGGTGATCAGAATGCCCCCATGCGAGCTCCAATGTGTTCTGGATGACGAGGAGCATGTTGTTGATGTCGTGAGCCAGCTTTACGGCATCGTCTGAAGAGTCGGTTTTGCTACTGCATGCAGGTAGAGGGCACTTTTCTTTGGTGCACACGTTGCTTTTTTTCTTTGAATGTGGGCATCTTGGTTCTGACGGAGATTCAAGTTCATCTTCAACCATACATAATAAAACTCCACATTTTGCATCGCCTTGAACTTTAGCAGAACACCAGTATGATTCTTCAGAATGCAAAAATTCTCAAAAATGCAAATTGTTTATTGCTTGGGAGGTTCGGCTTGCGGATTATCCTCTTGCGGTTCATCGGAAAGCTTTCGATAGAGTGTTGCGAGGCTGACTTGGAGGCTCTTGGCTGTTTTTTCCTTGTCGCCGGCATTATCGGTGAGAATCTGATCTAGATACTCCTTCTCCTTGAGCTTCAAGAATCCTTTGAGGGACTGGGAGGTATCGGCAGAGCCAAATTTCGCCGAAGATTCTCGTGGTTGCTCGGCTTGCGCTTCGCGAGCTCGCGTGACGATGCGAGGGGGAAGATCTTCTGGGGTGATGACATCGTCTTGCAAGAAGGTCACGACGTGCTTGATCGCATTTTCGAGTTCCCGCACATTTCCTGGCCATTTATAGGCCATGAGAATGTTGATCGTTTCTTGTGAGAAGGTCGGTTTGACGTTTGAGTCGATCGTTTCGCTTTTGAGAAAGTGCTGTGCAAGGGGTAGAATGTCCTCAGCGCGATCTCTCAGGGGGGGGATATCAATGGTGATGACGGCAAAGCGGTAATACAAGTCGGTTCTGAACGTTCCCTCGGCGGCCATCTGTTCGAGGTTGCTGTTGCTGGCAGCGACTACTCGCACGTTGATCGGGATTGTTTTGGTTCCGCCGACTCGGCGGATTTCTTTTTCTTGAAGCACGCGCAACAATTTGCCCTGCAGGAGGATCGGCAAGGACGAGATCTCGTCCAAGAAAATGGTTCCGCCCTCAGCGGCTTCGAACAGGCCTGTTTTGTCAGCAATGGCTCCTGTAAATGAGCCTTTTACATGGCCAAAGAGTTCGGATTCGAGCAGATCGGCAGGGAGCGCAGCGCAATTCACGGCAACCATGGGCTTGTCTTTACGAGGGCTGTTGTTGTGAATGGCCTTTGCTACGATTTCTTTGCCGGTCCCGCTCTCGCCATAGATGAGCACGGTCGCTGCCGTTGGCGCGACCCGCTGGATCATTTCGCAAACGTGGAGCATGGTGAAGCTGGTTGCAATCAGGTTTTCAAACCGATAGCGTAGCGGAGTCTCTGGGGGGTCGGGTACAGCAACGGCATCGCTTTTGACGCAGGCTTCTGCCCGTTTGACGGTTGAAAGCATCTCATCGACTTTGAAAGGTTTGGTGAGATAATCGAACGCACCACATTTCATCGCGTCAATAGCGGTTTCAACAGAGGCATAGGCTGTAAGCAAGATTACAGGAAGTTTTGGACTAATAGCCTTGATCTGTGTGATCACGGTAAGTCCGTCCATCGGTGCCATGCGAAGGTCGGTTATGACAAGGTCGATTCCACCCCTGCGAACAAGCTCCAAGGCTTCGTTCCCATCTTTTGCAGTGGCTGTCTCGTATCCGTTGGCTTTAAGAAGACTTTGAAGTAGAATTAGGATTCTGACTTCGTCATCTACAATTAAAATTTTTGTCATACTGGGCTATACGTGTGTAATGCGCTTAATTGCATGAAATTACAGCTTTTAATTATATTCGTTGCTGACGAAAAAAGCAACCCCCATTAAACAACAAAGAATAAGAGCTAAGATGTAAAAATTTGATTAAGATTGGCACTGTTTCTGCTGATAAATATAACGTCTATTTTCTCGACTGGACGAGTGGGTGATAGAGAGAACAATTTTGACAGTACGGGTACTTTCATGGCGAAACAAAAATATTATTCGAGTTTTCATAACGCATTGCTTCAGCGCGGTGTTCTCAGTGAAGAGGCTTTGCGCGAGGCAGTTAAGGAAGCGCAAAAGCAACCCTTAGAGCGTTATCTGCTCCAGAGCAATAAGGTGGAGTCGGGTACCTTGCTTCTTGCTATTGCTGCCTATTTCAATATGCCGCCAATCGGGATTAGCACAAACTTCGTGGTTCCAATCGGGTTACTTGAATTGGCTACGAAGGATTTTTGGAATCGCGTTAAGGCTGCGCCTTTGATGCGGGTTGGGGGGGTGCTTACTGTAGCGTTTGGCGATCCCTTCGACCTAGTGGCTCAAGAGGAGGTCGCTCGCGCCACCAAGTTAGAGGTTATTCCGCTTGTTGCCTTGGAGAAGGAGGTTCTCGAGGCGTTGGAGCATGCTCAGGTGAGAAAGGATTCTGAGAATCCGAACTTGGCCATGGAGAACGTCATGCATTCGCCGGAGGCGGAAATCGAGTTTACCACTGAGGCCAGCAAGGAAGAGTCGCTGGACAAGGCAATTGAATCTGCGGACGAGGCTCCGGTTATTCGTATGGTGAATATGATGTTGATCGAAGCACTGCGCACCGGTGCCAGCGATATTCACTTTGAGGCTATGGAAAAGAGCTCACGCTTGCGCTACCGTATCGACGGTGCCTTGATTGAACGCCCTAGTCCCCCGAAGGCTCTCCACAATGCTATTGTTTCGCGTATCAAGATCATGTCGGATCTCGACATCGCCGAGCGCAGAAACCCACAGGACGGGCGCTTCCGAGTGAAAGCACTCAAGAAGGAGGTTGATATCCGCGTCAGTATTCTGCCGACGATCCATGGCGAGAAGGTGGTGATGCGAACACTTGACAAGACGAACTTAGCGCCAAGTCTCGCTGCACTCGGTCTCGACGATTTCGCTTACAAGGCTATGCGGCACGCAATCGAACAACCTCACGGTATTCTTCTCGTTACAGGGCCGACGGGTTCAGGCAAGACCACAACGCTTTACTCCTGTCTCCAGGATCTGAACAAGCCGGACGTTAACATTGTCACGGTAGAGGATCCGGTTGAATATGAACTTCCCGGTGTGAATCAAGTTCATGTCAACGAACAGGTTGGTCTTACGTTTTCTTCGGTGCTACGATCCGTGCTTCGTCAGGATCCTGATATTGTTCTGCTTGGCGAAATTCGAGACGGCGAGACGGCGAATATCGCGGTTAAAGCGGCTTTGACGGGCCATCTTGTGCTCAGTACTCTGCATACCAACGATGCCCCTGGTGTCATTGCACGTCTCATCGACATGGGTGTTCCTCCGTTTCTCTTGGCCTCGTCTCTGATCTTAGCCCAGGCGCAACGTCTTTTTCGCAAGCTCTGCCCGATCTGCAAGCGACCGTGCGAGGTGGATCCAGAAATTCTTTTAGCGAATGATATCAACCCTGCCTTTTTTGAAGGCATCACAATCTATCAGGCTGTTGGGTGCCAGAAGTGTAATGGGAGCGGACACAAGGGGCGCGGTGCGATCATGGAGGTGCTAACAGTTTCGGATGCCGTGCGTGCCGAGGTTGTTAAAGGTTCTGTTTCATCGGCCATTCGAGATGTGGCGATACGGGAGGGCATGGTTCCGCTGAAGCAAGTGGGTCTTATGAAGGTTCGTTCCGGAATAACGTCACTCCATGCAGTCTTGGAGGTTACGGGAAGCGAGTAGTAAAAATGGCGGCGGCAACGTCTGCTGCATGAATCAGTTTTTATGTGTTCTGTTCAGCCCCAATATAGGATTTTTTATGGCAAGAAGTGTGGTTAAAGTCTCAGGTGTCAGCGTAATCAAAAAAAAGGAGCTAATACCATTTACCCGTCAGATGTCGAGTATGTTGAATGCGGGGATGTCTATTCTCGCGGCGATGGCGACACTTGAAGAGCAGTGTGCAAATAAAGACTTCAAGAAGGTCTTACAGAGGATTAGAGAGGTCATCGAGAGCGGCGAGCCGTTTTCTGTAGGTCTGTCGATGTTTCCTCAAGTTTTTGACTCCATGTACGTCAATATGGTCGCGGCGGGTGAGGAGAGCGGCCAGTTTGCACCCGTTCTGCGCCGTTTGGCCGGGATGCTCGATTCCTCCGCGCGGCTGGTGCGTAAGGTTAAATCAGCGATGACCTATCCGGTTGTTATCCTGTCAATTGCCCTCATCATTGCAGGCGGTCTCATTACTTTTATTGTGCCAATTTTTGCCGAGATGTTCAGTGGGTTCGGCTCCGAACTCCCGCTACCAACTCAGATTTTGGTGAACGTTAGTGCATTTGTTAAAGGCTACTATTACATTCTTATCCCAGCCGTTACTCTGGGCGTTATCGCCTTTAAGAAATGGCGCGCCACCGAAGTTGGACACTATAAATATGATTCTTTCCTCTTGAAACTCCCCGTTTTTGGCGAATTGGTTCAGAAGGTCTCGATTGCTCGGTTCTGTCGGCTTTTCGCTCAAATGCTTACTAGTGGCGTGCCTATTCTGGATGCGCTTCAGATCGTTGCTCAAGCGATGGGCAACAAGGTCATGGAGCGCGCGTTGCTTTCGGCTCGGCTCGGCATTGAACAGGGGAATACACTGAGTTCGTCTCTCGAAGGTAAGCCATGCTTGCCTGTTCTGATGGTGCGCATGATCGCCGCTGGTGAGAAGTCTGGTCGTATCGACGAAATGTTGGAAAGCGTAGCAGATTCCTACGACGAGGAGGTTGAAGCGATGCTAGCAACCTTGACGTCGCTGATGGAACCTTTCCTGATGGTTTTTCTGGGTGTCGTAATCGGTGGCATCGTCATCGCGATGTTCCTGCCGATATTCAAGCTCAGTTCGGTGATCGGGTAGCCTCTATAGGGGTCCTTCGGAGCACGTGGAGTGACATCGTAATGGCGTAAGCATCTTCGATTTTCATCCGCTTCAATTTGTGTCCTGCTCCCCAGGGGTCTGAAAAAATGATTTCATGAGTTTTTTCATTATAGCCGATGATGAGGCGGAGATGACCGCCTTTGCTGTAGGGCGAGAGTTCAGGTTCGGGCGCAATGCCGAGCACCACACCCCAGATGAGCGGCGTATTCGCATCAATACCTTGCCGAACCCAACGGAAGAAGATGTCAAGATCCTGAAGGGATGCCGTTTTTTTTAGAATGCCAAGACTTGCGTTTGAAAATGTTTTTGAAAGGTCCAACGCGCCGGAATCCGATAACCAGAGTTTCTTTTCGCCGCTTCCTTTTGCGAGTTTGTTGTATTGCTTGATGATGCGCTTGTACCGCAGATAATCGAACCCGATGAGGGTCTCGATCGTCAGTCCGTACTCAGCGCAGGATCGCGAGATGATGTCGAGCATGGCCTCCACGTCTGTTCCTGTGTCGTCCGAGCAGCCGACATCCCCGGCAATGGTTTTCTGGTCGCTCTTGATGCCGTGGTAATTCAGAACACTTGCCATGGTTGCGGGCGCACAATAACCGCGCCCGGCCTGCTGTTCCATGATAATGCCGACGAGGCGGTGATCGCCGGAATCGGACTGGAAAACGCGTGCATGTACATGCAGGGTATGCAGAAGTAGCAGGCAGACGATGGAGGCTTGTGTCGTTATCGGCATTGTGACTTAGCTTCTGGTAATCTGCATGCCGGTCTGCGAAAGTGCCATCGAGATAAATCGAGCCCGAGGATTGGGTGGGTTCATGCGCAGAGTCTCTTGAATCGCCGCCGCTGCCGCGACATCCGGTGCGAAAATGATGATGTAGCCACCGCCTCCCGCTCCGATCAGTTTGAAGGCAGGGGCGAAGGGTTCAATTCGACTTGTAATGGCTCTTACTTCGGGTGGGCAGGTGCCGCTGTCAAGGGCGCAGTTGAGCTCCCAGCTTCGACGAATCGCCTCCCGAAGCGTTATCGCATCGTTGCGCTGAATCGCATCAGCCGCAAAATCGGCGTTAAAGGCGATGTCTTCAATGGTAGCGATTGTTTTCCGACTGTTCAGAAAAATGCTCTGTACGATTTCACTGAGAATGTTGCGAGCGAGGCGCGTGATTCCGGTGTAGTAGAGTAGTATTTTTCCAGCAACGATATCGTCCTGCAACGTTTTTTCGGGTAACCAGCGGATATCGTGTGATTGTGAGATTTCAGCGTGCGTCGTGATCAGTTTGACACCAGCCGTTATGCCGCCCACTTGATCTTGCCAACCACCACCTGTGGTGAGAATCTGCTCGAGTACTGTCGTCCTGGCGAAAATATTGCGATCAGTCCAGTTGTGGCTACAGATCTCGCCGAGAACGCCGAGAATTGTGGCGGCGAGAATGCTACTGGTGCCAAGTCCCGAACCTTTCGGAATCGCGACGAGCATCGAGAGTTCGATGCCGCCACCAAATTCAGAAATCAATTGCTGTTTGAGTGTCTTGGCACCGCCTGCGCCGTGAAACTTCGGATCGAATCCTGCAAGCCGTAACGCGGCCCGTGCGATACTAAAGCCGCCGAGATCAGAGGGTTCGATTAGCTCTTCATAGGTTGTGATGGATTCCGAAATGCCGAGGTCGATGCTGTGCAAAACGATGTGTGGCTTATCGCAAAGACGCGCAAACGCCTGAATGGGTGGCTGCCCGTTCAAGTCAACGGCCATGTTGACGACACGTCCGCCGTGTTCGATGCAATAGGGCGGCGTGTCGGACCAGCCTCCAGCCAAGTCGAGCCTCGCTGGCGAGCGTCCCCAAACAATTTGATCCTCGAGGATATTGCGAGCCGGCTTGACGGGGCGTAGTGCCATGTCCTCTATCAATATGCGCCTGAGTGAGGCAAAAGCTTCGTCTCTATGGGTTTTTGAACCGCTTTTCAGTCGGGATCTAAACATAGCATTATGCACAGAAGCGAGAGACTGCTCATCGTCATTCGGTCTATTTTTGGCAACCGTGATGTCGAGATCATTGACCAGTGTGGCCATGGCGTTGAGGTCGAGATGTAGACAGCATTCGGTCCATTTTTCTTCGGAAAGGTTTTGGATGTTGTGCCGAATGTGCTCTTCTCGTTGCCGAATCCTTCCCGTCAGATCGGCACTTTGTACGATGTCTGTTGCTGAAACCCGCGGAGCACTTAGCCAGTAGGCGCGCATTTCTGCGGATGAATTCGGGATCAGCATCCACTGCAGGAGTTGTGGGGTACGCATATCCTCTGCGTTGACAACAGGAAACAGGCGTGCGTTCTGGATATCCGCAGTGGGGGCGATACCAGCTTCCTCAAGTGAAATACTACGCATTGAAAACCAATCTACAGCGGAAGCCCCAAACCACTTCGTGGCACAGTCCGATACTGCACCTTTGAAGGTATCGCTGAAGCCGTAAGCGCGCAATACATGTCCCATGATACCTTGCATGTTGAGCATGTCGAGGCAGGTGCCACGTGGAAGTTCGAGAGTCCAGTTGTTCGCTGGGACACCCGTGATGACGTGATCTGCGTGGAGTTTCCATGTGGCAAGTACTGTCGAATTCTCGATCCAGAGATGATGTACAGACTCTGCCACAGCGGCATTTGAATTGAGGATAATACGATCATGCGAAGGGTCTTTGGCGGCGTGTCCGAAAGAGCGTCGTGATTCTGCGGGGTTGGAGAGCTGGGCGATCGAATTAAAGACGCTACTATTGCTTCCAAAATGATAAAATCGGCCTCCAGGCAGAGGAAGCACGGCACTGCTAAGTTTGTCAATCGCCGCATCGGCTTGGAACGGAGCGTTGCCTAAAGCAGGACCGAAACTGTCAAACAATTCGTAAGCACTGGAAACGCCATTCTGGAAGGTTTCGCCTTCCCAGTCCCATCCGCATTTTGACAGCAGGACTTCGATGGCTTTTTCACTCAAAAACCAGATGCCGGTGTCGAGGTAATAGTTGAATTTTCCGGAAAGATCCGAAATGCGCTCGGCACTCGGCTTCTGGAGAAAGAATTCGAGATCCTTTGGGCACTCTGCTTGGCAGAACATCACGCCGTGGTTTCGCGCTTCTTCCGGGGATGCCGGAATGCCTGCGATGAGGACATCCGCTTCTGGAAAGACGGGAAGCGCATGTTCTTCGCGAATAAGCACGTCACCACAGGCAACGACAATGCAGTAGCGGCTCGGGGCATGGCGGAGCAGGTGGGTGTAATCGGACTGTTGGAGATCCAGTAAAGTTTGATCAAAAGCCTGCCCAGTGATGGAGGCAAGGCGTGGAAGCGGCAGCATGATTTTTCCTTCGGCTGCATAGGCGGGAAGACGGCGACTCTGGCCGCTACCATGGATGATAAGCTTTCTCGATGCGCCCAACCATTTTCGGAATGAGAGTCCGGATTGTGAAGCTTTCCAAGCTTCGACGATGATGTTGGCGGTTCCTCCACCTGAGCCGAGTTGATGCCCTGGAGGATCGGATGCTGCAAATGAAGCTGAGGGGATACCGTTTTTCCAGGCGTACGCCGCTGCGGGTGGGAAGGAGAGGATAGTTTCTGTTCTCATGATCGGAAGGGGAGTGTCTTGGTTTTTGCGACGAATAGTTTCGCCGGAATGACCGTAGCGGCAAGCGCGGCTCCGGCTATGTTGGAAAAGAAATCAACGGCTGTGCAACTTCGATTGATACCTGGAACAGTCGCCTGCATGATTTCAAGTAAAGCGCCGATAAGACTACACACCAATAAGAGATTAATGCGATTACGTACCGAGGAGTTTTTTCTGGCAAATGCACGAAGCGCCGTGAAGGCTAAGATAAAGTAAACGAAGAAGTGAAACGGGATATCGTAAGTTTGAACTGGTCTGGGAATATCCGACTCCACGATAGAGGAGGGAAGCAGAGAAACATAAAAGATGAGTGTCAGGCATACGAGGAAAAGGAGATATCGGGCTGACGAAGTATTGAGGTGATCGAGAATTATCATGTTGGGTCGCGAGGACAAGTTGTTATCAAGGGGTCGAATGATAGGCGAAATGCTGCTACAGGTCAACTTCTTAGCTTCACCCACTGGAATTTTATGGCAGGCAAAAAAAATCATGTTGACTTGATTCCTTTTAAAATGATAAATTTAACTACTTATTTACGGATCAATATTCCTTAGATCTGTTTGTGTTTTTCATGGAAAGAGTCTTTATGAATTTCAAGCGATTGGCCTTTGTGCTAGCGGTTGGTTTTAATACGTGTTTATCGGCATTTGCATCAGTAGCAGCCGAGCCTGAAGGTGGCGGAATGACGCACAAGATGACGATGTTGGCGATTCAAGTTGGCATCATCCTGTTTGCGGCGCGGTTGGGCGGTATGCTTGCGGAGAAGGTTAAAATGCCAGGAGTGCTCGGCGAACTCTTCGCGGGTATTGTCATCGGCCCTTACGCGTTGGGAGGCATCGGCATTGGAAGTTTTTTTAAGCACGGTGTTTTTCCTACAGTCACAGGCGCAGCGTTTCCCGTGACACCGGAGCTCTACGGATTCTGTGCCATAGCCTCGATTATTTTGCTGTTCCTTTCGGGTGTCGAGACGGACATGAAGATGTTCATGCGCTATTCGCTTGCTGGATCGCTGGTCGGCGTGGGTGGTGTTGTGTTATCCTTCATCGCGGGTGATCTCTGTGCCGTGTTGTTGATGCATAAGATCTTGGGTGGCGATCCGGTTTCATTCATGTCGGCTCCTGCATTATTCTTAGGCGTTATGGGGACTGCCACTTCCGTAGGCATCACGGCACGTATCCTCTCGGAGCAAAAATGTATTGATTCCGAAGAAGGTGTTACTACGATGGCTGGCGCGGTGATTGATGATGTGCTCGGTATCATTGTGCTGGCTATTGCCCTCGGCGTCATTGCGGCCCAAGGTGGGGACGGTGGTGGTGGTGTTGACTGGGGAAATATCGGCAAGATTGCGGTTAAGGCGTTTGGGATTTGGCTTGGTGCTACCGTCATCGGCGTGGTGGCGGCTCGTAAGATTAGTGCCTTGCTGAAGCTGTTTAAGTCTCGTCTACCCATCGCGATCATGTCGCTCGGGCTTGCACTCATGCTTGCAGGGTTTTTCGAGTCCATGGGACTTGCGATGATCATTGGCGCGTATGTCATGGGCCTCGCGCTTAGCCGAACTGACATCCGTTATGTGATTCAAGAAAATCTGTCACCGATCTACGGGTTCATGGTTCCGATTTTCTTCTGCGTGATGGGCATGATGGTCGATTGCAGTCAAGTGTTCACGCCCAAGGTTCTGCTTTTTGGTTCGATCTACACTATTTTAGCGATCTTTACAAAGGTTATTGGCTGTTCGATTCCCGCGCTTCTTTGTGGCTTCAACCTGCTCGGTGCCGCTCGAATTGGAGCAGGAATGGTTCCGCGTGGTGAAGTTGCCTTGATTGTCGCCGGTATCGGCTTGTCGGCAGGTTATCTCTCGCCAGAAGTGTTTGGCATTGGCATCCTGATGACCTTAGTGACGACCGTCGTCTCCCCTCCAATTCTTATTTGGCTCTTCAGCATTAAGAAAAGCGGTCTGCGGCATCCAACGGATCCCGACGAGCTTTCACGGCCTTTTACTTTTACCATGCCCTCAATAGACTCGGCGGCCATGATGTGTGAAAAGCTCATTCTGGTATTTCAAAAAGAAGGCTTTTTTACCCATCAGCTCAGCTACGGGGATGCGATTTGGCAGGTTCGTCGTGATAACATGGAAATCGGCATTCGCCACGTCGATAACCAGATTAACTTCGAATGCACGCCATACGAGGAGAGCTTTATTGCGACCGCTATTTTGGAGGTAACTGCCGAGTTGACTACATTGGCAAATGAGCTTTCAAAACCTGTCAAGACACGTGGTATGGCTCATATCCTGAGTGACTCTGGTACCACCGAGCACGGACCTGCCGACAACGAGCTTGCCAAATACCTGCGGCAGTTTATCATGATCCCACGGTTCAAGGCCGAAACGAAAGAGGATGCTCTGAAGGGGCTTGTGGAAGTTCTGTTTCAGAAGGGGCTTCTGGAAGATTCTGACCCAACACTTAATAAATTGATTGCACGTGAAGCCATTATGTCCACGGGCTTGGAACACGGCATTGCCATCCCGCATATCCGTACGGATGAAGTCACGACACTTGTGGGCTTGGTGGCGATTGTCCAGAGCGGTGTCAAGGACTACACGACCATCGATGGGTCTTCCGTGAACATCATTATCATGACAATGTCTCCTACAAATCTTCAGACACCTCATTTACGTCTCATTGCGCATATCGGACAAATTCTCGATGAAACGGGTAGGAGTAAGCTTCTTGCAGCTCGTACGGAGAATGAAATGCGAACTGTTTTTTTAGCACGATAAAAATAGACTTGATGAGTAAGTTCAACTTTACCGAGAAGCAGATTAAGGGCTGGGGCGGAGAGGCTCTTTTCGCTGAGGCAGATAAGCAATATTACATGAAGGGCGATGTCGTCAACGCCCGTTATGAGGAGCCAATGGGCGAGGCTGACATCGTGCATGCGGGTTCTAAATTGCACACCAAATTTAAGGTTAGCAAGTCTGGTTTAGTCGAAAACCTTTGTCCTTGTGCCATCAGTCAGCGTGACGGCCGTGTCTGCGTCCATATCATCGCTGCCGCAATCATGCTGCTGAAACGTGCGACAGCAGCGCAACGAATCCCTGAAAAAGCCGAGGAACGCGAACGTTCAGAACGAATTCAAGCATCATTCGAAAAGGGGGATGACATTACACGCGACTATAAAAACGGCCAACCTGCTGAGATCCGTCTCCGGCTTCCTGCCGAATGGAGCGCAGCCTTTGCTGCTGGCGAAATTCCGTTGACGTGTAGTGCCGTTATTGCGGGTGGTGGGAACCCTATTCCGTTGGAGTACGTAGCACAACGTAGGATCGCGCTTAATCCAGCCCGTGCAGATGATACGATTCTCTATGTGCTAGAAGATATCCGCGAAGGCGATATGACGAAGCCTGTTGTCCTGACCAAGGCGGATTTTATGGGCTTGCTCGAATTGTTGGGGGCCAATGCAAGACCCTTTTATGTTTCTGGGGGTGATCCTCTCCGCATTGAAAAAACTCCCCTGGATTCCAAGCTTGTTGTGGATCTCGACCGGGAAACTGGCGAAATCTTGATGATGCTGACAACGGCGATCCCGGAAGCGCCTGAGGGGACGGTACCGACTTACGTTGTCTTTGGTAAAAAAGGTTACGCCTTTCACGCCGGTATCTTCTGGCCGCTCAAGAGCGTCCTGCCAGGTTTGTACCAGAAAGTTTATCAGGAAACGGTTCCTGTCCCCAGAAAAGGCACGCTATCGTTTCTGCGTAAAGAACTTGGACTCCTCGAAGAACTCATGCCGGTCGAGCGCTTAATTGATCTCGACATGTTTACCATGAAGCCGACAAACCCGAAGTTTTCGCTCAAGGTCAAGGGAACCCCGGCTGCAGTATCCATGACGCTGTTTGCTCTCTATAGCGATGTTTCGGTTGTGGCTGGTGCTCCAGACCCTCGTGGCGATTTCGCCATTCCTGATCCAGCCGATTTTTATCAATACTATGTGCGGAACACGGTAGCCGAGAAAGATGGCATCGCTAAGTTGCGGACGATAGGAATCGCCGCCGATTCTGGAACGACGATAGCACCGCTTGTTGGAGAACGCGCCGTGCTTAATTTTCTTGGATCCCAATTCCCAATGCTCGAGCGCGATGGCTGGGCGGTCATCCTCGACTACGATGTTGGTGTTTATTACGGACAACTGCGTAAGGTTTACATCTCCGTTGAAGTTGAACAAACGAAAGGAGCTGGAAGTTTCGAAATCGGCTATACTTTCAAGGATGTGGAGCAGAATGGCAAGCGCGGTACGGTGATTCAGAATACAGAAGTGCAGCGTGCGATTTCGATGCGAGATTCTTTTGTCAAGCGAGGTGAAGAGACCTATATCTTCGATAGGGAAGCCTTCACCACGATGCGCGAGGCCTTGCAGGACTGTGACTCTGTTGTGGGGACGCGCTCTGGATTTGTGCGCATTAACAATGTTCATGCACCCTATATTAAGGCATCGCTTGATGCAGTCCAAGGGGCTGCGGTGCATATCGACAAGAGCCCGGAGGACTGGCGCAACTATGCCGATAATCAGAACCGTCAAATTAAGCTTGAACCGGTTCCGCTTGATGAACCACTCCGTAGCATCATGCGTCCCTATCAAAAAGAAGGTATTGCTTGGTTGCGTTTCCTAGAGGCTAACAAGCTGGGTGGTATTCTTGCCGACGAAATGGGTCTTGGGAAAACGCTTCAAGCACTAGCATGGCTTGAGTTGAGACGCATTCATGTTGATTCTCAAGATAAACCGGCACTCGTCATTTGCCCAACGAGTCTTGTTGACAACTGGGCTCATGAGGCTAACCATTTTACGCCGGGTTTGAAGATAATGACTCTGAGCGGAGCCCAACGGCATGAGAATTTTGAGATCATCCCTAACTACGATCTTGTCATTACCTCGTACGCGCTATTGCGTCGCGATATTGACCAGTATCGCAATCATTATTTCTCAGCGATCATTCTCGATGAGGCCCAAAACATCAAGAACCGCACCACGCAAAATGCAACCTCCGTTAAATTGCTGAACGGTGGAACGCATCTCGTTTTGACCGGCACGCCGATGGAGAACAGCGTTGCTGACCTGTGGTCGATTATGGATTTCCTCATGCCCGGTTATCTCGGGCTTTATCAGGAGTTCAGAGAAAATTACGAAATACCGCTTTCCGTACCCGGTGATGCGATCTACGAATCTGCAAAAATTCGCCTGCGGCGCAAGCTCCATCCATTTCTACTCCGTCGCAAAAAAGTCGATGTCGCGAAAGATTTACCCCCGAAGATCATCAAGCTCTCGTGGTGTCGCCTTTCCGCCGATCAGCAGAAGGTCTACGACCAAATTCTCTATAATTCCAAGATGGAAATTCAGAGCATGGTCCAGAAAAACGGATTCGATAAATCGCGTATGGCAATCCTTACCGCGCTTCTACGCCTTCGTCAGGTCTGCTGCCATTTATCGCTTCTCGGGGATGTCAATCCCTCGCCGAATGCCGAGGAGCCTTCTGCTAAGATGGAACAATTCTTCGAATTCTTTGAAGAGGCGATCAGCGATGGCCATCGAATCCTCGTCTTTAGTCAGTTTGTTAAAATGCTCCACATATTGCGAGAAGAACTCGGTCGGCGCGGAATCAAATACTGCTACCTCGACGGTTCGTCAAAGAATCGCATGGAAAGTGTTCACACGTTCAATACGGATGCTTCGATCCCACTCTTTCTCATCAGTTTGAAAGCGGGCGGAACGGGGCTCAACCTCACGGGAGCCGACATGGTCATTCATTTTGACCCCTGGTGGAACCCGGCCGTTGAAGATCAGGCAACAGACCGCGCGCACCGGATCGGACAGAAGAACACGGTGTACAGCCTGAAGATGATCACAGCCGATACCGTAGAGGAAAAGGTTCTTGATTTGCAACGTCGCAAACGCGCCATCATCGGAGCTACCGTTGAATCGGATGATCAGACGATAGCGAAGCTCACCTGGGATGATGTTAAGGAACTCTTTGATCTTTAAGAGAGTCGCGAGTTGCGGTGGGCTTGCCTACAGTTTGAAGCCGAGGGTTGGCTTAGCCGGCATGGCGGCGATGGTGTCGGCGATAAGCTGTGAGCATGTGTCAAGATCGGTGAGCGATATTTCCTCGACGGCTGAGTGCATGTAGCGCAAGGGGATGCTGAGGAGGGCGACTGGGACGCCGGAGCGGGTTTGCCGTATGACGAAGGCATCTGTACTATTGCCACGATTGCGTGGTTGAATTTGCAAGGGGGAACCGCTTGCTGAGGCTGCATTGCTAATCAAGCCGTTAAGCGCATGATCGTAGGTGGGGCCTACGGCAAGGACGGGTCCACCGCCAAGTTTGATCGTTCCCGTTTTTTTGGGCACACCTCCGGGATCATCGCTGGCGAAGGTGACGTCGACCGCGATTCCAGCATGGGGATCGATGCCGAAGGCGGCTGTTGTTGATCCGATGAGACCGAGTTCTTCTTGCGTGGAGCTGACGACGTGGACAGCGACGTTGAGTTTTTTGCCCTTGAGGCGGCGGAGCGCGTCAATCACGACAAAGACACCCGCGCGGTCATCGAAGGCCCGAGCCGATACTCGATCATTGAGAAGTTCGCGCCAACCGGCTTCAACAATTCCTGAAGAACCTAGTGGGAGCACCGAAAGCGTTTGTTTTTCCGAAGTGGAGCCGATGTCCACCCAGAGGTCGGAGATGTCCTTAACGCCTTCTTCGCGTTCCTTGGGTGACATGAGGTGGATTGCCTTGCGACCGATGATGCCCCGGACAAGTCCCTTCGATCCTTGAAAGATGACGCGTTCGCCGGGCAACAGTTGCATGTTGACACCACCAATCGGTTGCACGTAGATGAATCCCTTGTCGTCCACGTACTGGACAATCAGGCCAATCTCGTCACAATGAGCGTCGATCATGATTCGGTAGGGAGCCTTCGGGTTCAACACAGCGTGGAGATTGCCATGGCAGTCCATCGCGATCTGGTCGGCAAAGGGTTTAACATAGTCGGCAACGAGGCGTTGTCCCGGGGTCTCCCAACCGCTAGGGGTTATGGATTCGCAAAGTGCTTTGAGAAAATCAATTTGTTTTTTATTCATGGGGTATCCTATTTCGTGAAGGCGTGGAAAGTCGCTTCGGCTTTGATTGTGTTACCTTGGTTTGAAGGCGAAAGGGTGATGCTTGCGAGTCGATAAGGCGTTGGCGCGGAATCGGCCATTTCAATAATGGTCAAAAGTCTTTCTTCTTGGATGGCGTTCCACTTGGCACTAACGGTTATCATGTGGAGTCCGGACGACTTCAGTTGAGAAGACTCCTCTTCGAGCGAATCAGGCATAGAGGGCGCATGTTTTTTGGCGATTAATAGTCGGAATGAAGACACCGCTTCACCAGTAGACGTTTTCTCAACGACGTCAGTGATGAATTGATCATAACCTCGCAACAATTGAGTTTCCGGGTTGAGCGATTGAGCCATTTCGATGTTTGTCTTGCAGGCTGTCGTCGCACGCGCCGCTTTCCGAGCGGTCAGCATAGCGATGGGCAGTGCCACACACCATAGTGCGACGAGGAGTATGAGCAGGCGGCTGTAGGGTTTTTCGAGTAGATTCTTCATGGTTTTGTGGGAATGACGAAGAACGTGAAGGCGCCGTCTTCTGTGGCCTTAGGCGGCTCTGTCAGTGTGGCGTTGATTCCAGCCGAAGCCAGCGCAGTGATGAACTCGTGGGCCGCATTGGCAGACGCTGTCACGCCCGAGGCGGTGAGACCTTCGGCATTGATCGAAAGGTGCTGCAGCTTAATGTTTTGTTGCAGGCAGATTGTCGTGGTTGCGGAGAGCCATTCGGGAATGCGATTTTCGATGCTGTGCAAGATCGCATCATCGAGACGAAGCGGCATGGCACTGCGGGCATCTTGAAGGGCGCGTTGTCCTTTTGATTTTACTTGAAACCCGGCGATCTCGTTCAAGCGTTTTTGCAGAACAGCTTTTGAATGTTCTTCTGCCTTCGTTGTGCTGGACAGGAGTATGATCGATGCAGTGAGAATCGCGAGGGTCGTGAGGGCGAGGGCGACTCTGAGATAGCAGGCAGGTTTCCTCTCGCGGCGCAACAAAATCGGATGCGTAAACTCGTCTGTTCGGAGGTTGGCATCATTATCCCCACCGTCGTTTTTTCCATCCTGAGCTAATGCGCGAGCGACAAAATACGTCGGAGACTTAGCCGTTGCGATGCTTGCAGATAGATGGGCGTCAGGATCGTGAAGCACTTCGACGACGCTTTGGTGTTCTGCACCAGCAACAATGCAGACAATATTTTCAGGAACGCCTCCGAAGGCGAGTTTGAGCCGTCTTGTTGGCTCTGATGCAGCGGTTTTAAAAACGCTTTGTTTTTCGATGACTTCGCCGTGGCCAGAGATGAGTACGGTCTGTTGTGCTCCCGCGATAAAAAGTGCGCGCGGCTCCTTCGGTTTTTTTGGCGGAAATTCGGAGAGTGACAGCATCCACGCGGCATGTGCTACTGGCACGAGACGGCACGGGTTGCACCCCTTTCCGGCTAGCGATTCAATTTGTGCTTTTATATCGGTCTTACGGATAGCGTATGCTGCGTAGGTGTCATCATATCGGATGAAGGTATAGACGCAGTCGGTGATCGGCAAGGGAACCTGAATGTCGAGAAGCGAAGGAAGGATTTTTTCGAGTTTTGTCCTCTTGATTGCAGGCGTGTTGAGGGGAACGAAAAGGGAGGATCCCAGCGTGATTGATGCCGTGCATGCGCTACCCTCGGCGAGGGTTTTTGCAAGGGCTGGAGTGGCTTGACGAGCGGACGTCTCGATGATTACAGTTCCGCGAGAGATCCTGACGATTCTGATGTCGTCATCCGAGGAGTCGATGCCGATCTGCATGCCGATGAGTCTACCTGAGGTCATGGTCTAGTATTGGGGAGTGCGGGTTGTGTTGTAAAAAAGTTTACGGGGTTGGGGATTTAAACGTCCGGGTTTCGCCGATGGCGGTGATGGGCTGAACGGCGACGTGTTGAAATCGAAGATGAGGTCGCTTTGTCACGTTTATTTTTTCTGTATTGTAAAATTTTTTTTGTCCAGTCCACTACCAAAGCTAAAGCGAAGAAAATGCCGCCAGCGATCAGCATATAGTAGGAGAGTCGGATCAGTCCCTTAGGTCGCATCGATTCATCGGGATTGATATGAGACACAAACCAGAGGATTCCTCCAACGAGCAACAGCAAGGAGGGAACCGTGAACATGAGAATTTTCAGATCCATCCTGCGTTTGATCTGCTTTTCTTTTTCATGAGAGCTCATGCGTTGCGCATTGTTACGCCTGTGGCGGTGATCTGAGCGTCGACGCTTGGTGATCGGAGATGTACCGCCGACCGAGTTTATGGCATCTGGACTCCCCGAAGTGTTTTTAAACGCATTGGGTTTTTTATCCATGACTGACGTTCCGCTGTTTTTCTGATTCTGCTGCATTGGGTTACTGGTTAAGAATACAAGCTCCATGAAACGAGTCCTGTGGCTGTCGGAGTAGGATATCCTCCATCTTGAGATACCAGTTGCTGGTTGCCGACACGTTTGAAGTTAAGTTACTGAAACCTCGCTGATTATACTATCAAAGGCATCATTCTTGAAAGCTGAAACTTAATCGGTGATGTATGCGCATTCCCTTGACAGACGCAATTCGTTCGGTGTACGGTATGCGCAGTTAATGCAGGAGGAATTATGAATCATCGGTCAGTACTGAGAATTTCGACAAATTTGGCGATATACGCCTTTCTTTTCACTACCGTTGGTACTGTCTTTTGGACGTTAGATACGGTTTTGGATTGGGATATTCTACCTGATTGGCTTGAATCGTGCGCTGTCGCCATTGTGATAATCGTGGGTACGATGACGGCCTTTTCGGTGGTCGTCAGTTTAATGTGTAGCGCGGCAGTCGTGGCGGAGAATGTAGCCCATCGAAATTTGGGGCACACAGAAACGTCAACTTCCAACATGTCTCGCCGGACGAAGGCAATCGCTTGGGTGCTGGCAAGTATTGGTGGTGCTTTTTTGATTTTATTCTACCAAGTGGATGTCTACCGCGCCGAGAAGGCGAGACTTGCCGCACGAGAAAAACATGCGGAAAACTATTTCAAAGCGCAGGATGCAATGCGCGAGCGAATACCCAGCATTGTTTCAGGTTTTACTTCGACCATGTGCGTCAACATGGCATCGTCCATACCCTTAGAAGGAGAAGAGAGCATTTCAGAAATGCTTGCTGCGATCCAAGCGTCGACTCCGATGAATCCTGAGATCAAACTCATGATCAAAACGGCAGAACCGTACCAATATGAAATCGTGATATCGCGAAACGGGAACTATGTGAAGCATTCTTCGGGTTTATACGCTTATCTTTCACGAAACAAACTTGTCGATTTGCCCAGCGTGTGGGAGCGGGACACGGTAGCGTCAATTTTTGGAGGCGCAGAGCTGACTGTCCCACATGGGCGGCGCGGCGCGTTCATTGATACCCGCGAACCTTGCGCTTGGGGGCTGGTGAGGCATGAGGGCAAGGTCGTGGGGATTGTTTTGCTCAGGGCTTCTGTTAGCTCGGCATATACGCTGGACGACTGATGCAGGTGCAACAAGGAAGCCGCGTCTACAAGCGGCCGAAACTCTCGTCTAAATCAAATGGTGATAGCTGGTCTAAAGCATATCGAGCGACCAGAGTAGTCCACGGACGATGATATCGGCGACTTGTGGGGTCTTTTGGAAGTCCGCAAGGTTATGGCCGAGTGAGCTGTAAAAGACTTTTCCAGCACCGTAACGACGCGTCCAGATCACGGGCATAACCGTTCCGATCGTCCATGGGGCATGGTCGCCGTTGAATGTTGTCGTCGCTAGAACCCGATTGCCGGGATCAACATGCATGTAGTATTGTTCGCTGTGCATGGGGAAGCTTTTTGCAATGCCTGCTGTGATGGGGTCGTCTTTGACGAGCTGTACTGTGTAATCGATGATGCCGCCGGGATGCGCAACCCATTGACCGCCGACCATAAATTGGTATTCCGTGTTGTTGCGGAAGGCATCACCCATGCCACCATGCCAGCCGCCACAAGAGACCCCACTGCTGATGGCATCAAGAAGGGCTTTTCCTTCTGCGTTTTCGATTGTGCCCATCGTCCAGACGGGAACGATGAGGTTATATTTTGTTTTCAGATCCGGATCGAGAAGACAGCCTTTCGTGTCGTGAACGTCAACGGCGACACCTGCGGCGCGAAGCCGTTCGGCGATGATGTCGGATGTTTCGATAGGATTGTGTCCGTCCCATCCACCTCTGAATATTAATGCTTTTTTCATGGTATTTCCTTTGTTAATCTAAATTGCCAGACTTGAGACCCACGGGTAGCGGCGCGGGCCGTTTACACGTACTTTGAATGAAGACCGTGGCATCGGCGGCGGCAGATTCGCCGATTGCGCACATGATATCGAGGACATGGAACGCGAGGTCGCCATTGCACCGATGTGGACGGTTGGCAGCGATGCCTGCTGCCATGTCGGCAAGGCCGATGCCTCGCATGTTGCTGTTGTAGATAAAAGGGTTGTCGACCGGTGCCCAGTCGGACGAGAGCCCCGCTTTGAAGAAGCGAATGTCGCCATCGAAGCTGTTCGGATCGGGAACATGGAGGCTGCCCTCTGTGCCGTACAGTTCAATGTCCTTCAGACCAGAATGTTTCCAGACGTCGAAGCTGGTGATGAGCGTGATGACGGCACCGGATGCGAATTCAAGTAGGGCGGAAATGTGCGTGTCTATTTCGACGGGGAAGGTTTTCCCAATATTGACTTTGATGCCTTGACGCATATCGGTGGAGCGAGTGGTGATGGCCGTGACTTTCTTTACGGGGCCGAGCAGATTTACGAGCGCGGAGAGGTAATACGGTCCCATGTCAAAGAGTGGTCCACCACCTTTTTGGTAATAAAAGGCTGGTGCCGGATGCCAGGATTCGTGTCCGTGGCAGAGCATGAATGCTGTGCCAGAAACGACGCGACCGATCAGTCCGTCATCAATGATCTTGCGGCAAGTCTGGTGGCCTCCACCTAAGAATGTGTCGGGTGCGCAACCGACACGAAGTTTTTTTTCGGCGGCCAACGTAATCACGTGACGGGCACCCTCGCGGTCGAGACCGAAGGGCTTTTCGCAGTGAACGTTCTTGCCCGCTTCGATAGCTCGGAGGTTGATTTCGATATGGGACAATGGGGTTGTGAGATTGAGAACCGTGTCGATTTGTGAATCGGCAAGAAGTTCGTCGACACTCATGGCTCTAAGGCCGAATTCGGAGGCGCACGTTTTAGCGGCTTCTGGCCGACTATCAGCGCAGGCGATGATTTTCATCTGAGCGAAAGCAGCTCCGTTATTGAGATATGCGCGGCTGATGTTGCCGCAACCGATTAAGCCTACCTTCATGAGATCTCCTTTGGGATTATAATGTATAAAATTGACTTTAGCTCCAAACAACATGTATAATAGAGCCGATTTTCCTTAAAATAAATGGAGTTTTGTTTCAAATAAATGGATTCTCGTTCCATACATCTCGCCCCGTACTCACGGCGGTTCACCTTGCTTCCACACGTGGAGACGATTGGTTTTGCGCCCCACAAGCGCGATATTGTGAGTCGCACATTTGATTCATGCAATTTTTCATTCGTTTTATCTGGCTGCGGTGAATACCATTACGGTGGCAGCGTGTACACCGTGACACCGCCATGCGTGGTTCTGCAATGGCCTGATGTGCACATGCACTACGGCCCTACTGATGGTGAAACGTGGTCTGAGCTTTATTTGATTTATCCACGTCGGTGTTTCGACGTCTTGAAGAGTTCCGGAGCCTTCGATCCCGGCAATCCACCTGTACGTAACATCGGCGGGGATATTTCCGAGACGCTTGTGCAGCTTAGTGTCATGACCCAGTCGAGGCACGTGAATGCAGATTTAATCGACAGTGCCTGTTGGAACCTTATCGCCTCAAGTTTCGGTCTAGGTACGTCGCTGACACAGGAGCATCCGGCCATCGTGAAGTGTCGCGAATATCTGAGTGGGAATCTTGCAGGGAGCTTCGCGGTTGAGGTCATGGCAGAAACGGTGGCAATGTCGTTGTCGACGCTACGTCGCTACTGGGCAAAGGAGCATGGGAGGCAGACCTTCCGCGAGTATCGCGATATGATTCTGCTTCAGAGCAGTTGTCGGCTTCTGATCGAGACATCGTTTCCGATCAAAGAAGTGGCAGGAGAGCTTGGTTTTGCGGATGTCTATTACTTTAGCCGACGATTCCATCAGCTTGCCGGATGTACGCCTACGGAATATCGCCGTGCACATGCGGTGAGGGTGTGATTGTAAAAGTAGAGACAAGGGTTGACCCTGATGCACTTCAAAGATCAATCAAAAGACTTTTGTTACACGGACATCACCACGGTCAAGCAGGAGCGTAGAGACAGGGTCAACCCTGAAAACGTAGAGACAGCGTAGAGACAGGGTCAACCCGTAGAGACAGGGTCAACCCTGAAAATAAGAAATAAGTATTCATCGTGTCATATCTTCGATCTGCCGCCGCAACGAAGAGTCGCGTTTCGCGGAAGCCTTGACCTTTCTGACCAGATAGCTGACTGCCGAACCGCTGGTCAATCCCAGCCGCTCGGCAGCATCGCGTTGCGTCAAGCCGCACCGCCGAATAAGTGACAACGCCACAATGCCCCTTTCCGTGCCGTCGCGTCTCGACCTGAACACGTTTGCCTCGTCGACTCCGAGCTTTCGGCACACATCCGCAATCACGGATTCCACTGGCTCCAGCTTCCGGCATTGCCTGAGGACGACATCCTCCCGCCGCTTGCCCGAAGCAATAAGCACCGCATACTGCGACTCGACACGTCGGACGAATTCTTCGTCGCCAATGGCGATCGGAGAATTCACCATCTCCGCCACGAACTCCGGATCCCCGACATCAATGGCCGACTCGACGTACTTTCGATAGCTAGCCGTATTGGATCCTCGTCCCGTCACCAGCGCCAGCAACGGTGCCGACTCAACCCAGCCCGAGGGCTTGTCCAGGCCGGCGTATTCGCGGTAGCTGCTCCATGGATAACCCCGCAAATACGCGATCTTCTCCGCCTCTGGTCTCTTCTCAACCGCGCGGATATGCACCGGATTGAGATGAATGTAGCGCCCGAGCCTGAGAAGATAGCGGTCGCCCTCGACGACAACCGACTTGAACCGGCCTTGCATCAAATGTCCGCAGGAACCGTGGCGCAGGTGGTAGTAGACTGTGTAGCCCGTCAGTACGCTTCCCATGAAGGCGCTCAGGTTTCCCAATGGGGTTTCCACCAGCAGATGGCCGTGGTTCAACATCCAGCAGTACATGAACACCCGCACGCCGAAGTCTTCGGCGCTTTCCGCAACCCGCTCCGTCAGCCGGATGCGGTCGGCATCGTCGCCGAAGATCGGAGCCCGACTGTTGCCACGGAATGTCACGTGGTACACGGCTCCCGGGAACTGAACACGAAGTTTTCTTGCCATGCAGTTACAATACCATGGCACTTGGGATCTGCGCAAGGGCCTATTTCTTATTTTCAGGGTTGACCCTGATCCACCATGGCACTTGGGATCTGCGCAAGGGCCTATTTCTTATTTTCAGGGTTGACCC
>CAZKJH010000033.1:0-29703 GCA_964553035.1 uncultured Lentisphaerales bacterium | reverse complement strand
CAAACGGCTTCCTCTTCGGCTCGCTGATCCGCACATCAATGCCGACACCCCTGTCACTAACCGATTACTTTCAGTCGGGGCCGAGGACTAGCTCACAAAACTCAGTTCAGCGCAATGATTGCGACACCAACGAGTATAATCAGCAGGGCCCACGCCTTTTTACGCATAAACTTGTCGCGGAACAAATACGCACCGACCACGAACGTGATGACAATACTGCTTCGGCGGAAGAGTGATAAAACAGAGATCGGCACATCGGGTAGGCTCACTGCGTGGAAATAGGTAAAATCGGAGAGAATGAGAAGAATCCCCGTCATCGGAATGCTCCATCGCCAGTCAAACCGAGGACGACGCGCCCCTTGAATCCAGACCGTCGCGCCAAAGGCAATGGCATAAATCAACACGAGGTTGATCGAAAAATAAAACTGCACGGTTTGGGGCGGAATCTGAAGGATATTCAGAAGATACTTGTCGTAAAGCGCAGAGACAGATCCGAGTAACGTGCCGATGACAATCAAATGAATATCGCGATGCTTTAGCGAAAAACCTTCCAGCGCACCGATCACCGAAAACCGATAGTACCCGAAAAGAATAAGCAGCATCCCAAACCCACGCACGATGCCGGGTATTTCATGATAAAGCAGAAGCCCCCCCAGCACCGTCCAAAACGGTGCTGTTGCACGAATGGGAGCGGCAATCGAAATCGGCATCTTGCGCATGGCAAGATAGACGCACGCCCAGCTCGACCCCACCAGCAATGATTTACCGAAGAGTAAGCAGAACTGAATCATTGAGCACGTAGCACTCGCTCGCAAATCACCGAAGATCGCCGTCATGATCAAAAACATCAACGCACCCGAACTGGTTGAAATGAGTAGCACTTCAACCACCGAATTATCATGCACGGCATGCTTGCGGCAGAGATCATAAACCCCAAGACAGAGTGCAGAAAGCACTATAGGAAGTAACCAAGGATGCAGACTCATTATTTCTCAGGTTTGTTTGTTTGACAATAGCCATTTCTCCTAAACGACGGTCAGGACGAAAACTCATGAAAGTGCAGTAAATAAAAACCAGATATTCTACCAACTATCGCTGTCACTATAAAGTTTAAAAAAAACAGGTGAAAAAAAACGCACCCGTTAGGTGTTAGTTTTTCGGGACTGATTACATTTTTCCTACATTTTTCTTTACGAGTTGTACGCTCAACCCTCTTGCGCTAGGATATAGTTTTTGGTAGAATTCACCCCATTCACAACGTTGGGGTCTCAACATATCTGTGTAAAACTCCCCCGAAAATTCAATTCGTCCACGGTATCCGTTTCTGTCCAGTATGCTCTAAACCATTTGAATTGAACAGAATTGCTAGCACAGGAAAAAATATTAGTCAAATAGGAGTTCACAATGCCGCTTAAAGCAATGATTTTCGTCGATGGGAGCTGGTTCTACCATAGCCGCCAGATTCTATTCGACTTGAAAGATGAAACTGGATTTGAAATCGACTACAAGCGGTTGCCGCTTTTGATCGGCGATTGGCTCAGTGAGACCTTAGTCTCCGAAGTCGATGTTATCCGCACCTGCTATTTTGGAACGCTTTCCATCAACAAGGCTGGCTACAATCCAGCAAAGCAACGAACGTTCTATCAGTTTTTGCAAGCAGACTGCGGCTTTTCTGTCGATGTACTCGAGATGGATCACAAGCTTGAACATGGGGTCAGTGACGACCGCCGCGTCGGTGTCGCCCTCGCCTCTGCGATGACCCACTTCGCCGCTATTCCCAATGCCTACGATATCGGTGTACTTGTCGGTGGAAGTTCCGACTATCGGCCCCTGATCAAGCGCGTCCGAGAATGCTGGGGTAAACGCACCATGCTTGTGGCAATGAACAACACAGATCAACACCAAGTCAGCAGCCCGACTCTGCTTGCCGACACAGGGTTGTTTGACTCGCCGTCCCTTTTTCTCGACGACCATATCGACGAAATCCGCCTGTTGCGCAAAGACATTCCCAGAAGCTGCAAAGCTTGCGGACAAACGGAGGTCACGACATGGGCAGGAGAAGAATTCTACTGCTCCAAGTGCCGCTCCGATCATCATCGCAGGGTCCGCACCTGCGATACTTGTGGTCGCGAGGAGGAAACAGCCTGGGACAAGGACTATTTTTACTGCTCGCTATGCAGAAAAGAATTTAGAAAAACAGGTGGTACACGTGCCGAAGAAGCAACAATCAAAACAGAACTCTAACGAAGCACCACGCATAGAACCGATCTCCATCGGATTCGTCGCGCTCGGGTGCCCCAAAAACCTCGTAGATCTACAGGTAATGGGGGCCGAACTCCATCAGGCAGGCTTTAATATCGGAGTCGACACCGATGAGGCAGACGTTGTCCTAGTCAACACCTGCGCCTTTATCGAAGACGCACGGGAAGAAGCCATCTCGTCCATACTCAGCGCCTGCGAACTGAAGAAGAACGGAAAATGCAAGGCAGTCGTCGTCTCGGGGTGTCTCCCGCAACGCTATCGCGACAAGATCTTGAAAGCATGCCCCGATGTCGATGCCGTGATTGGTGTAGACGATTTGGAACACATCC
Source organism: uncultured Lentisphaerales bacterium (assembly GCA_964553035.1). Classification (GTDB taxonomy): domain Bacteria; phylum Verrucomicrobiota; class Kiritimatiellia; order RFP12; family UBA3636; genus JBBQIY01. Next base: position 27,112 of record CAZKJH010000033.1, on the reverse strand, counting down.
CTGAGATCGTGCGCCAAGCCTACAACGCCAGCAGCGGCGATGAGAAGATCATCGCCGTTTCCACGAAAACGCCCTCGCATCTTTACACATCAAAAATCCCCAGCCTCGTTTTGACGGGCGGTCCTTTCGCCTACTTAAAGATCGCGGAAGGCTGTCAACACGCCTGCGCGTTCTGCGCCATTCCTGGAATCCGCGGCAAGTTACGGTCGAAGAACATCGATGAAATCGTGACAGAGGCGAAAGCCATCCTTCAAGAAGGCATCCGTGAAATTAACATCATCGCGCAAGACGTCACCAGCTACGGTATTGATCTGAAAGACGGCACCTCGCTTGCCGCCCTGCTCCGCAAACTCGATGCGCTTGAGGGTGATTTCTGGATCCGACTCCTTTACGGATACCCGGGGATGGTCACCGACGAATTGCTCGATGTCATGGCTTCAAGTCGCCACATCTGCCACTATCTTGACATTCCAATCCAGCACAGCCATCCCGATATTCTTCGCGCCATGCTTCGTGCGGACACTGTCGAGCGGGTTCCCGAAATGACAGAGCACCTGCGTAGCCGCATTCCAGACATCGTCGTGCGCACAACCTGCCTCGTCGGCTTCCCTGGCGAAACCGAAGCACAGTTTAACCATCTCCTCGACTTTGTCAACCAAGTTAAATTCGACCATCTGGGTGCCTTCGCCTTTTCACCAGAAGAAGGAACTCCGGCATTTGATATGGACGATGACTCCGATGATATCGTTGCGGAAAGCCGTCGCCGAAAAATTATGAAGCACCAAGCCAAAATCGCAAAGAAGAGGCTTGCTGGCATGGTGGGGACTCTGACACGCATATTGCTGGAAGTACCACCTGAAGACGATGATGGCTTGTGGGAAGGTCGTAACTACGGGCAAGCCCCAGATGACATCGATGGGGTATCCTATATCCGTGACGTCCCCGCCGAAGCCAAGTCTGGCGATTTTATCAACGTTAAGATCATCGACAGCGACGACTACGATCTCGTCTGTGAATATCAAGCACCATGAAAAATAAGGCCCAACACAAGATCATCAAAACCGCTATCGATTTCCCACAGAGCGATCAGTACGCAAGCCGAATGCGTTGTCTCGAAATGACCAACAACAGGCACGCGGAAACGGCTGAAATTTTCTCCCTACTGATTGCTGGCTATGGGACAGTGGACAGCTCCGACACGTGGGCTCCTCGCGGGCCCGAAGCTCCAGCAGAAATTCGAATCGATGAAATAACAGGATTCCTCAAATCACCCGACCACAAAACCGAACTCCGCAATTGGTGGACGGCCGAAACTCCCGGTATGCGAACACCTACTTGGGATATTGCCAGCTCGTGTACGATCAACGGCGTCAAGGGGCTGTTGCTCATCGAGACCAAAGCACATATCGGCGAGCTCAACAGCGATCACTCGGGATCAAGAGAGAAACCGATTCTCAACCAGATCAAAAAAGGCTTTTCCGATGCCACCGACGCCTGGAATGATGCGCTACACGAGTACGCTGAGGCGCAAAGCTTCAAACTCTCACACAACGTAAAACTCTCGACCGCTTCGCATTTTCAACTCAGCACTCACTTTGCTTTCGCCTGGAAGCTCGCCGATATGGGTGTGCCTGTCATCCTCCTTTATCTTGGCTTTCTCAATGTAAACGAACTCCTCGACGAAAATAGGATTATCTTTAAGAATAAAGATATGTGGAATAAGTGCGTCCTTGAGAAGACAAGCAAACCGCTTCCCGAAGAGATCTGGGATGCCACGTTTAAGTTCAACGGCACTCCCCTAACGGTTCTGCGAGGTACCACTAGCGTCGAGCTTCCAGAGCCAACGGGACCTCAGTTCCGGGGAATGCCCCTTCGATGAATCCCATGCCGAAACGCTTCCAAACAGTGGCGGCCGCCGATCAGAAACGAAAAAGCACTGGTGGGGAGGAACAAGCGTCTGCTCGCCCGTCGAAGAGAAAACGATGCCTGCCCCTTGATCCTCAGCAATTCTAATTATGGCAAATCTTCTCTGAAGCGGCGTGCTCGGAGAGCCCGCCCTACCCTGAAAACAGTGCAAAATGATGTATTCACGAGGTAGGGCGCGATCTCCGAGCGCGCCGTATCCATGAGTTGTGACCATAATTAGAATTGCTGCTTGATCCTAAAACGCCTATCGCGATCAATCTTTCGATATGGCGATCACTCTTTCGATATCTTGCATTATGTTGCAAGTGCAACGCTTTTATCGCATTATGTTGCAAGTGCAACGCTTTTATCGCATAATGTTGGACGTGCAATTATAATACACGTCACTCGTAAAATTCCAAGCCGATGAATTGTGACGACTTAATGCAAAACACAACCTTGGTACTGTTCATGCATTAGTAAAAAGCAATTCAAACACCCAACAAGGAGAATCAAATGAGCAATACAGTCAAAGAAATCAAGGATTCAGAATTCGCAAAAGCCATCGCATCAGGAGTCGTCCTGGTAGACTTTTGGGCCCCGTGGTGCGGGCCATGCCGTATGCAGGGTCCCATCTTGGAAGAAGTCGCCACCGAAGTCGGTGCAAGTGCAACAATCGGCAAGGTTAACATCGACGAGAATCCGGCATCTGCCGCACAATTCGGTGTACAGAGCATCCCAACCCTGCTCCTCTTTAAGGACGGCAAAGTTGTCAAGCAGTACGTCGGCGTTCAGAGAAAACCAGACCTGATTGCTGCAATTAAGCAAAACGTCTAAGACAGTAGACAGTAGTCGGAAGAACTTTTTGGAGATGAACGTATGATGAAGCGATTGATAGATTGGTCAGTAAAGAACCATTTTGCTATAACTGGGTTGATGATTGCAGTCACACTTGTTTTAGGTGCGATTGCCATGTTGCCTACCCTCTGGCCTGATTCATTTCCAAGCTTGCATGGTGCCGTGATCGATACCGATCCCGAAAACATGCTTGCTTCCGACGAGCCGGTACGAACGTTCCACCACGAGAAGAGAGCGGAATTCGCCCTCTACGATATGCTCGTGGTGGGCGTCGTCAACGCCAATGCTCCAGCCTATGTATTCAACCCGCAGACACTCAAAGACATCTACGAGCTTACCGAATACGCCAAAACGCTCAAGGGTGCTGAAATCGGCATCCTTGACAATCCCCAGGCGGGTGTCATCGGCATCGATATTATTGCGCCTTCAACGGTGGACAATGTCCAACAAGGCGGACTCGGAACCGTGAGCTTCGAGTGGCTGATGCCCACACCTCCGGAAACGCAAGAAGGGGCACTTGCGGTTCGCAACAAAGCGATGAAGCTTCCCTTCATGAAAGGAACACTCGTTTCTGAAGACGGTCAGGCTATTGCGATCTATATTCCGCTCTCGGACAAACATCTTTCCTACAAGATTGCGGAGAAGCTACGAGAAAAGGTGGCTTCCTTCAACTCGTCGGATGACTATCATATCACGGGCCTGCCGATCGCGGAAGACACCTTTGGCGTTGAAATGTTCAAGCAGATGGCGCTTTCCGCTCCGCTGGCGATGCTCATCATCTTTTTTCTGCTCCTTCTGTTCTTCCGCAAACTCGCGATCATCATCGCGCCACTGATCGTGGCCATCGTCAGTTGTATCGCCACCATGGCATTGCTGGTCTCAACCGGAAACACGATCCATATCATGAGCAGCATGATCCCGATTTTCATCATGCCAATTTCGGTTCTCGACTCGATTCATATCCTCTCCGAATTCTTCGACCGCTATCAGGAAACAAAGGATAGAGCCAAGGCGATCAAGCAGGTGATGAAGACGCTCTCAACCCCGATGCTCTACACGAGTCTCACCACCGCCGTTGCTTTTCTTTCGCTTGCACTGACCCCGATCCCGCCGGTACAGGTCTTCGGTATCTTCATCGCCATCGGCGTCATGGTCGCCTGGTTCTGGACGGTCACCTTTGTTCCAGCATCCGTCATGTTCATCCCCGCAAAATCGCTCGAAAACTTCGGTCTCTCGAGCGATAAAACAGACACGGGATCCCATTCGCTGATGACACGTATGCTCGGCACGCTTGGAAGTGCAACGTATCGCTACGCCAAGCTCTTCATTATAGCCGCAATTCTACTGAGCGTCATTGCCGTCTGGGGTATCAGCAAAATCGTCATCAACGACAATCCGGTCAAATGGTTCGAACCGAAGCACGAGATCCGGATTGCAGACAAAGTGCTAAACGACCACTTTGGTGGAACCTACATGGGCTATCTTGCACTTCACCCTGCCTCCGACCTGCCACAGCCTCCGCACCTCGCAGCAACGCTGACCGAGGCTGCAAAGGCATCAGTCGACGACCTCACGGCGAAGGAACTTCTGGGAGCCGAGGCCGTCTTCGCTGAAGTCCTCCAGAAAGCCAAGGAACTGGACTCCTCCACAAGCACCCACGAGGAATTCTTCCGTGAGCTTCAGAAATTCGCAAGCTCAAAAACTGAAGCCGCTTCAGATGCTCTTTACGAGATATGGGATGCTTCCGCCCTCTTCATCAGCGAACAGGCGCAGAGCGGACAGATCTTCAAGGATCCCGCCGTCTTAAATTGGATGGCCAGCTTCCAAGATCACCTGCTGACACTCAAAAATGATGACGGACATCTCCTCATCGGCAAGAGTAACTCGCTTGCCGATCTGGTCCGCACCGTCTACCGTGAACTCATGGGCGGCGATAAGGACTACTATCGGATTCCCGACTCACGTGAAGGCGTTGCCCAGACCGTAATGCAGTACGAAAGCTCGCACCGTCCGCAGGATCTGTCACATTTCGTTCGCACGGATTCATGGCGCGACACTAGCATTTGGATCCAACAGAAGAGCGGTGATAACCGTGACATGAAGTCCATCATCGAATCCGTCAAGGACTACATCGACCGCCATCCGCCTCCTGCAGGGATCGAGGCGAAATGGTTCGGTCTGACCTACATCAACGTGATCTGGCAGGAACGCATGGTCTACGGCATGCTCATTTCCTTCCTCGGCAGCTTTGCCGCCGTCTGCTTCATGATGATCATCCTGTTCCGCTCAGCACTCTGGGGCTTCCTCTCCATGATCCCGCTGACCCTCACCATCGGCTTCATCTACGGTGTCATTGGCATCATCGGCAAAGACTACGACATGCCGACTGCCGTCCTCTCCGCACTCAGCCTCGGTATGGCCGTAGACTACGCCATCCACTTTATATCACGAGCCAGAGACATGCACGAGAAATTCGGTTCCTGGAAAGCGGCCTCAGGTCCCATGTTCGGCGAACCTGCCCGCGCCATCACCCGGAATGTAATCGTGATCAGCATCGGCTTCCTGCCCCTGCTGGCCGCCCCACTCATGCCTTATAAAACCGTTGGCATCTTCATCGCCGCCATCCTCCTCGCCGCAGGCGTTGCAACACTCTTCCTGCTGCCCGCGCTGATTACGGTTCTGGAGAAGCACCTGTTCCCCAAAACTGACGCCTCATTCACATGCCGTTGCGGTACCTGCTTCTCCGCAGCCGTGATGGGCGTGCTGACAGTTGCTCTGAACATCCAACTGTTCCTGAATGTCGCCTGGACGGTCATCTCCTACGTTAGCCTCGCTATCATCAGCGTCGTCGCGCTGCTATGCTTCCTCAATGGAAGACGCAAATCATGCCACACGACCAAGTCTTAAAAAGAAAAGGAATCTAATCCAAAATGAAAGCACGACTTCTCTCATCCCTCGTTTTCGCGGCAGCCGCCGTCTTCGCCCAAACAGCCGCACCTTCTGCCGATGAAATCGTCGACAAGGCCAACGTCGCCTCCTACTACAAAGGCAAGAGCGGTCGCGCCAAAGTGTCCATGTCCATCATGGACTCACAAGGCCGCGAACGCACCCGCGAAATGACTATCCTCCGGCTCGACCTCGAGCCTGCGGACGACACGTCGGACGCATTCATGGGTGATCAAAAGTTCTACGTTTATTTTGAAAGACCTGCCGATGTGAACAAAACCGCTTATCTGGTTCACAAACACATCGACAAAGATGATGACCGCTGGCTCTATTTACCAGGACTCAATCTCGTCAAGCGCATCGCCGCATCCGATCAACGCACCAGCTTCGTCGGCTCGGACTTCTTCTACGAGGATATCTCCGGTCGTGGCGTTACTGCCGACACCCACGAACTCGTCGAGACAACTGAGTCGTATTACGTCATCCAGAATACGCCTAAAGACCCCAAAGCGGTCGAATTCACTTCCTTTAAAACGTGGATCCACAAGACCACCTTCATTCCCGTCGGTGCCAAATACTACGATGCTAAAGGCGAGGTGATCCGCGAAATGGCCGCAACAGAGGTTCAAGAAATCCAAGGCTACCCCACCGTCACCAAAGCCGTCATGAAAGATCTCCGAACCGGTAGCACCACAACGATCAGCTACACCCAGGTCGATTATAACATCGACCTCACAGAAGACATCTTTACAGAACGTTACCTCCGCAATCCCCCACGCGCTAAGCTTCGGTAATTTGTTTCAACGTCAAGCGTGACCCTCAGGACGAGAAGAGCAGGAAAACGAGTGTCTAACTCAACATCTCCAAAATTCGACCCTGCAAACTGGGTGCGGAGGCACCGTCAATGCGTCCGGCAAGCGACTTAAGCACATCGCGAATGCGGCCTTGGAGCGGTTCGTCCATGGAATCCACAAGCTGAAACGCCGTGAGGATCACTAACGCGACATTCTCATTCACACCTGCCAGCTTAACCACGGTCTCTTCCGCCCAAACTAAGCCATGCTCAGTCCATAACTGCGCGTTATTCGCAGCCATGGCTCCGTAGAGCGAACGGCTATGCCCGGGATGCTCCATCCGGAACGTTGAACTCGCCTCTTCTCGCGCAAGATCGTCGAAAACTTCTGGGTGTGGCGATGATGCCACAACTTGCAGATAAGCACCGTAGGCTGCCACGTGGGGTCTGCATTCCACTCTGAGATTTTCCATGATAGAGATACGACAAGGTGCATCCGTGGCATTGAGTGCCTTGGCGACGTTGAGCAAGTCGCTAACGCATGAAGCCGCATCGAATTGCAACAACAAGGCTTCTTGGGCCGCTTCTCCGCCCGTTTCGGCTAGTAAGACCCCAATCGCGGCAACGAGTGCGCGACGCGGAATTGCCTTCTCCATCGGCTCTCCGGGCGCACCACGACACACCAACTTGAACGCCTTCAAGAGTGCCGCTTCGCCACATGACGCAGCCACGAACTTGCGCAATCGCCGCGCCGCCGCGTTTCGCGCCGCCGCTCGAGGCAGGTAGTCGCGATCGAGCATTTCCTCCGACACGGTCAGCAATCGCGCCTTGATCCCGTCGGGGAGCGAAACATCAACCAGCAGGTTGAAAAGAAGCCTCAACCAGTCTTCCGAGGGTTTATAATCTTCGTGGGCAATCGCCCCCACCATCTCGATGTCGGTCAAGCGACGCATCGCCTCCACCCGTCCAATACGAAACGGTGACTTTCGCACGATCTCTAAAAGCGTCACTGGTGTAGCGGTTGCATCCTCAAAGGTGCCGTAAAACGCCCGCCCACTGTTCCAGTCGAGAAAGACTGGAGCCTCATCCACGTCCTCGAAAACAGCCGTAACGGTCACATCATCAAGGATAAGCGTCCGGTCGACCGATTTCATTATCTGACCCTTGTAGCCCACACCCGTGACATGAAACGGCACGGTAAACATCCCACCGGGTCCGCCGCGACGCTTCTGCGCCAGCGACACGACAAGTCTTCTATCCTTTTCATTGTAGACATAAGAGCCCGTTATCGCCGGATAGCCTATCGTAAAGAGCCATTCGTGGAAAAATGAATTCAGATTTCGCGTCGAAAACTTTTTGAAGGCGTCGAGGAATTGATCGGTCCCTGCATTACCGCCGTTGTACTCAGAAAAATACCAAGAAATTGCAGCGGCGTATTGAGCGTCACCCATAAGATTCTGGAGCATTCCCAGAACCTCAGGTGCCTTCACGTAAGTTACGCCATCCACGACCTCGTCGGGATGGTTAAAACCTTCGCGCACGATCCGTCCCCTCTTTCCACCATCCTCAACGGCAAGAGGTCCATGCAACGGTGAACGCATCGCATCCAGATCTTCGAGACCCATCAATTCAGAGCCAAACTTTTGTTTGACGTATTCTCGCTCTATATTAACCGTGAATGCCTCATTAAGCCACATGTCGAATGGCGTTTCCATGGTGACATCGCTACCACAGTGATTGTGCTCAAACTCGTGAATGATGACGCCATGGGCGTAAATGAGACGCCGATCCGTCGTCCATCGATCGATTAAAGCTGCCTCTGTGATGATCGTGGTATTGCCCACATTTTCCATGCCGCCAAAGTTCGACTTCTCCATACAGATGGTGCGATAACAATCACGCTTATAATCGTAGTTAAGGCGGCGTGCATGCCACAAAACGGAGTCCTTCAAAATCTCCATCGGAATCTTCGCGCCCTCCGTAAGCCCCGGCGGAACGAGATACTCAAGCCGTATGAGGCGCCCCGTATCCGTTGTCACGGAATCAGCGAGCACATCCCACGTTCCCACTGCAACAAGGAAAAGATACGAGGGCATGGGAATGGTGTTTTCGTACGTAATCCTCATGCGCGAAGGATCGTTGTGAACGAGAACTGGAACCCCATCGCGATTGGTATCGGGAGAGATGTCACCATTCGTGATGAGATGCGTATAGCGTACCGAACCCTCCAGCGTCGTCCTCCACGTACATTTCGCGGTGCAATCGTCGATGATCGGCATGATGCGCTGGAATCCCCACTGCTGACACTGCGAAATCATCTGTGGCGGAGCGCCTATCGGCGTTGTGTCATAATAAAGGCCGTCAAGAATGTTGTGCGTAGGACGGCACACCGCCCCAATGACCAGTATAATCTTTTCATCCGGCTGGAATTCGCGCGGAAGCATAATCTCGAGCCGATTCTCAGCCTTAATATACATCGAGGTCAAGTTTCGCTTGGAGCCATCGGCTCCCTGCAAGGCGATTTCACCAATTTCGAGATCCTGTGCATCCAGCTCCACGACCGACACCGCCTCGCGTGGCAGAAGATGAAGCGTCTCAATCCCGTCCACGTGATCGTCGTAGATTGCCAACTCCAGATCCACGTGGGTAAGCTGTACCGGTGGCCTGCGATATTCTGATCGATTGAATTTAAACTTGCTACTCATGCTTCCTTTCTCCGCTTTCTTCTGCTAAATGCCTGTTTCCTCGCAATTCTACACCAAGACGTAGAATAATGGAATGTCGAAAGAGTCCCGTTTAGTAATCGCTTAACAGCCGAGGGCCTTCTCTTCTCCGCCGCTGAAGTTGCGTCTCACTTCACGGTCATGGCAATATTGTAATCTTGTCAAAGAATTCGAGATTACAGTCGGGGTAAGAAGCGAGAAGCACGAGGAAGCGCATGCGCAACTGACGGAATGGATGCTTCGTACCTGAGCGACTTCTTTCGTCTATGACCTGAACTGATGGGATCTGGATTTTCCTTGCAGACCGATGCAATTTCGAATTGTGCACCTGAAAACTCAGGTCAGGAACAGGCGTTTGCCGGCAAGACCCGAATACACAAGGGGAAACCAAAAGGATGCGCGCCCGGCAACGTCCCGGTAAAGTCCAACGGTGCCCGGCATAAAATGGTAGTCGTGTCTGACGGTGCCTCATAGCCTGCGGCCCAGATTTCCAGATCGCTGGCTGTACACGCCCCACCGATGACTTCCAGATTTAGAAAAGTTCTTCCTCCCTGTGGAATGTCCGCCATGAAATAGCGGGCATCGCGGCAGGGCTGACCATCTGGATTTTTAGCTTCTCCAACCCCTGGCAAATTCCAGGGAATTTCACTGATCGGAATCGTGTAGCACGATAAAGGCCAACCCGCCCAACGTGATGAGCTGAGCTCCAGACTGAGCACGTCCATTCGCGTATTTCGAATTCGCACATACAGCCGAAACTGTCGCATCCGATAAGGCACCGTCAGACTGCATTCAAGCTGTAGTCCTGTGGCACACTCGCGCACGACCACCGGCCCAGTTGTCAACGCGGGGATCTGATAGACTTCTGGAACGTGCGGCCGACTGGAGGAGGGAAAACAATAACGAAAACGATCCTTGCTATCTCCAGCCTCCACCTGAAAAGGCAATGCGTATGGAAGACGACGCTGGCGACGGTTGCACTGCAACAACTTCAACTCGCCTGGTAGGAACGTCACCATGCCGCCATCTGGCAACGCCCGAAAATCGGGATAGAACTGCACCAGCGACTCTATTGGGCGCCCACATAGTTCCGCTCCGTTCAAACACAATTCTTGTGGGAAAGGGAGCGGATTGCGCAAGGCCACCCAATCGCTCCGACGCCCGGGCAAGTGAAAGCCGTAGATTTCTCCGCGTCCAGGATGCCCGAGTATCATTCGTCCGTTTGGCACGATCAGATGGTCGGCATAGTCACGAGCGAAAGCCATCGTCTGTCCAAGGATCTCACTCTGCCAGGACTCAAGCGCCTCCGGCTGGAGTTTATAGGGCAAATAGGAACAACCGCGCATAATCGCCAACCAAGCCGTATTAGCCCACGCCCCAGCATCCTGCGTGAACGGATTTTGCATCGCCAACGGAAACTCATGATTATCAAAACAGTCCAACGGAACCGCACTACGATCCCGTTGTAGAATGTTGTAGTACATCAAATCGCGATGGGTAGCAGCACCATCACGCTGACACAACGAGGGCAACATCGCATACTCCGAATCACCGGAATCCGATAAAAAGATGTGGTTGGCACGGCTCAACCACCACGGCGATGGCCACCAACCATTGCGCAAAACAACCCGTGGATTGACCGTGCGAATCCGTTCGGCAATCCGACTCATGACATCAATACTCGCCTGGCGAACATGATCGCGAGTCGGATAGCTTTTTCTAAAAGCAGGAGAGGTGGCACAATCGTTATCCCAGTCCATCTTAAAATGCATGGCACCATATTCTGGACCGGCCAGACGACAGAAAGCCCGGCTGAGCTCATTCTCCAACTGCTCATCCATCAGCACAGCATAATTCTGGCCACAATATAGAGAACTCTCGCCGCTGCCAACCGCAATCCCCCGCTCACGCAAAAATTCAGGCGCAATCCCCATCGGGCCGTTGTGCGAAGCCCAGAGACTCAAATCAATGCCGCTACGCCGACAATTCCGGCCCAGTTTCCCCAAACCGACATTGCCACCAAAATCTTCCTTGGCCTCGAAAAAAGAAAAACGATTCTGCCAACCGGCATCTAGGGTTAAAACATCCGGTTTTAAACCAAGACGCGAATATTCACGCATTAAACTCCGATAATTCCCCTCACGCACATCATATTGATAGTTGCCCAGATACGGATCAGACCAATACGAACAAAACGAAAACAACGGTTTCTCCAAAGCAGGCAAACGAATGCTCTGTACATAATTAGCAAAAAGTGCTTCCGGATCCCGTCCCCATCCCCAAACCGCCGGAACACTCTCCAAACATCCCTGATGCCATTGCGGAAAATGGCGTAGCCGATAACCGCTGCCAAGCTCACCCTCCTCCATCACTGTGTTGAAAGCGGCGGGGTGCTCAAGCCCGGTGAAAATGGCGTGACCGATCAGCGGATAACCGCAACCCGGCATCAATCCGCCTCCCTCCTCCTCGGCTTTCGGACGCTTTTTCTGCTCAGTCGTAGCACGATAACCACGCACACTCAGACCGGCATGGGGAAGCGTCTGGGCGTCAACTTCCACATAGTCGGGAGTCGGACGGACACATGCGGAACGAATCATCACCTCTTTACGAAACCAGTTGCCGCAACGGGTGACTGTCACCCGAAAACGAAGATCTTCTTCCTGGAATTCCTGAATGAGACTCCGTCCTTTTTTTTGAACACCGCTCACCGCAGTCAGAGCTTCATAACGGTGCCCAGCAAAGTTGACCGCCACCGCCGGCCAGGTCAGGGTCATTTTCTCATCTCCTCGACTGACTATTAGTTGTTCCCCAGCAATAAAAATATCAAGCATTTCATTTCTCCTTTATACCCGGCATAAATTTTTCGACAATATCGCTCTTTTTTGAATCACGTTAATCGCAATAAATCCAACAATTGCAACCCATGCGAAGGACGATAACAGGCTCCATAACGCGATTGGCCTATCAGTCATTCTAGCAAACAATTGAGCACCAATCCATGGACCTATTGCATAGCCAACGCCTCGCAACAATCCAAATATCCCCATATATCTTCCAACCCACTTGGGAGGAGCCATGTCACTCACCAAGGCATACGCTGCGGGATTGAGAATAATTTCGCCTAAGGTAACGACTCCAACGACAGCCATGAGAAACAGTGCTGAAGTTGCGAAGCCAAGAACAAAATACCCAATTCCATAAAGGGCGGTGCCTATAATCATTCGAGGATATAAATTGTAGCCGTATTTATCGAGGATTGTTGTTAGGGGAATTTGTAAAAACACAATTGTTAAGCCGTTGATCGAATAAACAAACCCCAACATGTTTCTCGTGACTCCGACAACTTGCGTGGAATACACGGACATCGTCGAATAAAGCTGTGCAATGAGCATCATGATCACAAAATAAAAGAACACAAAAGAAAGAAACTGATAATGTTTGAATATCTTCCACACGTTATATTTTGTGTTGCTTGGCAAATTAGCAAGTCCCACTTGCGAGTTATTTGATTTTATTTCTGAACACGTGTAGGCAGTGAATGCCGCTCCACCTAGACATAAAAAACCTGTTAACGCAAACAGGAAAGAAAACGGAGTGCGAGCAAGAAATGATCCCAGTATGGGGCCGATAGCCCAACCCACGTTCGTTCCAACCCTGATTCTACTGTATATTTCTGACCGCCTGTTTAATGGCGTTAAGTCAGTAAGGTAGGCATCTGAAGCATTTTGAAAAAATGTTCCAACAAAAGAACACAACATTAAAACAATAGCAAAATTAATAAACGGGCTGTTTTTATACACGAAAAATGCTAACAAGAAGAACAGCAGCCCCCGGACGCTAGGTCCACAGATAAGAATGATGCGACGCCCTAAGGAATCCACCAAAGGTCCGGCGACTAGCGGACCGAGGATAGCGCCAACCCCCATAAAAGGAAATATCCAGCTTACCGTAGTCATTGAAAACCCACGGTTGTTATGCAAATAAAGCGGAATAAAAGGATAGACGATTGAATAGGCTAGTGAATTAATGCACCATGCAATCGCCATATTATTAGCTCGGGACAGTAATACTTTATCTTCATTTTCTGGCATTGATAACACTCCGCTTTCGTCTCGCGAAATATACGCTAATTAGGTGAAAAAAGATACCGTTATCCGTTTTAATCAGCAATTCTAATTATGGCAAATCTTCTCTGAAGCGGCGTGCTCGGAGAGCCCGCCCTACCCTGAAAACAGTGCAAAATGATGTATTCACGAGGTAGGGCGCGATCTCCGAGCGCGCCGTATCCATAGAGTTGTGACCATAATTAGAATTGCTGCCGTTTTAATAACCGACATTTTTGATCGGGTAAGTTTTTTTGTTCAGGACTCGACTGGGTTGCTTACCGTACACTTTAAGCCATGAAAAAGTGCGAGGATCACGTTGGTCGATAATTGGTGCCAGGCAGCCCCGGCACGGCCCCCAGGAGATGGTAATCGAGAAATGCATACATCGCCGCGCGCAGGATCGGCCCTGTGTTATGGCCTTCACCATGGGCAAACCGCGAAAAATTGTTTTCTTTGCCGAGAAATTTATACAGATTGTGCAATTTCTCTGAGAGATCTGAAAACAGGTGCGCCTGCTTGCAGAAGTCGTCGCGGAACGGGAGCATGAGCAGCAGCGGCCGCGGTGCCAGTAGAGCAAGCACCTCGTGGACTTCGTAGCCAGGCTCTTTGCCGGCCTTGATTTCGTCGGAGAATCGCTTCATGGTCGCGTACGGGAGCTGGTGGGCATTGTGCTTGAGCCAGAGCTCGCCGTAGTGGGGGCACTGCCCACAACTGGGAACCCCGACCTTAACCCGTTCGTCATACAGCATGTGATGGATGACCGCGCTCCCGCCGCGAGAATGGCCGATGGCGCCCAGGCGGGAGGTATCCGCTTCCGGCAAAGTTTGAAGCAGGTCGACCGCGCGCATGTGGTCGTAGGCGGTTTTGCCTTCGAGCGACCACTCGGGATGCTTGCTGTACAGGTTGTCTGTCCGAAAAAACTCTCCATCGAGCCCCATCCTTTCGCCGGAAGTCCACTGATCCGGCGCAAAGGTAACATATCCTTTGCGAGCCAGTTCAACCGCATAATTCATGTTGTTTGGCTTCTCGACGAGGGTTGGGTCTTGAGATACGTTTTCCTTGCCGGGGCGGCTCGTACCGTGGTAACACATGACGACCGGGGCAGGCCCTGAAATATCCGCGGGGGTGAAAAGCCAGGCAAACGCTTTTTGCCCAGCTTCCACCTCGTACGTGACGTGCTGCTTCGTATAGCCGTCGAAGGTCTGCTTGTCGCCCCATTCAGGCTTCAGGTCGCACCTCTCTTCGAGACCTTCCCCGAAGTAGTAAAGCACCCGCTTCTCCATCTTCCTGCGTCTGTTCTCCCAGTCTTCCAGCGTATCGTCAGGCAGTACCAAATCACAGAATGGATTCATGTGTTTCCTTTCCTCTTGCACAGAGCGGCTTCAGGAATTCTTTCTAGGTATCTTTTGTTTCTTGCCGGGCTTACCCGCTATGGCATCAGTATTCCTGCACATCTCTGCAAAATCTTCGCGGGCTTTTTTCGTTTCCTCGCTGAAGAAGAGCTGCATCCAGTTCGTGTTACAGTATGCGTGGTTTTTTTTGAATTCCTCCGTCAGCGGTCCAACACGGGTTTCGGAAAGAAACACAACCGTGTGAGTCTCCGCGCTTTTGCATCCCCCGCACATTCTTCCCGCAAACGCGTCAAAGAGGTCAAGGTGGTCGGGGCGGGGAATCTGGCATGCGTGTTTTGCGATGGCATTAATCTTTTTCTCCATAAAACCGGTGGTGTCGATAAACGAATCCCATCGGTCATAAAAACCGCCCATTTGATTCTTATAGGGCGCTGCCGCACAGAGGAAGCTGCCGTCGTACCCGGCGGCCTGAGCCTTGTGGAACGCCTTCTCCACAAGGAGTGTTGTGCCGGTGTGCTCGAACGTGTAGTCGACAGCGGGATGCGTCAGTATGACCTCAGGGTTTTTTTCAAGGATGAGCTTCGCCACACGTTCGACCTGCGTCGGATCATCGCACGCTGTCATGATGGTGGGAATCGCAGGGTCATAGCAGTCGGGCGCGGGAGCCCCGTAACGCAGGTCTACTATTTTCAAATCTCTGTCGGTGTAATGGCGTTGCGCGTAATCGAGATGGATCGGTACCGTATTGAAGCAATCCCGTGCAGCGTTGGCTGCTTCGCTCTTGCGCTGTTGAATTTCGTAGTACCAAGGCACCAGATGATTAATGCGTCCGTAGGCCGCAGAGACCGTGGATTTCTTTTCCGTGATCCATTCCGGCATCTTGGAAAGGCCGACGCTCACGCCCTCCGTGGCTTCAGACCACATGCCCGACATGTTGTTGGTTGACTGGACATACACGATTTCATACCCGAATTGCTCGTGGTATTTGAGCATCGTGGCACCAAAATTAAGCTCGATATCGTCACAATGCGCAGCAATGACCATCAATGATTTCTTGTTCCTTTTCTTGTCCATTTTTATTCCTCTTATGTTGAGTTTCTCGTGAACCGGCTGTAGAACCTCTTCCCGAGCATTCTTTTCGGCGAGGGCGAGGGGGTCGCACTAAAATATAAATCAGAGGGTCATCTCGATCACGATGCCTCGTTCTATCCTTGGGATGGTCAACTGAAAGACCTCGCCTTTCCGGCAAACTCGCGGTTGAGGCGCGTCTAATGGAAAAACAAGTTGAGCAGACTGTATGTCGTAGCCCCGCAATTGAACGGTGATCTCTTCAATCGGCTCGGGAGCAACGTACTTCGGGTTGGGGAAACGCTGGCTTTCACTATAGGCAATAAAGTTGTGCAGGAAAAGTCGCAAAACACCATGCACTCGGTACATCCCGACATGCAGACGCCGAGGCCCCCGGACGACGACGCGGGGAGGAGCGACGCTGCGGATCAGTCGGCCGACTTCCCGGCACAAGACGGCACTGCGCTTCTCGTAGAAACGGTTGCCGACATCGCCACCCATAACGATGCTCAGACCCAAACCCGTTCGGTGCAGTGAGACGGCTGCGCCTTGCTTTGCTCCCTCGTTGGGATCCGGCGATGCCTCCGCCAGGCACCCTAGGAGCTTTTCCACGCGGCGCGGGTCTGCCGGATTGCCCCATTCGTCGCATGCGCCCAGACAGGGCCCGGCAACCAGCACGCCTCCTGCCTCCACATATTCTTCGAACAAACGCACCTGTTGATCTGAAAGCGCAACCGATAGTGGGGCGATGAGAACAGGCCATTGATGCAGTCGCGAGGGGGTCAAGTGGCCATCAAAGACAACATCAGCAAGGAACTGGTTTTCGCACAGCAGGTTGTGCCATCCCAATACGCTCCGCCAGTAGACCCATGGAAACCCACCGTCCGACCGTCGCGAAAACACAAAGGTTTCCGACTGCTGGCTGAGGTGCAACGCGGCATAGGGCTCTCCCGTGCCGCCCACATAGTTCTTCAGTGGGTTGATCAATGCCCCCAGTGCGTCATAGGCAAAAGTGGGTTTATCTCCCGGATCAGGCGTGCCAAACGACGGCATGGCCCCAGCCGTCATGCACGCCATGGCATGGTGCAAGAACGGGTTGAGAGCGTGCATCTCCTGGGGACGGTTTTTGTAGACGTTGAATAGAGAGTGGAGCCCCATCCATGTTTCGGCCTGTGGCCGTTCGTACGCTCTGACCAGACGACTGTGAAATGCGCTGCTAAGCGGAGTGCCGGCCATTTCCGTGCCGGCGATAACATCAGCGTCGTGGCAGTCAATCGGAATGGCCGAGAGCCAAGACTCAATCGGTCCCGTGCCTGGAAACGACCAATAGGGAAAACGATGCCCATGGTTGATCACAATTCTGGACTGGGGAAAACGCCTGCGCACCTCCGCCGTGAGACGTCCCCAAAAGTTCATGTAAGCACGGTAGCGCCACGCAACCCAGCGTTGGAAGGACGAATTGCTCCAATCCACCTTGTCCGGCAGGTCAAGTCCTTCCTCCCGCCGGAACCGCTCCCGGCAATAGGCGCAGAAGCAACCAATGTTCCCGGGATGCGTCCAGATGGCTCCATCAAACCAGAACCCATCCAGATCCAGCTTGTCCAACGACTCGATGACGAATCCGATCAGAGCCTCGCCGTAGGGGGAATGGATGCATACGTTTCGCTCGACCATTTCGTTGAGGCTGCTCGGACCCAGGCAGACGGTTCTCCAGTCCGGGTGTTCCTTCGCCGCGCTGAGGCAGTGGGAGCCGGGAAACCAGGTCATGGCGGTCATGCCGGCGGCATGAATCGCTTGAACCTGCCGTTTCAGGCGGCGTTCATCCTCCAGAGTCGCGCCGGGTCGCTGCGGAAGGAAGCGAGATCGGGCATACGGACTCCCCGTTTCGTCCACAATACCGATCCAACGTGCTTCGACACCGTGTGCCGCCATCGCTTTTTCGCGCCGCTCGCGTGTTGGAGAGTCCACCAAGGGATTCGGACGCTCTTCGATCCGCAAGCCGGTTTCACAATAATCACGGGTCGGTTTGCTCCGGTGCTGTGCGGCCGGCTTCGGCCCCACCCGATCGGATACCTTCTCTTTGTTCTGCTGCACCGAACCAGTCGATGCACGTGACCGCACTTTGGAGAGTGTGATGGAACACCCGGTACGACTGCCGATGATCCTCGCGACGAGCAGATTCCTTCCTTCCTGCAAGGGTGCCTCAAACTGGTGACTGCTCCGGTCATCCGGGTCACGAAAATCCATCCGTGTTTCATAGACCAGCGCACCATTCATCCACCACTGTGTTCCACAGTTGGCACCGAACGAGATGGGCAGGATCGCAGGACGGGTGGCTCGGATCCAGGTCATGATGTAGGCAATCGGTCGGTCTCCGGTGCAATGGAGAATGCGCCGCAGATCGAGATTTCCGTCATGACTAGCCGCCTGCCGAGCACGGAAGATCTCACCGTGCATTTCGATCTGGGTGGGGATGGCTACGGCGCAATCCAGAGGCAGTGGGTCGAAGCCGATCTTGCCGGGCCACGGGCTGCTATCGTCCTCGCAGATGACGGGGCCGAAGATCGCCCAGTCTGCCTTCCATCCTGGAAGGCCTTCAGGCACCTTTCGCAACATACCGGAGAGTTGGATATTTTTTTGCAAATTTACTTCTAAAACCTCACTGTACCAGAATGACTGTGCAACACAACATTGCGCCCAAAACCAGAAAAATTATATCATGGAGAAACATCTATGTCCACCCCCTCTACCTTTTTAAAAAAGGCGATCGCATTCTGTAAAGCCTCCTCAATGGCTAGATATTTTCCATCAAATACTGGTCTTCCATGTCTCCCACAGTTGGAGTGTCACGACCTCGATGACCGGCTCAAAGAATTCGCATTGCTGCTGGCCGCTGTCCCTTATCTGATCCCCTGCTCTTGAGGAGCTTTACGTTGGCTTCAAGAAACTCGCGTTGCCCCTTACGAAACTTAACGCCTGGCCTCACGCGAGTCACCAGCGCTTCTGCCTCCGGCAGGGTCTCCACCGTGCCACGACGGAGGAACAACGCGCAGGCGAAAAACCCAGTGCGGCCATGTCCCTGCGCGCAGTGAATATACAGACCGCTTTCAGGAAGCGAATCAATACAAGTTATTAAGGCTTCGCACGAACGGAAAGACGCTTCGAGAATCGGAAACGAAACATACCGACCTCCGTATTTCAACTCCGCACGGGATGCTGGAAATTCCGCCGCGAGATCAACGCAGACGGCGGTGCAAGATGGAATGTCGCGCGCGCGAACTGGCCTTCGTCCAATAAAAACGCCATCCATGAGTTTGTCGCTCGAATTTTCTCCGGACATCGTGCTAAGGAGGATTTGCCTAATCCAAAGCGGAAGTAAATATGGGAAAAAAACAATCCATGAGATCAGTGGAAAACGCCCATCCTCATGCTTGCTAAAGCAGGTTGAATCATTTTCCTCGTATGCAAGAAAAAGTAACACGGCAGCACCTGTCAACCAAAGTGACACCACCGTGGCAATGTACCAACCGTTCCCCACAACGATGCCCCGCTGAATCGATACAAACGAAACGAGGGCAAGCGCAAACGCGAGATAGCCATAACGTCTCGAGAGGTGTTCAACGGGATGCCTCGCTTTTTTCTCAGTTATATCCATTGTTTTTTTAACCATGAAACACATGAAACTTCATGAAATCTTTTTCGATTACCTAAACAGTATACTTAATCCACCTACTTACTCGCTCTTCCTCCTCGTCTTCGTTCCCGTCCTTATTCCCGTTCTCGATTCCATTCGAATGTTTCCGACAAAGTTCGCGACAAAGTTTTCTCCGAGCTCAACCACAGCACTCCACCACACTCAAACGGGGTCTGGGGTGCCCCCAGCGGAAACTACGCCCTACGCCCTACGCCCTACTCCCTCTTTCAAACGGGGTCTGGGGTGCCCCCAGCGGAAACTACGCCCTACGCCTTACGCCCTACTCCCTCTCTCCTGAATTCTGTTACGAGCGCGGCTTAAGTTGTGGGAAAAGAATCACGTCGCGAATCGCTTCGGTACTCGTCAGCATCATAACAAGCCTGTCGATGCCGAGTCCGAAGCCACCGGCCGGGGGCATACCGCATTCAAGTGCCGTGATAAAATCCTCGTCGACTTTCTCAACTTCATCACCAGCCTGATTTTCAAATGCCTCGCGCTGGGCAAGCGGATTGTTCTGTTCCGTATAGCCGGGGCAGAGTTCTCGCCCGCCCACGACGAATTCGAAGACATCAGCAAGCTCGGGATCATCACGACAGGTCTTAGCTAGCGGAATAAACTGGCGCGGAATGCGCGTCACAAACGTTGGCTGGAAGAGTGCCTTCTCGATGAGTTTGTCGTAGACCTCGTGTGTGATGAGCAGATGGCTCCATTTCGGATCGCAAGACACGCCAGCAACCATCGCGGCGGCGTGTGCCGCTTCGGGGCTAAGGTCAAACCAGTTCGCACCCATGCGCGCGGTGACGAGATCCTTGTAAGCCACTTCGCGATACGGAGGCGTGAAGTCGAGTTCACCATCACCGTATTGAATTTTCATCGTTCCCATGACCTTCTCGCAGAGATGTGGAATCAAGCCTTCGATGATGTTCTTCATGGACAGACGATCACCGAATGCCTCGTAAACCTCAAGCACCGTGAATTCCGGGTTGTGTGTGCGGTCGAGACCTTCGTTGCGGAAGTTGCGGTTCATCTCGAACACTTTGTCGAACCCGCCGACGAGAAGGCGCTTCAGATAAAGCTCCGGTGCAATGCGCATGAACATGGTACAATCGAGAGCGTTGTAATGCGTCTTAAACGGACGCGCTGCCGCACCACCCGGCTGAGGCTGCATCATGGGTGTTTCCACTTCTTGGAAACCTCGGGCCTCTAGAAAACTACGGATTTCATGCATGATCGCGATGCGCTTATTGAAGCGATCACGCGATTCGGGATTTGATACGAGATCGAGATAGCGCTGACGATAACGATCCTCGGTGTCTTGTAGTCCATGATATTTTTCGGGGGGCTGCAAGAGTGCCTTCGAAAGCAAAGTCCATTTCTCAACGCGGATACTGATCTCGCCGGTACGCGTCGTGAACATTTCACCCTCGACGCCGATATGATCGCCTAGGTCGATGAACTTATAGGCGGCAAAAGCGTCATCACCAAGATGGTTCTTGTTCAGGAAAAGCTGAATGCGATCGGTGCCGTCTCGAAGGTCAGCGAAGATCGTCTTGCCCATATCGCGAACGGACATGACGCGTCCAGCGGCATGAACTGTTAACCCTTCGACATACCGGGCACGGATTTCAGCAATCCTTGCGGTTCGCGCAAAAGCCGATCCGAAAGGTGGATAGCCTCTCGCCTCGAGTTCCTTCATGTTGGCCAAGCGCTGTTCGCGATATTCGCTGACCGATTTTACTGGTTCTTGAATCGTTTGTGTTTCTTCTGACATGGGTTCTGGTTTTTGATAAAGGATTAAGCTGTGAAGATCGACGGGTTAGAGTATATCACATTTTCCGCCACCACACGCGACTGTTTCTGTCAGCGTAGTATTGTCAGCCTGCTCCACCATCAAGGTGTAGTCGACAGGCAGTGTCGTGCGGTTGATGTCGTCCCACAGCTTGCAATTGTTCACGCGTTTGAGGCATCGTGTCATCTTCAATACATCATTACCAAAATAGTTAGCGGCAAATTTTCGAGCCCTCACCGTCCATGCATGTTTAGCCGAAAACTCATCGATCATCGCGCGCGCAACCTTGGCGCTGGTTCCAGGTGGGATCGTGGGTGCTTCGCTAAAATCGTCGGTAGCGCGTCCCAGAACGGCATCGCAGGCTGCCCAGAGGTTGTTGTCAAAGGCATCAATTGCTTCTTCAATGATTCCCGATGCATACATGGCTCCATCGCCATAGTAGCCGATGTTTTCGATGGCCGTGGGGACGGAGCAAAACGGTGCCTGAGGATAGTCCAAGTCGCCGCCTTCGGGAAGCAGTGAAATCCCTGCGAAAGCCTCACGATTATCGTAGATATACGCCTCAACAGCCCCCCACTCGTCATCCTGTACGTTGATGGTGTTGGAGACGTTATGACTGAGCCACGGCTGTGCACACCGTGACGGATCCTTGCCGGCATCAATCCAATTCAATTTTGTGGTCTTGACATACTCCAGAAGCTGAACAGCATTGACATCGTTTTTGGTGACCGCTTCGGAATTCGGCTGAATGCAGAAGATAAGGGTAACGTCGGTTCCATTCGGATTCCAGACCGACTTTTCCACCGAAAGCGGATTCTGTGCACGATAAAACTCTACCATCAACTCGTCTTCGTTTGCCTGAGCTCTACGGAAGTAGCGGCGGGCATGGTGTGGATGAATTCCCGAACTGGTACCGAGGATGCAGGAGGTGGATCCTGCGGGCTTAACGCAAGTGGCGCGTGCACACGGATTGAGTCCAAGACGAGCCGCCACTGCTTCATTCGTCTTTAAGATCAACTGAGCGGCCTCGCGCTGCAATTTCGGATCAAAGGCAATCGCCGGATGCTCCATCATGCCCGTCATCGAAACGCCAAGAAGCGCCTCGCGCCGTGCGATGCGCTCGCTGACCTCGCCTAGGTAGCCAAAACTTGTGTAGTCCGCCTGCAACGTCCCAAGAATCGCAGCGATACGCGCAGCGTTCATGAATTTCTCCGCAGTGTCTACGCGCCCCATGTTGATTTCGCACAAGTTGCAAAACGCGAATCCGCTCTGTCCATCAATCTGCGGATACAGACCGATTTCAACGCATGGATTGAAGGTGGCTTCCAGATTATCCGTCCAGACAAATCCTGGTTCGCCAAATTCTTTGACCGATTTCATCAGCTTCGCAAATTGCGTACGTGTCGTCGCATTGCGAAGTAGGATCGCCGAATTATTCGACCGTGCGCGTTGAGGATTTTCAATAAACCAGTTACCCGTTTTGGCTGTGGCCATGAGGTCATCATCTGGCGAGAACAGGCAGATGCAAGCACTGCGGCGCACCCCGCCCGAGAGCACAGCATCCGAGGCGTGCATCAGAATATCGTAGGCATCGACAGAACGCATCTTGACGGCATCAGGTCCCTCGGTCACTCGGTCGAGAAGCTTGCGGATCACCTCAAGACTGCGCCGAAGCGGTTCTGAACCGGGTGCCCGGCCCATACCAGAGGAAATCGGAGACCCTTTCGGTCGGATCAGCGAATAATCAAAATTGATAAACTTCCCAAAATACTCTGGGAACGTCTGGTTGTCGACAAAGTAGGAGGACAGCATTACACCCAAAGCATCAGACCATCCTTCGATCGTATCCGGAATCTGAAAAACGACTTCCTCACCATGCGGTCGAGCCATCGCCGGGAGCTTGGCTATGTGATGTGTCTGTACAGAAAAGCCTACACCAGAGCCGCACAGTAGCAGCCAGAGGGATTCCTGAAAGAAGCGCGGCCTATCGCAATAAGAGGTGGTGCAATTGTACATTCTCGCGTTCTTGCGCAGAATGGGATCGCCACCAAACTGCATAGCGCGCTGGCTCCCGAGCACGAGCTTCAGGTGCATTCCCTTTCGCGCCTCCTGCAAGAGATCCTCAACCTCGATCCCTTTTTCTTGAAAATGCCTACGGTGCATATCGATAACACGATCCACCGCCTCTTCGAAAGTTTCGCGTCGTAGTTTCTCTGGAATAAACCGACTATATTTTGACGTGAAAACATAGTCCTGAAGTGCCTGCATGCTCATTTTATTTTCCCTGCTGTCGCTTTGGCGACACAACATTTTTTTACACGATCTTAGGAAAAACCAAGAAACCTAACAGGTTCCGGATCACCTTTAAAAAATTAACCATCCTTTATTCTAAAAAACGACTGTTTCGAAGAACAAACCCTATATATAGCGTATAGCGGGGAAGATGTCCACCACAAATATGAATAACACCTACAAAAACATCTACAAACAGGGTATAACACCCTTCTTGAGAATGACGTTAGCGTATTTCGCCGTGTCTCCAGTTTGGATGATCAAAAAGGCACTCTTTGCTCGTTCATAAAAGGCAAATCGTTCCATCCGGCTCATCTTGGCCCACGCAAAACCGTGCTGGTCTGCTGTCCGACGATACGATGCCTCGACGAGAGGATCGAGGGTGTCCCCTGAAACGGCTTCCATCGTCACAATCGATGATTCAACGTAAGAATCGAGTTCAAAAAGCGGAAAAATGGCATCGAGCATCTGAACGACACTGAGTCCGTCCGCACGTACGATACCATGGGAAGCGAAGGTCTCTCCTGGGAAATGTCCATCTGCTACCACGACTTCATCGCCGTGGCCCATTCTGCAAAGTGCCGAAAGCAAATCCGGCGATAGTCGCGGTGAAATTCCTTTTAACATAGTCTCTCCAAATTCAGGGTTTAAGGGGGAAGGGGGAAGGGATTAGGGCTACCGCACGTATCCATTCGGATATTTCTGATGCCAAGCCCAGGCCGTTTCGATAATCGATACGGGTTCCGTATACTCCGCCTTCCAGCCAAGCTCGTGAAATGCCTTGTACGGATCCGAAACGAGAAAATCCGGATCGCCAGCACGACGGGGGCCGATGACGGCGGGAATAGGATGGCCTGAAACCTTGCGTGCTGCCTCGACAATCTGTTTTACCGAGAAGCCATTTCCCGTTCCAAGATTGAGCGCCCCTACGTAATCCGATGTAATCGCCAGCAGATGCGCACGCGCTAAATCCGACACGTGGATATAATCGCGCACACACGTTCCGTCCGGCGTTTTGTAGTCGTCACCAAAAATGTCGACATGCTTCTTCTGGCAAAGCGGCACCTTCAGCACATTGGGAATGATATGCGTCTCAAGTGCATGATCCTCACCCAAGTCGCCCTCTGCACCGCAAGCATTAAAATAGCGAAGAAAAACAGGACGAAACCCGTGAATTCTTGCGTACCACCCGAGCATTTGTTCGTAGATAAACTTCGATTGACCGTAGGGGTTCGTTGGACGCTGCGGCGTCGTTTCCGTAATGGGCATCGCGTCTGGCTGACCATAGGTCGCACAGGTCGAAGAAAACACAATCCGCTTCACACCGCAAGCTTGCATGGCATCCGCAAGGTTCAACCCACCACAGTCATTGTTCCGAAAATACTTCCCGGGATCCGCAGAGGACTCACCCACAAGCGCGTAAGCGGCAAAATGCATCACTGCATCGGGACACACCCTATCCATCACCTTAAGAATATCGTCAGCATTGCGCAGATCGCCTTTCACAAGGGAAGCGCGCGGATCTACCGCCTCGGCGTGTCCCAGCTCCATGCTATCAAAGACAATGACCGAATGGCCAGCATCCAGCAAGTGTTTCGCTGTGACACTCCCGATATATCCAGCCCCCCCGGTAACGAGAATCTTCATGATTCCTCTCCCTCCAAAGCTTTCAATTTCGCCTTCAGTTCAGCAACTTCACGTTTAAGATTTTCAACCGCCTTCGGCACGTGAAACAGTCGCAAGGCCTCTCGCCTGCCAACCGCCGGAGAACCCAAATATACCCCTTTTTCCAAATCATTAGCAACACCGGACTTCGCAAGCACTTCAACGCCGTCGGCCAAGTTCAGATGCCCCGCAAGCCCAACCTGCCCCCAAAGCATCACACCGTTGCCCAAGTGTGTACTACCCGCGATGCCAACATGCGCGACAATACCGCAATACTCGCCGATCTGAACGTTGTGACCGATTTGTACCTGATTATCAATCTTGGTCATGCGTCCAATCTTCGTGATGCCAAAACGAGCACGATCGATGGTCGTATTGGCGCCAACTTCGACATCGTCGCAAAGCTCCACAATACCCATCTGTGGAATCTTTTCGACCTTAACGCTGCCATCAGCCTGCACCTCGGTTGAATACCCATAGCCATCGCTACCAATGACAACGCCGTTGTGTAGCGTCACGCGCTTGCCGATTCGGCAACCTTCGCGGATTGAGCTCAGCGGATAAAAATGAGCGTCATCGCCGATAACACACCGATCACCAACTACGACATGCGCTTCTACGATGACCCGATCACCCAGTACAACCTGATCGCCAATCACCGCATAGGCACCAATAAAAACATCCTCGCCGAGCTGGACACCCTCGCCCAGTACAGCGGTCGGATGAACACCTGGAGCACGAACCACAGGTGGCGGTATGAATAACGGAACGACCTCCGCAAACGCCCTGTCTGGCGATTTCACATGCAACAAAACGGCCGTCGCCCCTTCCGCTGAAAAATCCTCAGGAACCAGAACGACTGAGGCTTTGGTCGTCACGACCTGATTGGCGTACTTTTTGTTCGACAGGAAGGAAATGTCGCCACGCATTGCATCTCGCAAGGCAGCAACGCCCTTGACTTCAATCTCCCCGGCATCCACTGGAACCTGTCCTCCCAGCCTCTTAGCCAAATCAATAAGTTTCATTTCAAACCCCTCGTTACGGTTTAAATATTGGTTTTCGCAGAAGAAAACCAAAATAAATTCCGTGGAAGACCAGAAAGCAGATATTACTTAACCTTCTTGTCTTCAACCTTCTTGTCTTCAACCTTCTTGCCACCGATTGCCTTGATGACCGCGTCCGTCACATCTAAGCTATCATTGGCATACATGATGACTGGAACCGGAGCACCGGCGCGCATGGCCGACTTGTCAATAATAAGATCGTAAGAACCATCTTTCACAATCCCGTTGATGGCGAACTTGACATCAGACATGACGTTGTCGAACAAAAGCAATTCCTTCTCCTGAAGCTTGCGTTGGAGATCGTTGACAAGTTTCCGTAGGTCGCCTTCGTTCTGCTTAATCGTCTGCTCCAGATCGCGTGCCTCATTGATCTTTTTGTTGCGTGCCATCTCACTCAATGCCTCATTTCCAGCCTCTCTTGCGATCGTCTTGTATTCCTCCAAAAGTCCCTTAATCTTTTCACGAAGCACATCGCGCTGCCCTTCAAAATCCTTCTGCATTTCTTGCAATCTCGCCTTATTTTCTTCCGTCTGCGGATGAGACAAGATGACCTCTTCCATATCAACCGTTGCTAGTTTAACATCTGCGAAGGCTGAAACAGCCGCCACGACCACAATGCTTGCCAATAACCTTACTTTTTTCATTTGACCTCGTTTTGTTCTTAGAACATATCACCAAAAACTACATGCACGCTGTGTTGCATTTTAGGTTGCGATTGTACTACAGAGCCTTCTCTTCAGCAAGGAGACTTTCCAGACGAGGGTGCGATTTTGTTTTGTTGAGGTGCCTGCCCTAAAAAAATGACGAAGAAGAGCAACAGGTTTGGGGAAGCGGGACGGCGGTTTGGGGAAGTAGTC
>CAZKJH010000032.1:0-30158 GCA_964553035.1 uncultured Lentisphaerales bacterium | reverse complement strand
GATTACAAGATTTACAAGATTAAGTTCTTGGTTTCAATATTGTTAATCATGTACTTTACCTGAAAATTACCGTCATTTCTGCCTGTACAATGTACTAGTAACCTCATTTAAATGTCAACATTCCGAAGGAGCCGTCACCAGGAACGCGCGAGGCGTTGAGGTTACCCGTCCAGACGGACAACTCACGAGTGTTGCCTTTTCCTTCAATATCGTAGAAATGAATGCGCCCGACATTGATGCACCACACGTCTCCGGGTTTGGGCGTAGCGGCGCCCAGGGTCTTGAAGGGAATGATCGCCATCGACTCCCATCGGTTTTTCGTGGGTACCAACTGGGTGTTGAAGCTCCACTGCCCGTTCCAGCCTTCGTCGTTCCAGCCATAACGCGGGTGATAGAGATCGGTAATGAAACCGTGTGCAGCATCGTTGAAGGAGCTGGGTTCGGGTTCGTACGCCAGATAGTAATAGCGGCTCTTGTCCGCAGTGGGAGACAGGTTGATCACGATGCTTTCCTGGAGCCACAGCTCGGCGTCGCGGCCGCGTTTGGCAAACGTCATCCTCTCCGCCGGTTGGTCGCCGTTGACCCGGATGTAGAGGTTGTCCTGGTCATACAGGATCCGGAATTGGGTCGTCGCGTTCAGGTTGGTCTCGGAGAGGTTCATGGAACTGAGCGACTCGGCAGCGGCCTGCTCCCAGATCGGGGAATCCATCGTCGGCGCAAGCTCCACGCGTTTGGCATCCATGGATCGTTCCTGACGCAACAGTTGATCGGGAGCAGAGCGCATCTTAACGGTATCCCAGTTGAAAGGCGCGATGTCCATGTAGCGCCCAGCGTATTTGATGCCCTGTTCGCTCATGTAACGATAGGCGGGGTTTTGATTCTTCGGGTATTTATCATCGCCATTGGCTATCTGCGCGACGAAATCATTACGGGCTTCTAGCGCATCCAGAAGCTGGTTGAGTGAAGCCGTATTGTTCATCGCTTGGAAGTTCCGATAGGCATTGATGACCCACGCGATGTGTTTGAGGTAGTCGAATTCGTAGCGGACGATATCGAGACGCGCCTTGACCTCGGATAGAGAGGCTAGCTTCTCTGCCCGCGTCAAGTCCTCCTCCAATGCGTTGATCAGATCGGGTGTGTATAGCGTTCCCAGCGCGAAGAGTGGGTCACGGCCCGTCTTCTGAACATGCGGCTCAATAAGTGACAGTAGCTCCACCCTCTTTTGCAGGCTCAGGAAGAAACGCCGCATGGGTGTCTCCGCCTCTCGGAATGCGGCCTGTAGGTATTCGTTAAAGAGCTCGTCTGCAGTTTTTCCGTCCGGGTCGATTCCCATCCGCAGGTACACGTAGAGATTGGGGCCTTCCAGTCCATATTGGCCGCTTCCGATCGCGCCGTTGACCTGAACGATTCGGACGTTGTTTTCCACCAGCAGGCGGTTTTGTTCCGCGATCTGGGGAACGGTGCACAGCGGAGTCAGCCCGACGAGGTGAAAATTGCCCCAATTGTAAAGATACGCCGCAAATCCGGCGGGAACCTTGATGCTTTTCCAGTTCGCAAACGATTTTGCAGACGAGTCCATCATCTCGATGATTGCATTCGGAGGGAATTCGGAAATGCTCCGCGGGGCGGGGATGGTTGGTCCGTACGAGGTCAGCATTACTTTTTTCTCAGGCCGATCCTTGAGCAGACGCAACGCCATGTCTCGGTGCATGATCCAGATCTTCTCGCCCCAGGCGGGGTCGCGATACCACGCAATGCCATCAGAGGGCACTGTGGTCGGCTTGATCCCGTAAAGTGCGGCGCATTCAGCGCACTGGCAGGGAGTAAATCCATCCGCCTGGCCCAGTTCCACGATGTCGTATCCCAGGTCACACATGGCAAGAATATGCGCATAGATCAGCTCGCGGACTTCCGGATTAGAAAAACAGAGCTGGCCGTTTTCCGTGTTCAACGCAGGCTGGCGCACGTCACCGGCTTGGATGAAGTATTCTGGATGGCTCCTCCCGTATTCGGACATCGGCACGGCAGAGTCATGCTGGTGACCCCAGCGCGACCAGATCCGTTGGAATTTATGACAATGGGTGGCCATCGTGAAAAAGCTGGGGGTGCTGAACATGTCGTGTTCGAGAAACCATGGGCTGGTATCGGTGTTCAGATCGTGCGGCACATGAATGATCGAAGTGGGAACGAAGGTGACACCAGAAGCGCTCGTCGGTAGATATCGGGCACCGACATACTGGTATGCAAACTCAGCAGCAGCAAACCAAGTTCCTTTGTACGGCATCGTCACGTCTGCGCGGGTATTGTCGCGCTTACCCACGAGGCGGTCGGGTTCGTCATTGCCGACGATGATGAGATTGGCACCTACCGCTTTGTGGATGTAACGCCATCCGGACAGCTTCGAAACGTCGACCCCATGGGCGGCGGCGAATTTCGTCGGTCCCAGGTAAAGTCCAGATCGGGTAGTATCGACCTCGGATTCATGCTTGATCTCAAGCACAATGCCATTGGTAGCAAACGCCGTTTTCAGGAGATTCGCCGCCTGAGTCACGGAGTTCGAGACCACTTCCTCAGGCATCGCATCGGGAATGACGATCTGGTATTTCGACTTCTCACGGAACCCTAGGATTAGATCCTCCTCTTGTTGCGCCATACTGACCCCGCAGGTCAGAATGGTGAGGGCTCCAATTAAAATCAGTGCGTTAGGCATTTTCATTCTTTATGATTCCATTTGTTGTCTGTAATATGGCAACGATTAGCCGCATGCATTAAGTAGCCGAAGAATGAACCATCA
The DNA here is from genome assembly GCA_964553035.1 of uncultured Lentisphaerales bacterium. Taxonomy (GTDB): domain Bacteria; phylum Verrucomicrobiota; class Kiritimatiellia; order RFP12; family UBA3636; genus JBBQIY01. The sequence continues at coordinate 27,364 of CAZKJH010000032.1, read as the reverse complement.
TGTGTGAACTCTTGAATGAGTTACACGAACAAAATTCTATGTCGTCAACAGGGTAGCTTCCTCTTGCAAAAAACACAAGTACTAAAAATAGGAAAAGCAGAGAGTTTACCGCTCGGCGCGACCGCGAAAAAACGATGAGGTAACTTTTTGTATGAATCGAGGAAGAGGAGGACGACGAGAACAAGCGGGGTCTGTACGTACTTCCGCTTGCCATTGTCTCCTGCAAGATGGGGATAGCTGGATTTCGGAAGCCGTGTTCTGATTCTTCGCGAATAGTTGGTCCACTTTTTGATCGCCCGAGTTGCTTTGTTTACCCCTTTAATTTCCAACTTAACGGTTTGAAGGACGGCTTCTCCAATAATCTCACACGATTCAAATCCGCGCGGTGCTGCTGTAGGTGTTTGGTATTGCATAACTCCCACTCTCTGAAATCTTCTGATCTCATGAACCCTCAATCTGATCTCGTGCACCCTCAATAGGTCAATAATCGTCAGAACTTCACTTGTTCTTAAAACCTCTCAACAGCCTAACCAAAACCCCTTTTTTGTCAATATTATAATCTTGAAGAAAATATCAAGATTACAATAACCACTGCAAACCCGAAGGAATACGAGTTGGGAACGCCTCTCCGTCGTTCAACGTGTAACAACGTGCGAATGGTGGGAGGTGCAAGTGTGACGCAAGCCATCCGGCGGACGAGCAGGTCCTCGTCCATCCTCTAACCTGATGCGAATGTAATCTCGAACTTTTACGCGAGATTATGGTGACGTTATTGCACGAGAACAGGCAGGCTTGCCTGTTTGACGTAGCAAAGGTGTCTGTGCACAGGCAAGATGCCTATGCTCCCAGTACTCACTCTCTCGCCACTCACAACTCGCAACTCACTACTTCTCCCTTTCTCCCTACTTAAAAATCATTTTACCGAAAGACGCATCGCCTGCTACGCGGGAGGGATTGAGGGTGCCCGTCCATGCAGACATTTCGCGGCTTTTTTTCCTGCTGGCCTTGTCGATAATCTCAGCCATAAAATGGACGCGCCCGACGTTTATAAACCAGACATCGCCAGGTTTTGGAGGCGCGACCTGCATGGTTTTAAACGGAATCACGGCCATGGATTCCCAGCACTGCGTATCGGCCAATAATCGCGTCTCGAAATTCCATAGTCCATTCCAATTCTCATCGTTCCAACCGTAACGCGGATGGAGGGTGTCCGTGATGAACCCGTGTTGCGCGTCATTAAACGAATTGGGCTCTGGCTCGTACGCAAAATAGTAATACCGACTCCTGTCACCGAATGGAGAAACGTTGACGACGATGCTTTCCTGAAGCCACAGTTCGGCATCACGCCCTCGGTTTACAAACACCATCTTGTCCGCAGGCTGCTCGCCGCTGACTCGGACATACAGGTTATCCTTGTCATATAAAAGCTTGAATGTTGTTTCTGCATTCAAATGGATGACTGAGACATCTACGGGAACCAGTGTTTGTGGCTCGATCTTTTCCCACTCAGGATCATCCAGCGAGGGCTTGTGGTTCGTCAGGGTTGCTTCGGCTTTCCTTTCCCGCTGTAGTAGGCTCCCCGGATTGGCGCGAATCTTCGCGGTGTCCCAGTTGAAAGGGGATCGATTTAGGAACATACGCTGCTGCCCACTGTACTTCAGATCGAGTTCGCCTTTATTACCCCACGCGGGGTTTTTCTTTTCCCCATATTTTTCATCCCCATTGACAATCTGTGCGATGAATTGATTGCGGGCATCCACGGTGTCCAGCACTTGATTGAGCGAGTAGGCGTCTTTCACCGCTTGATAGTTTCGGTAAGCGCCGACCACTAGGGCGGCATGTTTTAAGTAATCAAATTCGTAGCGGATGATCTCTAGGCGCGCCTTGACGCCCGGCAGCACCGCAGCCTGTTCCGCCATCGCAAGGTCTTCCTCTAGGGAGTCAATCAGGTCGGGCGTGTAGAGTGACCCAATGGTAAAGAGTGCGTCTCCTCCCGATTGCCAGTGCCACGCCCCCATCACTTTCATCAGTGCCACCCGACGCTGAAGGGTCGTGAAAAAGTGACGCATCGGGTTTTCGGTTTCACGAAACGCCGCTTGCAGGTACTCGTTGAAAAGCTCGTCAGCGCTTTTGCCGTAGGGATCGATCCCGAGCCGCAAAAAAACGTAAAGATTGGGACCTTCGAGTCCAAGGTTGATCTGCGGAGGGCTGTCGAGGAAGACAACCCGGACATTGTTGGTGACCAGCGTGCTATTCTGTTCGGCAATCCAGGGCACCGTGTTCAGGGGCAGCCACAACTGGTACGTCCCCCAATTGTACAGATAGGCCGCAAAGCCGCACGGCACCTTGGTCTTTGCCCAATTGGCAAAATCTTCCGGCGCATAACGGCTCATTTCGACCATGGTGTTGGCTGGAAATTCGGATATTGTCTGCGGCGGATTGCGGGTTGGCCCATACGAAAAAAGCATGAGTGTCTTGCCGGGCCGATCGTCGAGCAGACGCAGTGCCATGTTGCGGTGCATCGTCCAGATCTTTTCGCCCCACGCTGGATCGTTGTAATAGGCACTCCCGTCCGTCGGCGTTGTCGTCGGTTTAAACCCGTAAAGTTCGGCGCATTTCTCGCATTGGCACGGTTGAAAACCGTCGTTTTGATTCAGTTCAATGATGTCGAAGCCTTCGTCACATTTGGCGAGGATATGCTTGTAAATCAATTCACGCACCTCTGGGTTAGAAAAACAGAGTTGCCCCGACTTGGGAGCGCGCTGTCCGGCTGCCAGTATGAAATATTCTGGATGACTCTCGCCGTACTCCTTAATTGGGATGGCCCAGTAATGCTGATGCCCACCGCCAGACCATACCCGATGGTATCTGGAGCCGTGCATGGCCGTGGCGTAGAGCGTTGGCCAATACCAGGCACCGTTTTGGTCGATCAAGTAGGGCTCTGCTTTTGTGTTTAGATCGTGCGGAACGTGAATAATGGATACGGGCACATACGCGATGCTGGTATCCCTCGGGGCTGGACTAAGAAAGCGTACTCCTACATAGCGATAGAGGAACTCTGTCGTTCCGAAAAGCGTCGCAAGCAGTGGAAACGCCTTATCCTTGGGGGTGTGAACCCGCTGACCAACATGCAGGTCTGGTTGATCATCGCCAGCGATGATGATGTTGGGGCCGACCGCCCTGTGGATATAGCCATAGCCGGAAAGCCCAGCAAGTTTGCCGATGTCCACTCCGTTTGTCTGGGCAAACTGTGTCGGCCCGAGATAGATACCAGGCTGAATCCCATCGATCTCGGACTCGCGCTTGATCTCAAGCACAATGCCATTGGTAGCAAAAGCCGTTTGGAGCAGGTCTGCCGCCATGTTCACGGAATTCGAGACCGTCGTATTGGCCATTTGATCCGGAATGACGATCTGGTATGTCGATTTTCCACGAAATCCCAGGATTAGGTCGTCCTCCTGTTGTGCCACACCGAGCCCACAGGCCAGAACGGTGAGCGTTCCAATTAAAATCAGCGTTCTAGGCATCTTCATTCTTTACGTTTTCTTTTGTTGTTTGTAGCGGGACTATTTACGGCGGGTATGGAAATATTTAAAGAAACCATCCACTGATCAGTGAGTTTTTGAATGGTTGAGGCTCTTGCAAACCCCTCGGGATGCTGCGCCTGACGGCCTGTCTGCGTGCGGCACGCACAGGCAGGCTTGCCTCCGTGGGGCGTTCGACAGGCTGAAGTATCGATTCGCCCATCGTGGGCGAGCCCGACACTTCGGCCTGCTTCTCCATTTTCTGCGTAGCACCATACCACGCCCAAAATGAACGACATTATACTCGCCTATTTCAGAAGGTTTGTCTATCCCCTAATTTTCTTACATTTTGCTCTCATAACCGTCAAGCTTGTAATGACCTTCTCTTGAATACAGAATTCCAAAATTTCTCTGTGTTGCCTCTGTGGCTCTGTGCCTCTGTGTGAGGTATTGCCATAACATGAGAAGTCTATTACCGTAATCACGTTGCGATCCCTCACGCAGAGTTTATTTTCAAGGCTGGCTCCGTGTGATGCTTTGCTATACCACGAGAAGCCTATTACAACCCAGCGCGTTGCTGTTTTTTCACACAGAGGCACAACAGAGGGCCACAGAGAAGAAGAGATTAGATAGGGGGGATTACGATTACGATTATGATTATGATTAAGGCTCTTACAACACTATCTTCTCACAACTCGCAAACTTCTTGTTTCTCGCTGTTTTAGTACTTGCTCTTTATCCGAGAAAAAACTAATCTCAGACTTGCTGTTTATGGTAAATTCAACATAATAGGAAGTCTGAATCTACGTGCCATGAAGTGATTTAGGTATAACAGTGAAAAATCCCTGCCTATCCAGATGTGTTCTTGAGCTATTTATTGTACGTATGCACTGCGGAAAACCTACATAAAAAAGGAAATCAATGAACCGAATAACTGTTCACCGTATCGTGTTTTTGGTTCTCGTGAACGTATGTCAATTTGCCGCGGGGCACACGGGGGGATTCCTCGTTCAGGATGGAAAACCGCTAGCTGAAATTGTGATCGCCGATACACCTCCACGCATGACGCGTCTGGCCGCTATCGAAATGCAACGCGGCCTCGAGAAACTCTCGGGTGCGCGACTTGCAATCACGAACCACCCCGGGGGTGCTCCGGTGCAGATCTACATCGGCCGCAGTCCCCACACGGATAAGCTGGGGGTCGAGCCCTACACGATCAAAGATGGTGGTTATCGCATTGTCTCTGGTAAAAACTGGCTGGCTCTGCTTGGGTGCGATGATGACTATACGCCTGTTGAACCCTGGTCGCACAGTAATGGTGACTGGACAAGCGGTCGCGTCCAGAAGGAATGGGAGGCGATCACCGGTGCCGCTTGGGGCAACCCGATGGCGGGGCACTACAAAAACCGGGTCGCCCTGCCTTTGGCACCCTGCGCCGTACCTCTCGTGGACGAACCGCTTGACCCCAAGGGCAACACCCTGGTGTGGGCCTTCGATGAGCGTGGATCATTCAATGCCGTGTGCGGCTTCCTCCGCCAACTCGGCATGCGGTGGTACATGCCTGGCGAACTCGGCGAGGTGGTGACGGAACGGAAGACGATCCCGTTGCCGGAACGAGACCTTACCGTGCATCCTGCATTTCCGGTGCGCCAGATCAATTTTCGCTTCGCGATCGGTTCGCCTGAAAACGCGCTCTGGGCTATGCGCTTGGGACTTCGCGATGAGCCCGAGATCCTAATCCCACACGGCCTCGTCCCGATGACCGACCGCAAAGAGATCTTGGAGGCTCATCCGGACTGGTTCGCCCTTTACGGCGGCAAACGCCAGAACGACCCTGAAATTCAGAACAACCAGCTCTGCTACTCCAACCCAGAGTTGATCGCAGAAACGGTCGCATACGTTCGAGCTCTGTTCGACCATTACGACTTTAAGGCCGTCTCGGTCATGCCGCCTGACGGATATTCCTCGATCTGCCAGTGCGAGCTTTGCCAAGGCAAAGACACGCCCGAACGCGGCCCTCGCGGAGCGCTCTCAGACTATATTTGGGAGTTCGTGAACCGTGTCGCAAAGGAAGTCGCCAAAACCCATCCGGATAAATGGGTCTGCAACTGCGCCTACGGAATTTACACGCTCCCGCCAGAAAAGATTCAGCGGCTCGAGCCCAATGTCCTCGTCTGTATCGTCGGCGGACGCCGTCCAATGAGCAGCCGCCCCGAGCAGCAGGAAGAAGCCCACCAGTTGCGCGAAGCGTGGCGTCATAAAACGGACAACAAGTTGTTGATCTTCGAGAACTATCCCTTGACTGATCGCGGTTTTTACTTCCCCGCCTTCACGCCGTATGCGTTGGGTAATAGCGTTCAGGCCACGAAAGAATTTTCGATGGGCGAAGACATCTGGCTCAGCATGGGAAGTCGCTGGCAAGGGGATGATATCGCACTCAACCATTTCATGGTCTATTTCACGGCACGCATGTACTGGGATAGCGATGTGAAAGTGCTTTTCGATGACTATTGCCGCCTCTTTTATGGCCCCGCCGCTGAAAGAATGAAGGCGTTTTTTCTGCACTGCGAAGCACACTGGCAGGACATGGATAAGGATCTCGCCAGTATAGAAAAGGCATTCGCATTGTTCGACACCGCCCAGACAACGGTTCCCGCGGAATCCCTCTGGGGTCGGCGTCTCGCACCGATTGACAGTTACTTGAACGACTTGCGAAACAAATGCCGTCAGCTCGCGCAAAAACGCGGACGAGTGCCCCTCTTGCGGTTATTGGACGATGCGCAAAATATTGTTATTGACGGCGTGCTTGACGAGCCCTACTGGGAACAGGGGCGCGGGACAATCGGCGGCACCTTGCGAGAAATACAGACTGGGCGACTGGCGACCTACGGAACGTCGTTCCGAATCGGCTGGCGCAACAATGAGTCGTTGTATTTGGCCATCCGATGCGAAGATTCACCTGACGCCGAACTCAATACCACGATGTCCGCGCCGGACGATCCGGCCCTCTGGCAGGGCGACGCAGTCGCCCTGCTGTTGGAAACCGACCAGCATTCCTACTATGAAATCGCTGTCAACCCAGCCGGCGTGGTCTGCGATGCCGACTGGGGCACTGGTGATACGCCTCGCGATGACTGGGATTCCCAGGCAGAAGTTGTGGTACAAAAAGGGTCTGGATATTGGACGGTTGAAATGCGGATTCCGATTACACAAGACCAGAACGATCCACTGCATCAGGTCATCGGTCGCAAACCGATGACCTCCCTCCCTTGGCATCTCAATGTGGTTCGCCAGCGTGTACGACCCAACGGCACGGAGGTCACCGCCTTTTCGCCGACCGGCGCGGAGAACCGCCATGTTCCGTTGAAATTTGGGCATTTTTATTTTGGACATAGCCACACCTTCGAAGCGGTGGATGCTTCCGACGATTTTCTGGACGTGCTTCGTGCCGCCGAAATTTTGCAGCGCAACGGCAAAATCCCTGAAGCATTAGAGGCCTTTGCTGCGCTGGCGGAATGGAACGTGACTGCCCTTCAGAAGGCGTATGTGCTGCAGACTGCGGCCTCCTGCGCACGTCGACTACGCAAGTTTGACCAAGCGGCAGAACTGGCAGCACGTATTCCTCTCCAGGCGATGGCGCATACCGCCACGATGCAGACTCTGCTCGATCAGCGTCAGCCACAGGCATTAATTGAAAAATTTGGCCAAGAACCTATCGCCGAATGGCCGTTCTGGCAGCAAACCGAGGGCTATTTTGCTCGTGGGTGCGCTTGGAGCGCACTTGGGAAAGGCGCAGAGGCCGAAGCCGATCTTGTCTCTGCGCTCGCGCAGGACGGCGGCAACGATCCGGTGCGACGTGATACGATTCTGAAGGCTCTCGCGGATAATCGCGCGACTAACCTTCACGATCCCTCTCGTGCGATTGAAGCGTTGGAGCAGCTCGTGGAGAAGAGCCGCCGCCAGGGGTCAGGCTCCTTTTTCGCGGCTGTTCTGCAACTGGCCAACCTGCACAGTCAGGCCAGCCAACACACAGAAGCGCAAGCCGCTCTAGCCCGCGTGGGGATTGACACCACAACCGGTTATTGGCGCGTTGCGCTGTTGCTCGGCCGAGCCTCTGCGTTTGCAGCATCCGGAGAACTCGAGGCGGCCCGAGCAGATTACAAGGCAGTGCTTGACTACGCAGAGACATCGGAAGCCCAACGCCGACAAGCCGAGGAACTCCTTGCCAAGCTCACTGAATAAAAGCAAGCATGAAGGATCAAGAGTGAAAAACACACTCGCCACTCACTCCTTGCAACTCGAATTCAGGTAAACATCGGCCTTATTTTGTTCTGGAAGAAATTAAACACGGATTCAGGAGGGCTAATCTGAAGTGTGAATGATGAAGGGACAGAAAAAGACACTTACTCCCACACTTAAACCCATTCTTAAGCAGTCGGGTCACGCGAACCCAAACGCATATAAAGAAGTAGGGTAGCTTTTAAGATCCAGATTATGTCGCTTCGTCACCGCGTGCCATGACCACCTTGCCGGTACGCACCAGTTCGACGAGGTCGAATTTTTTCAGCATGTTAATGCAGGCATCAAGCTTTTCCGAATTCCCTGTGATCATCACGATCATGGATGTCATCGTTAAATCGACTGTTTTGCCTGCAAAATGCTCGCAGATCTGGAGCGCTTCGGTTCGTTGTTCCACATTGACCCGCAGTTTGATCAGTGCCATTTCACGGATCACGGATGCTTCCATAGCATGATTAGTGCAACGCATGACATCCACCAGTTTGCCGATCTGCAGGATAATCTGCTCCAATCCTTCTGCCGAGCCCTGCGAAGCAATACTCATCCGTGAATAGCAACCGTCTGTAGAGGGTGAAACCACAAGCGAGTCAATATTGAAGCCCCGTCTGGCAAACACCTGAGCAATTCGCGCCAGAACCCCTGGGCGGTTTGTCACATAAACACTAATCGTATGCGTCATCACCTGTGTCGTTGTATCATTCATCGTCTTTCCATCTTTCTTTCTCGTGTTTAAAGTCTTTTATCCTGAAGCGTTGTGTCCCGAACGATCTTCCTTTTTTAAGTTGAGCCCGTTGGCTTTTCGAGCTTTTTCCCCGGTTTCGGCTCTTCGATGATCATATCCTCCAGCGCCGCTCCTGGCGGAATCATCGGGAAGAGGTTATCGGTTTTCTCCACCATCGCATCAATCACGCAAGGCCCGGCGTTATAATCCATGGCCCGTTGTAAAATTTTGCGGATATCGGCCGCTCGCTTGAGCGAGAAGCCTTTGGCCCCTGGAAAGCTATCTGCCAGTTTCACAAAGTCCGGACTGCCCTCCATATCTACTCCGCTTTTGCGATCCTCGTAGAAGAGCGTCTGCCACTGGCGCACCATGCCCAGATAGCGGTTGTTGAGCACGAGCACCTTTACCGGCACCTTGTTCACACCTGCCGTTGCGAGTTCGCACATGGTCATCTGGAAGCCGCCGTCGCCGACCACGGCCCAGACCTGTCGCTTCGGATTCCCTAGTGCGGCTCCGATTGCTGCAGGAAGCCCGTACCCCATGGTACCGGCGCCTCCGCTGCTAAGCCAGGTGTTCGGCAACTCAGTCTTACAGAACTGTGCTGCCCACATCTGGTGCTGACCCACATCGGTCACAATGATCGCTTCACCGTGGGTCATCTCGTTGAGCACGTCGAGAATGTGTTGCATCTTCAAACCGCCACGCTTTTTGTAGGAGAGTGGATAGCGTTTTTTGAAGCCATCAATCGTCTTCAGCCACTCTTTGGTATCCAGCTTTTTGACGAGCGGTAACAACTGTTCCAGTGTTTTTCGAGCGTCTCCCTGACAGTAATGGTTGCATTTGATCATCCGACCAAACTCTGAAGCGTCGATGTCAATATGAATGCGCACCGCATCGCGGCAGAACATGGGGGCCTTCCCGATAATTCGGTCATCGAAGCGCGAGCCGACCGATAGGATCAGATCGCATCCCACCACAGCCTTGTTCGCATACGCCGTACCGTGCATTCCCAGCATACCCAAGGAAAGCGGATGCGACTCCGGAAACGCTCCCTTTCCGAGTAACGTTGTCGTCACGGGGGCCTTCAGTTTTTCGGCTAGTGCCAGCAACGCCTTTTCCGCGCCCGAGAGCAGTGCTCCGTGGCCGGCCAATATCACCGGGCGGTGGGCCTTGTTCAGTGCCTCTGCAATCTGCTTCACCTTCTCCGGATCCGCCTCGCCGATGCCTGGATGATAGCCCGGAAGATTCATTTCCGGGAATAGATCGCCGGTGAAGAGACCGGAGCTGCGATCTTTCGGGATGTCAATCAACACCGGTCCCGGCCGTCCCGAACTGGCAATATGGAATGCCTCTCGTAGAACCCGCGGGATCTCGCTGGTATTCTGGATCAAGTAACTGTGCTTCACCACCGGCATGGTGATTCCGAACACATCCGCTTCCTGAAAAGCATCCTTGCCCAACATAGAGCTGATCGTCTGCCCCGTGAGGATAATCATCGGCACCGAGTCCATGTGCGCAGTCAAAATCCCGGTAATGGTGTTGGTTGCTCCTGGACCGCTCGTCACCAGCACCACGCCCGGGCGCCCGGTTGCCCGCGCAAAACCATCAGCCATGTGAGCCGCTCCCTGTTCGTGACGCACAAGAATCAGTTTGATTTTCGAGTCAACCAGCGCATCAAACATCGGGAGCGCTGCTCCGCCCGACAAGCCGAACACATACTCCACGCCCGCATTTTCAAGACACCGCACCAGTGCCTCGCCGCCTGTCATTTTCTTTTCACTCATTTTTCGTCTCCTTGTACACCACTCAAAAACTTTTAGTTCTCAAAAGCACATTTTTACTGCAACAATTGGCATCTTACACTTCTACAGACCGCAAATCAACAAAAAAAACATAAAGTTTTGATGAAAAAACAAACTAGCTAACATTTCATGCAATATAAACGGGTAAGATGACATAAAAATTAGTTGAAGAGGTTGAGAACGCGAGTTTTTGCTAGCCAGTCGTTAGCGCAACGCCATGTCCAGTGACCAAAGAGAAGGCTTAAGGCTTTAGGGATTAGCCATTCCATCCCTAATCGAGTGGAATTTTCGGTTTTTTTAGGTCATCCATCCGTCCGTCCGAAGACGAACTCGCGAAGACGAACTCGAGTTGGCAGCAATTCTAATTATGGTCACAACTCATGGATACGGCGCGCTCGGAGATCGCGCCCTACCTCGTGAATACATCATTTTGCACTGTTTTCAGGGTAGGGCGGGCTCTCCGAGCACGCCGCTTCAGAGAAGATTTGCCATAATTAGAATTGCTGCTCGAGTTGGTGTACTTCTTGCACTGCATTTGGCGATGTGTTAGAATCGGTAGCAAGTTTACCGTAATGCATCTGATTGCTCCGGCAGGGTGTCAGTCGCCTCGGGATTTAACCCACACAGGAGTCGCTTCTCTGTGGCGTGAAGCGGGAGTTGAGATGATCGCGACTCGGCTTTTCAAATCAATTGAAGAGGTTTATGGAAAGCTGGCTCAACATATAAAATACGATGTCAATCTTGAGCATTCAATAGAAGAACTCGGCGGTTACGGCGGTTTGATTATAAATGGTCAGGTTGGTTCAGAGGGCGGCACACCGCTGGTCGATAAAACCGTGAGGGGAATAAAAAGAACATGGGAATAAATACATTTCATCCAATTGATGCCGTTGTTGCCGGCTATTTTGGGGTTGACATGACACCGGGCTTTGCGCAAGGACAAACGGGTTCTTTCTCTGAAATGTTTCGTCCTGGCAGACTTATTGAGACTCAAGGGCTGCATATTTCGCTAGGCGGAGTGGTGGCCAACACGGGTCTTGCCATGCAGAAGTTCGGGCAGAAGGTCGCGTTGAACGGCTGGGTCGGGAATGATGCTTTGGGTGACATCGCGATTGCTCAACTTGAACAATTTGGTGTGTCAGGCATTGGTCGGAAAGATTCAGCCGGAACCGCATACGGAATTGTCATTGCTCCTCCTGGAATGGATCGTATCTTTCTTGAAGATCCAGGGTGTAACCACACGTTGTGCGCAGATGATATTGACTATGAACTTGTTTCTAAAAGCCGTCTTTTTCATTTTGGCTATCCGCCATTGATGAAAAGGTTTTGGTCGAATGGAGGCGCAGAACTAAAAAAAATGCTGAAAAAAGTTCGTGCCAGCGGTGCGGTGGTTTCGCTGGATATGACCTTGCCTGACGCGAGTGCTCCGTCAGGCAAAGCGGATTGGCAAGTAATATTAACGGAAGTTCTACCTTTTGTAGATATTTTCGTTCCTAGCGTTGAAGAACTGCTTTTCATGCTTGAGCCGGAACTGTATTCGAAAATTACCAGCATGGCGGCAACTGGCAATTTTATCGATGCGATCCCCCCGGAAACCTATCCTTTATTAGCGGAAAAGGTGCTTGCTTTGGGAGTAAAAATTCTGCTTGTCAAGGCAGGGCATCGTGGTGCCTATATTCAGACTCGCGATATCGCGAAACTTAACCGTTCTGCTTTGCAACTTTCAGATCGTGAAGGTTGCTCGCAGGGCACCTGGCTTCAAACGCTTGCGCTTGATGCTGATCGCTTCCATAATGCATCCGGTGCTGGAGATTGTGCGGTAGCGGCTTTTTTGTCTGCTTTGCTGAATGATGAAAAGATCATGACTGCCGGGCGTTATGCCATGATAGCAGGAAGAGATAACCTTTACGGGCAGGATGCCTTGTCCGGGCTTAGAGAATGGTCAGAAATGACGAAAGTATTAGCATTAACTTAAGGCGAAATTACCATGCGTACCCTACGAGCTGGCTTTGTTGGATTCGGTGAGATTAACACACCAAGAGAATTTATTGATAAACGCTGTGAAGAAGCCGCAAACGCGCTTGAACAAATTTGTAATTCCTAATTCCTCATTTTCTCTGTCTCTTCTCCGCATCGTGCCTCCGTGATGACACTATCGAAACGCCGCCATTGCCGCATCATACCCTGCTTTGATTGCATCGGCGGAATGGCTGAAATTCATTGTTGAAAGATCCCCCACGGCAGGCTCGATCAACACGTCGGGTGGATTGTTGCGGAGGCATTCTATCGAAATTTTGTCTTCGGCAATTCGTAGCGACCGCGTGAAAACATCAAAGAGATTCATGTCCAACGACGGCTCATGCTTGCGGTGCTTGACAAGTGGCATCGCCTCCTCGCTGCTTTCTGTCTTCAGATTGTTGTTGATGTTCACGGCAACAACATGGGTCGCACCCATTTCTCTGACTACGTTCATCGGCAACGGATTTAAGAGTCCGCCATCCACAAGAAACCGTGTACCAGAACGCACAGGCGTAAAGATGCCTGGGATGGAGATCGATGATCGAAGAGCATGAATCAAAGGACCGCTTTTAAACACCACTTCTTCTGAAGTGAACAGATCCGCTGCCACAGCAGCAAAAGGAATTGGCATGTCCTCAATATTTTCCACTTTGATGATGGACTCGAGAAACTCTGTCACCTTGCGCCCTTCGGAAAGGCCCCCTCGATGGATACCAAATTCAATAAAAAGTTGCGTCGCCTTGAACCAATCAAAATCCTCGGAGAACTTGATTAACGCATCGAGAGCATCGGTCGCATAAACGGCTGCCGCCACCGCGCCAATGCTCGTTCCAGCGATGAGGTCCGGCTTGAATCCAACTTCACGGAACGCTTTGAGTACGCCGACATGTGCCCAACCCCGAGCACCACCACTGCCCAAGACAACGGCTGTTGTCCTGCGTTTCCGATACCGCCTCAAAAGATCTGGTTTAAAAGGCCAGATACCGTCGTAGGCACCTAAAGACGCCGAACTCATCAAGACCTCCTTGTTGGATCAAAACTTAGCGAGCCCGTCCGTTGCTTCCCTTCTTCTTGTCCTTTGCAACGGTCTTCGAGAAATAATTATTGTCAGCACCCTTGCGTTGCGTTGCTGCGCCAAAACCATCCTTACGTGGCTCTTTAGCCGTTGCACCATTTTCGCTTGAAGCCGTGGAGATTTTGCGTGGCACTTTTGCGGTTGCGCCCTTGTCGGTTGTAGCCGTAGAAGGCTTGCGCGGCGCTTGAGCGGCTGTGCCGTTTCCGGTCGCTGTTTTGCGAGCCTTGCGAGGAGCCGTCTCGTTCTTTTTGGCGGACGCATTATCTCGTCCTGATGTCTTTCGAGCACCGGCGGCTGGCTCGCTCTCGCCTCGGCGTTCGCGGCGTTCACGGCGTCGAACTGCCTGTGACGACAATTCACGCTTCACAGGTCTTCCACGATCCGACTCGATGCCGACCACGCTGAAATCCACCTTGCGCTCATCGAAGTTCACGCTCGAAACCAGCACACGTAACTTATCGCCGGAGCCAATCGAAAGCCCAGGTGCGGTCAGCCGATCACGGAACGAATCGTAACGCACAAACTTGTCCGATAGTGAAGAGATGTGGATCAGACCACCAACTTGGACTTCAGGAATTTCCACAAAAACGCCGAACTCCATAACCTTGACAACGACCGCATCGTACTCTAGCGGCTTACCACTCTCAAGCTGCTGAGCCAGGAAGCGATATTTTTTGATTTCAATAAGATCGCGTGAGGCCTGCTCTGCACGGAACTCCGTATCAGTCGAGGTCGCCGCAATCGCTGCGAGTTCATCGCGCGTAGGTTGGCCAGCCTTGTCGCCAGACAGCACAATCGAAAGCTGCCGATGCAGCACAAGATCGGGATAGCGCCGAATGGGCGAGGTAAAATGACTGTAAAAACGCTTCGCAAGACCAAAGTGTCCTTCGTGATCCACTGTATACTCCGCACGCTTCATGCTCTTGAGCACGAGCATTGAAACATAGTATTGCAACGGTGTACCGTAGACCGCCTTAAGCAGACGTGCGATATTTCCCGTGTTCATCAGATCGCCGGGTTCGAGTCCCAACGCGGCAACTGCAGCCGACAAGTCGGCAATTTTCTCCTCTGCCGGTGCTTCATGAAAACGTGAAATATAGGGAATGCGTCGATTCGAAATTTCTGACGCTACCGCTTCGTTCGCCGCAACCATGGCCTCCTCGACTAGCTCGTGCGAAACAGAATGCACGGAGGGATGAATGCCTACCATCATGCCGTTCTCATCAAGATCGACCTGCATCTCGGGTGAAGAAATATCGAGCGCAAAACGCTTGAAGCGATTAGCGCGGAGTTGCTGCGACAATTCGTTCAGTGCCAAGATCAGCGAACGACTCTCGGACGTTCCAATCTGCTTCGCATTGGCGTTAGCATCGATGACATCCTGAGCCTGCTCATACGTTAAACGCTGCTTGGAGCGAATGCAGGAATGCGTGAATCGTCGAGCAACCATCGTCCCACCAGCATTGAATGTCAGGAAGGCCGAAAAAGCAAGCCGGTCTTCGTCCGGTACAAGGCTGCAGACGCCATTGGAAAGTTGCTCGGGCAACATCGGGATCACTTTGTCGACAAGGTACACACTCGTGCCGCGCTTCCGCGCTTCGCTATCGATGGCCGAGCCGACCCGAACGAAATGCGATACGTCGGCGATGTGAACGCCCAGCACACGGCGGCCTTCCTCGTCGAGATCAAGCGACAGCGCATCGTCGAAATCCTTCGCGGTGGCAGGGTCAATCGTGAGGATGAGTTTCTCGCGCAAATCCTCACGCGAACCCGTTTGCTTGAGTTTCGCGGAAACAGTCTGCGCCTCACTGATGACGACAGGTGGAAACTCGCCAGGCAAATCGTACATCTTGATGATGGACTCCGTATCCAGTGACGGATTATCAGCAGGGCCGATTACCGCAACCAAATCAGCATCCGGGTTGAGCATCGGATTATCCCACGAGGTGAAGCGCACGATGACGCGATCACCTTCTTTGGCATCCTTGGGGTCGGTGATGTTAAAAGTATGCTGGTAATTCGGAATCATCGGAACCGCAGCGAGGAATGCACCCGTTTTGCGCAGGGTGCAGACAATGTCAATTTTACCACGCTCGAGAATTTCTTCAATTCTTCCAGACTTGCGCGTGTCGTCACGCTTAGGGGGAGAAAGACGTACAGAGACCCGATCACCCGGGAAGGCCTGACCCACCGCTTCCGACGGGATCATGATATCGTCGCCACCGCCATCCGGTGCCACAAATCCCGTACCGCTTCTCGCAACCGAAAGGGTGCCTATCACCTTCGCTTCCAAGATGCTCTCGTGCTTGACTCCGCTCAGCCTGCCCTTGTTAAAACTGTTAAATTTTACATTTTTCTTCATTCTCTTTTGTCTCGCGTATTTCATGCGTCCCAATTAACGCATCGTGACTCTCTTTCTTATTGTTACGGCGTTGATAGTAGCATACTTATAAGGATACTACAAGGAAAGCCAAAAATAGTCAGCAATTCCAATTATGGCAAATCTTCTCTGAAGCGGCGTGCTCGGAGAGCCCGCCCTACCCTGAAAACAGTGCAAAATGATGTATTCACGAGGTAGGGCGCGATCTCCGAGCGCGCCGTATCCATGAGTTGTGACCATAATTAGAATTGCTGAAAAATAGTCATCATTTGAATTGCCCGTGCCCGTGAGAATCACAGAGGGGGATGCGGACATGACTGACTTGATTCCGAAGCATGGCGGCTACCGTAAGCTGAAGAGCTTTCAGGTGGCGCAGTTGGTTTATGATGTGACGGTGCGGTTTTGTGATCGGTACATTGACCGCTTTAGTCGAACCCAAGACCAAATGGTTCAAGCGGCGCGGTCGGGTGTGCAAAATATCGCTGAGGGCTCGCAGGCCTCAGCGACTTCGAAGAAGACCGAGCTGAAACTGACTCAGGTCGCCTGTGCGAGTCTGGAGGAGCTGAAGCTCGACTATGAGGATTTTTTGCGTCAGCGGAAGTTGACCCAATGGGAGCGGAAAAACCCGCTCCGACAGGAGCTGATTGACCGCCGTTGTACAACTGCAGACGAAGTAGCAGCCTGGGTGGTGGTCGCGGCAAAGCGCAGGAGTCACGGTGAACAGTCAGCAACGCGTCACGGCGATCAACACCCGTCCACCGATTCCAGATTGTGCACGAGAGTCCGGCTCGTGAACCCGAGATCCGCAAACCGTTGTTCGCCGCCCAGCGCGGTTGAAGAGGAGGCCGTTTGCGCGGGTAACGCCGACGCGGTGTAACCGGATACGGCGGGCGAGGCCGGTGTTTTGAACTCGGGATCCGTGGCGCAACCGACTAGGAACAAGATCAAACAAACCTGACCCATTGTGCGGCCAAGATTTCGCAACTCCATTAGGGATTCCTTCATAACCGAAAGGAATGTTTTCATTCGAATGATCTCCCTTCGCCGACCTCTTCTGTCGTGCGTCCGTCGCGGATGTGATAGATGCGCTTGAAGGTCGGTATGATTTTCTCGTCGTGCGTGACGACGATGACGGCCGTCTCGTATTGACGCGCCATTTGGTTGAGAATGCGGATCACCGCCATCGCCCGCTCGCTGTCCAGCGGCGCGGTGGGTTCGTCGGCGAGAATGACCGGCGGGCGGTTGACGAGCGCCCGTGCGATGGACACACGCTGCTGCTCGCCGCCGGAAAGTTGCGACGGCATGGCGCGGGCGCGATGGGCGACGTCCAGCGCCTCCAGCAACTCCACCGCCCGCTTCCGGGCTTCGGCGTTGGAGTGTCCGGCCAGCATCGGCAGCAGCGCGACGTTGTCGGTGACATCGAGAAACGGGATCAGGTAGGGAGCCTGGAACACGAACCCGATCCGGTCGCGCCGCAGGGTGCGCAGATCCTTGATTTTCCAGCCGTCGTCATAGATCAGCTCATCGCCGATGGTCATGCGTCCGGCGGTCGGTTCGATCACGGCTCCGAGGCATTTGAGCATGGTGCTCTTGCCGGATCCCGAAGGCCCTATCAAGCCGACCACTTCGCCGGGTTCCACCTGCATGTCAACACCTTTCAAGGCATCGACAGCGGTGTCGCCGCTTCCATAGCGTTTCTTGATTCCTTCGATACGAATACCTTTTCCAGTCATGTTAACCCCCTATGGCCTCAGCCGGATCGACCTTGAGCGCGGCATGGATGGCGATGAGGCTCGCAAGGATGCAGATCACCGCCACGACACCGAACCCGAACACCGAATCGAGGGGTTCCAGCAGCACATATTTCGGGAAGATCGGCGCCATCAACAAGGTGGCGGAAATTTTTCCTACTACAAAACCGATCATGCCCAGAGCGAGGGATTGCTGCATGATCAGTCCGACAATGGTGCGGTTCTTGGTGCCAATCAGTTTGAGCACGGCGATCTCGCGAATCTTCCCCAGGGTCAGGGTGTAGATGATGAAGGCGACGATGGCCGCGCTGACAATAGAAAGAATCACCAGGAACATGAAGATCTGTCTAGCCGAGGTGGCGATCAGTTTGCCCACCAGAATTTCCTCCATCTGGGTGCGGGTATAGACCGTCAGGCGTTTCCAGCGGCGGATCGACTCCGCCACCTCCTCGGCGCTATGGCCCGACCGGGTTTGTACCAGCACCGCGTTGACGTAAGGGTTCATGCTTTGCGAAGCGGTCACCGCATCCAGTAACCCAGGTACCCCGGGGCGGTTAAAAGCGGGGTTTGCGGCGGTTCGCCGCCGTTGCCGGACGACGGCGTCGTTGTCCTTCAGGAACTGCGCTTCCTGCGCATCCTTCAAGGGAATGAAAATCATCGGATCGCCCCCGGAAGAGACCATTCTTCGGGTCAGGCCGACCACGGTGTAGTGGTTACGGCGGATCTGCAGGCGATCACCCAGCGCAAACCCAGCGGCGACATCGGCGACCGCTTCGTAATGGCCGTGGGTGATCTGGCGTCCGGCGACGAGGTACGGCGGCCAACCGGGCGTACCGGGTTCGCCCGCCGTGATGCCGGTGACCATCGAACGCACGTCCCGTTCACCCTGACGCACCTGCATGGTGAGATAGGTGATGTTGGCCGCGCGGGCTACGCCAGGCATTCCGCGAATGCCGCGCCAGATATCGTCGTAGAGGCTCGACGGCTCGGCATAGGGGCCGAGGGTGTCTTTCTGCACCACCCAGAGATCGGCGCCGCTGTTGTCGAGCAAGGACTTGGCGTCATCCACCATGCCGCGATAGATGCCGGCCATGGACAGGGTGATCCCTATCAGCAACCCAAGGCCCACCCCGGTAAAGACGAACTTCCCCCAGGCGTGCATGATGTCGCGGCCGGCTAGGCTGATCATCGCTTCCTCCCGGGAATCCGATCCACTACATCGATACGACTGCGGGCACTCAAGGCCTTTGCGCTATAGACGACGATCTGATCACCGGCCTTCAAGCCTTCGCGCACCTGCACCTGACCGTCCAAATCCGCGATGCCCGGCATGATCGGCGTGAAGTGCAGGTCGCCCTGGATGACTTGCCACACGCCCACTTGACCTTCGATGCGCTGGATGGCCGCATTGGGGAGGCTCGGTCTGGACGGCAGCGCCGGTAACGCAACGGTGACCTCGGCTAATTCACCGATGGACGGCAATTGCTCCGGAACGGCATCGAATGCCACTTTGGCGAGCATCTCTTCCGTTACCGAATCGGCGAGCGGTTCGACGCGCAACATCCGTCCGGCAAGGGCTCGACCCCCTTGAGAGCGCAGCACGATATGGGCCGGAAGTCCGGACTGCAGGCCGGAGGCGCTCAATTGGTCGAAGCGTACATTGATCCATAGACTCCCCGGATCGACCACCTCGATCACGGATTGACCCGCAACCACTGTCGTGCCGGGTTCCGCGTCGCGCGCCACGACCATCCCGTCCATCGGCGCAATCAGATGTAGATTGGCGCGCTGCTTGATCTGTGCATCGCGATCCGCGCCGATACGCGCCATCTCTTGACGAGCCGCTTCCAGATTAGCCTGGGCAGCCGCCAGACCGGCTTCGCTCACTTGTCGTTCCTGTTGCTTCGCATCCAGCAACTCGGCGGTCGCCGCATCTGCCTTGACCAGTTGTCCGTACCGTCGCGCCTGCGTCCCGGCGTACGCCATTCGAGCCGTCGCATCCCCGGCCTCGGCTTCGGCCACCGCCATCTGGGCCTCGGCACGCTTCAAAGCGGCCTCAAGCGAGGCGATTCGATCGTCAAGATCGACGGGATCCATTTCGCCCAGCAACTGGCCGGCTCGAACCTTGTCTCCCACATCCACGTCCACCCGTTTTATGCGTCCGGCCAGCGTGGGGCCGATCCGGTAGGTGTAGCGGGCTTCTACCGTGCCGATACCGAACAGCGAGGGCATGATGGCACGGTTCTCGACCGTGGTTACGGTCACCGGAACCGGAGCCAGAGGTCCTGATCGGAGTGCCACATAGACAAACAGGACCAAGAGGGGGGCGAGTACGCCGATCATGGCCAGCGTGCGGCCTTTGATGTGGAATCGCTTCATGGTGTTCTCCTGATGCCGCGAAGGTAAATGGCACATACCTTGGCGGCCTTTTTTCGCATGTTGTTTTCTTTATCGGTCAGCAACGACTGCATGACCAACCCTTGAATCGCCCCGATGAACAAGGCCGCCGCGGTGACGGTGTCGACGTCGGGCGCCAGCTCCCCCTGCGATTTTCCTTGCTCGATGAGCGTTTGCAGCCGCTCGTCATAGCGGCGAAGCAGTGTTCGCACCGCGTGTTTTGCCGGGCTATCCCCGGCGCGTTGGAGTTCGCCGAACAAAATACGCGGTACCCCCGGGTGCTTAACCACGAAATCGATGTGGGTCATGAAAACCGCATCCAACGCCGCAAGAGGGGATTTCGCCGCCTGTGTCGCAGCGTCCACCCGTGCCAGAATGCGTTCAGCGACCCATTCCATGACTGCCTGCCAGATGGCGTCCTTGGTGGGAAAGTGCCGGAATAGCGCGCCTTGGGTCATCTGCATGCGTTCGGCCATGGCCGTAGTGGTAATGTCGGCTGGATTCTGCTCGGCTGCCAGCGCAAGAACAGCTTGCACCGTCACGGCTCGGCGTTCGTCTGCCGGAAGGCGTGGGGTTCGTTTTAGGTCTCTCATATGTAAGTAATGTATTACTATCTTATTGCCGTGTCAAGCGGGATCTGATTTTTTGCGCGTGGATCTTTTGTCTTCCCGCAGGCAAGGGAGCATTTGCACTGGTGCCATTCGGGACTGGCCCCTGTAAAAAAAGGCATAGGTATTGCAGCAATTCTTGTCTCTTGAATTTGTGGTAATGTAGTGGAAATAGATTCAAAACGGCTTGACTTCGCTCTGCGCTGAATGACATACTGATGAAATACGTGCCGCATTTTTCCAACAAAAAACGAAATCTGGTTGGTAGTGGTGGAACCGGCGAAAACACAATTCAGGACTTAAGGATGTTAAAGAAAATACTTGCAGACCGAGAACTTTTGCCAATTGATCGGCTGGAGGACGGCTCGATTTGCAAAAAGGAACAATGGCTCGCCCGTCGACAGGAACTTTTGGAAAACTTGCAGCGCAACCTCTACGGTTGGACGCCTACAGAACCGCGCCAAGTTTCAGGTTGCATAGTCTGGGAGGATTCGCGAGCCTATGCTGGTAAGGCTCTACATCAGCGTGTAGACCTCCAGATCAAAACCATTGGCGGAACGGTTGCGTTGCCTTTTCATCTACTGACACCGCATGCGGTGTCTAGCCCTCCCGTAATGCTGAACCTTGCGTTTCGTCCAAGACTAACCCTAATGAAAACGTCTGCGGACTATGCTGAACTCAGCGACTCCTATCTTCCTATAGAGGAGATATTAGATAACGGCTTCGCGTTGGCAATCGTTGCATACGATGACATGAGTGACGACTCTCATGATGGGAATTTTCTACAGGGATTGGGCAATTGTTTTTTCAAGTCCAATACGCGCACGCCGGAAGCATGGGGACGTATCGGACTTTGGGCATACGGAGGCTCCTGTGTTCTTGATTATCTCATGCAACAAGACTCGCTTAACCGGGACTGCATTTCGGTGATCGGCCATTCACGTTTGGGCAAGACTGCGTTGTGGATGGGTGCCCAAGACGAACGTCTCTTTGCTGCCGTCTCGAACAACTCAGGCATCGGCGGAGCCGCTTTGGCCAAGCGCGGTTCAGGTGAGCGTATCGCCGCGTTTCTTCGTGCCGGTAGTTGGGATTGGTTTTGCGAAAATTTTAAACGCTACGAGGGTCGCGAAGACGAACAGCCCTACGACCAGCACTTTCTGCTGGCAGCCATGGCACCGCGTCGCGTCTATGTGGCCAGTGCAGAAAAAGATCCCAGTGCCGACCCGCAGTCCGAGTTCTTGTCCTGCGTAGCCGCCAGCCGTGCCTACGAGATCCTCGGTGAACAAGGGCTGATCACGCCCGATGCTTTGCCGGTTCCGGGAACGACGTTACACGAAGGCCGTATCGGCTATCATCTGCGCGCAGGGAGACATTATTTGAGTCGTGAAGACTGGGGACTTGCCATGCAATTCATCCGCAAACAACGCGAAGCGATTAGCCTTTGAAACAAGCCATGAAATACGCCACAGTCGCGATCACTGTTTTATTAACCTTCTTTGGCTCTGGTTGTCTATCGCCTCTCGATAAGACAGGTAGACTTCACCACAAGACCGTTGAGGTCGAACTTTCCAGCCTCGACTGGATCGAAGTGGCCTACTTCCCGATAGCAGAGAATCCTACCATCAAAGGACCGTGTAGGCTTTCGCTACTCGGTGTGGGCGAGGTGGTTGTGAAAACTGGACGCAGTCCGCAGCTCTGGGACTCGTTTTCTACGAAGGTTACCGATCCGTATTGGAACGAGCTGTTTACGGATCGGATGCATTTGCCCACTGATGAAATGCAGAGGGTCTTTCAGGCCTTTGTAGACGAGGGGCTCATCCCCACGGGCACGTTCACGAGACGGACTGAAAAGCTGAAGCCGCCATACGTCAATATCTCAGCGCAGGTTGGCATGGAGAAAATCCGCATGGCAACCGACAACCCATTTTTGGTGGGGCTTGTCGAGGAGTCTCTCGAGAACTTCGGGCCCGTGATTCGGCAGGCCGCTGATGCCTTGAAGGAGAATCCCTCGAAATGAAGCTTGAAGACATTCCGGAGGTTCACAGACTCTTGAAGGAGGACTTTAAAGCCCACCCAGCTCCCATCATTGAGCTCATTGGTGCGCAAGAAGATAACCCCTTTAAGATATTGATCGCAACGATCTTGAGTGCACGGACGCGCGATGAGACGACTGCGATGGTGATCTCGACAAAGCTTTTTCCTGCGGTCAAGGGCTTCGCTGACTTACGAAAGAAAAGCGTAGAGGAGATTGAAGCGTTGATTTATCCGGTTGGTTTCTACCACCAGAAGGCTTTGGCACTGAAGAAGCTCCCAGATGTCATCGAGGAGAAGTTTGGCGGCAAAATTCCCGAAACCGTGGAGGAACTCTGCGAGCTTCCCGGCGTGGGCCGTAAGACCGCCAACCTCGTGGTGGCGGTTGCCTTCGACAAGCCGGCGATCTGTGTTGATGTACACGTTCACCGGATCGCCAACCGACTCGGTCTGATGAAAACGGAAACACCGTTTGAGACCGAGATGAAACTTCGCGAGATTCTTCCCATTGCTTTATGGAAGACGTGGAATGGGTGTTTTGTCTCTTTTGGCCAACGCCGTTGCACACCGCTGCGACCGAAGTGCGCTGGGTGCCTGCTCGCCCGTTTCTGTGATTCCTATTGCGTTTTCCCTTGATCTTTCAGTCTGATATACGATACATTCACACCTGTCTTGCGCTTGTAGCTCAATTGGATAGAGCGTCAGCCTCCGAAGCTGAAGGTTGTGGGTTCGATCCCCGCCAGGCGCACCACTCTCAAGTCGTGCGAGTCACAGGCTGCAGACCTCGTTAAAAGCATTTGGCAGGGAAACACTTTGCGGTTTTGGCCAACGTGGGCGGTTGCGGGAAATGCAAAGCGTCGTCCTTCTCCAGATAATTGTTGAAGAAAGCCACCGACCGGTTGCCGCCCCAGCCGTGGTCGTTCGCGTGTAGATCGAGTTCGATCTTTTCGGAAGCACCCGCCGCTCGGTAGATCCTCTCGAGCTGACGATACGCGGGCAGCGCCGTCTCGATGCGAAAGCACTGGTCCCGGATGCCGATGTCCATCAGCAGAGGCTTCGGCGCGAGCAGGCCCTGCAGGTCGTGAAGATCCACGAGCTTATAGAGCCCCGGCGCCACCTGCATGCCGCAATAATTCACGTCGCGCATCCCGAAGGCGGCCCACTGGTCGCAGTAGCAGATGATCTCCGCCGCGCGAAACCGGGCGTCGCACAGATACGACCAGGTCGTGGCGGTGCCGCCGCCGCTGAGGCCCATGACACCCAGGCGCGAGCCGTCCACCTCGGGGAGCGATTGAACGAAGTCCGTGGCCATGCGCCCGTGCTGCACGTTGATGGCGATCGAGGTTGTTCCGAACATGGTGGCATGGAGGTAGAGCAGGTTGCACCAGTCGCGGCCTCCCGCCACGCTCGAATGGTTGGGCTTGCGCGCGGGACTGCGCTCGCCGGCACCGATCCAGTCGAGCCCGTACGTGACGAATCCCGCTTGGGCCATCTGGAATCCGTAGTCGTAGTTCAGGCGCCGGATGTCGCCCTCGAGCTCGGCACGGCGGTCGCCCATTACGGGGTCCTTGCCCCAGGCTCCGTGGCCATGCCAGCACAGAATGGCCGGGCGCCGTTCGCCGGGCTGAAGATCGCCGGGGATGTTCACCTGCAGCGTGGCCGCAAGATCCTGGTGTACGTCGATCACCCAACGCTGCATGCGGATCCCGCGCTCGCTCCACTCGGCCACCAGCTCGGGATTCGGCGGAACCGTCTCGGGCATGTCCCCGAGGCAGGCCAACACGGCGGGAAGCGCCGCCTCCCGCCAGCCGTTGAAATCCGCCCTCGTGTCTCCCTCGAAGCGATACGTTGGCCGATGACGTTTCGCCATCTCGACGAACATCCGGTTGGGATCAAGATTACGCATTGTCGTTTCCTTTCTCTTTCTGCATCGCATGGGTGCCGACCGCTACGCCGACGGCCGCATGGATCTTCCGCAGTACGGCGTCAGTAGTCGCCGTCAGGACATCCTCGATCGGTTTTAGCGGGCAGATGTCGGCCTCGTAAGCCCCCTGCGCCAGGATTTCGTCCGTAGCCAGATAGCCGACGAAGTCATTGGCCAGAGAGACCAGCAGCGTCGTGCCGAAGGGACTGCGCGAACAGAACTTCTCCCGGTACTCGCTGACCGTTTCGCCGGGCATCCCGAGAAGGACGCAATCGCCGACCGCCAGAGCCGCAAAGCCGGTCTGAACCGGATCGCCTTGATCCGCGTAGGGGAAGTAGATGGTCATCCGCCCGTGGATCGACCAGGTGGTGTTGAAAGCCCACGGCTCGTAGACGGCCGCAGCCCCCTTCCCCGCGACCGGCGCGAGCCGGGGGATGGCCTCGCGGACGACCGCCGCGAGATCCTCTCCCATGCGGCGGACTACGTCCGGAAGCGTCTGCACACAGACCCGCGGGTCCACGTTGGCGTGGCCGGACACGGTGAACATCGCCGTCTTCACGTCGCCGCCCGCCTCCAGTGCGTCCTTCATGTGGCCGACGTAGTCCGCCGAGATCGCGTGGTTCTGCTGGTTGTAGCACACCGGATGGCAGCCGTAGTTCACGAGCAGCACGGCCAGCGCGCCATCCGGGCGCCGGACGCCGAGCAACTCCACCGTCGGATCGTAGTACCCGGTATGGCGTCCCTGGGGATCCCGCCATTCATTGTCCCACGCGCCATTTGAATACTGGATGCGTCGGTTGTGGGCGAGGGTCGGGGCGGAGGTCCGCGCATGCACCAGCTCCCCCGGCGTCCGCTCCCGCCAGGCGCGTTCAGCGACGTCCGTCAGCTTGCCGCACAACTCTTGGAAATACGCCGACTCCAGCTCGGAGCGCTCGGCCCAGAGCGCGTCGGTGACGTGTGGGCCGGAGTGCGTGTGGGTCGCCGCCAGCATCACGGCCTCGACGGGAAGCCCCGTGCGCCGGGCGACGTCCTCCCGCACCTGCGTTGTCAGGGGCTTCGAAAAGGCGCCTACATCGGCCGAGACCAGTATCCAGCCTCCGCCCTCCGCCTCGCAGGCCAGCGCCTCGGCCCGCAGCGCATGGTCTACAGAATCCGCCAAGCGGGGCTCGTACCCCCAGAGGGTCACCCCGACCGGCGGCGTAATGTCCACCGTGGCCACGCCAAATTTCATCGTCATCAGCAACACTCCCTTCTCAATTGATCACGTCGCGCGCCGCCTGGCAAAGCGCACGGGCCCTCGCCTCGGACACTTCGCGGGTCGCATGCAGGTCGATTTCGAGCACACCCGTGCGGGCGAGGATTTTCAGCGTCCGCAGGCAGCAGTCGGGTGTGATGTCCTTCCGGCAGTCCCGGTTCTCCGGGCGCAGAAACGGATTGTTGGCGGGGTGGTGGCCGCCTTGGCGGTTCAGCAGAACCGTCCAGTTGGTGTAGACGTGCAGGCCGTGGTTGATCGGACTCCCCAGCGCGCAGGAGGGGTCGAGTTCCTTGGCGTGCGCCGCGACCTGCTCGCGGATCGCGGAGGTCTCGAAGAGGAAGGTGGCGAACGTACCGCAGTCGCCCTCCATGTCGGCCGACGGCGAAATGGCGAAGGGCGGATTCTCCGTCCGGACGACGTCCAACATCCAGTCGCGCCGCTCGCGGAGCCGCGTCAGAATGCCCTCCAGGCGGTCGAGCTGCACCCTCAGGACTGCGCTGAGAATCTCGGTCATGCGGAAGGTGTTGCCGAGGAAAGGCTCTTCGGTCATGGTGCCGACCTTGCCCCGGAACATGCAGCCCATGTCGTGGTTGTAGAGGGCGCGCTCGTACACCTTGCGGCTGTTGGTCAGCAACGCGCCGCCCTCACCGCAGGTGATCGTCTTGAACTGGTTGAAGCTGAACGCGCCGGCATCGCCCAGCGTACCCAGGCGCTTTCCGCGGAAGCTGCCGCCGATGGCCTGGCAGGCATCCTCCAGCACGGTAAGTCCATGCTTGCGGGCGATCGCCAAAATCAAGTCCATTTTCGAGGGGCGACCGCCCATGTGGACGGGAATCACGGCCTTGGTGCGCGGCCCGATGCTCCGCTCGAATTCGAGCGGGTCGAGCGTCAACGACTCATCCACGTCCACCAGCACCGGGATGGCGCCGACGCTGAGCACGGCACCCGCGCTGGCCAGCCACGTGTAGGCAGGCACGATCACCTCGTCGCCCGGCCCGATGCCAAGACCGACCAAACCGCAGACCAACGCGCCCGTGCCCGACGTCATCACTAGGGAATGTGCGCTGCCGAACAATTCGTTGATCCGCTTCTCGCAGGAGTCCGACTGCCCGCCTTCACCCCCGCGGTAGCGGAACAACCGCCCAGAACGAAGCACGGCCGTCACCGCGTCGATTTCCTCTTGTCCCATTTCGTACATGATAGCGCTCCTTTATCCTTTGCGGGTGGCGCTCGGATGCCTTCCGGTGCGCATTCCCTTTATCGAAATCAATATCCGATCATCCTACAACTTTTCTGATGCGCCTGCAAGGTGTTTTGTAATCGGTCAGCCGCCGGGGTTGACGTAAGAACGCCCCGACGAGCAGACCCGGACCAGCCCCGTCGACTGCCCGATTGAGTGAATGGAGAGTAGGGAGTAGCGAGTAGTTTCCGCCGGGGCTCCACCCCAGACCCCGGTTTGACTCTCTGATGCTCTGTTTCTGAAACACGCGAAATACACGACAAGGTTCAACGGGGTCTGGGGTTGTCAAGTCCTGATCAAAAGGTTACACTTTTTTGTACATGTGGAGAGGGGGGTTC
>CAZKJH010000031.1:18281-30282 GCA_964553035.1 uncultured Lentisphaerales bacterium | reverse complement strand
TACTCTGCGTCCCTGCGACTCTGCGCGAGATTCTTTTCCATATTTCAACAGGCGGATCACCGCCCCGCGGGACGCCGCGAGGTGCACGACGGATGCGCCGTGGTGCCAGATAGCCGCCGCAAGCGACGGTGGGCAAGGCTAACAGAAGACGCAGCGCGAACAGGTTGTGCGCAGTCGCGCCGAGGCAAGCCGCAAGTTGGCGGCTCATCCAGCACCATACGAACGCAGTGGTGCCCAAAAATGCGACGATCAGGAACGGAAAGGCGATATAGAACTGGCGGGACTCCCAGGCATGAAGGACAACGCCCGATTCCAGTCGCTAGTCGCTAGTCACTAGCGACTATATCGCATGGCAATCTGCGGGGGCAGACTCTTGCCCCCGGTAAGGCGGACAGAGAATTCGCCGCCCATGGATTCCACGGCCTTAAAAAACACGGCACGTTTCACGCCTGGATCGATGGTGGCCGTGTCCACCACCTTACCACCTTCGAGGAGCTCAACGGTAATCTTCGGTGAGGTCTGTCCGATTCGGACGAACGTCCAGTCGCCGCTCTCATCCGTCACCTCGTCAAGAACGCAGCGCACCAGCACACGCTGGCCCTTTTCGGGTGTCGCGCCGATTTCGATGCCCCGCTCGAAATCCGAAGCACGCCTCATTGGTTCATCAAGCCCAATGACACCCAGACTTAACCGACACTCGGTGAACTGCTCGATGATGACATCGGGAACGCGCTCGGATAGCACATAGTCGAGCCGACCCGTACTGTAGCGAAGAAAAAGCAGCGAGACGACCTTGCCAACACCCTGATCGAAGGGAAATCTCATCTGTCCGACCAGCGCTCGCTTCCAGGAGTACAGCGGGA
Source organism: uncultured Lentisphaerales bacterium (assembly GCA_964553035.1). Classification (GTDB taxonomy): domain Bacteria; phylum Verrucomicrobiota; class Kiritimatiellia; order RFP12; family UBA3636; genus JBBQIY01. The sequence goes on along the minus strand of CAZKJH010000031.1, from coordinate 29,419 downwards.
ACCGCATGAATGAATCGTTGGCCATAACCACAGTCAACCCGCCGGTAGGCCGTTCGACCGCCACACTCACCATCGGAAACTTCGTGCGAGTCTTCGATAATTCAAGCAGAGGATCAGAAGTTTGTCGCGCTTCAGGCACCACGATGGCTAAACGTCGTTCTTTCTCATAACAACCGTCTTGCTTCCCGTCGAGCACGGCCTTCGGCGGTTCATCGTAGAACGGAATCAGCGCAACATTTCCAAACAAGCTATTGAGCTTGTCGGCGATGGCCTCGTAGATCAGGTAGACACCGTACGCGTTGACGTGGTGGTCCTCTTTGTAGAAGACAGGGCGCCCAAGTGCCGCCTCCAAAAGTTTCTCGTGCGTAAACACGACGCAGTCTGCGGCAGATGAAGCCGCAAGGCCCTTCTGCAACTGCTCGCGCGCACAAACGCCCCGATGATCTCGAATGGCGGGGAAAACTTGATCGTAGTGGATCTGAGCCTTGACGGGAGCAATCACCTGCATGTATTTCGTCCCATGCGCTTCGGCCCATTGTTTTCGACCTTCAAAAAGCCTGACCCAATCGTGCATTTCCTTTTCGGTCAGCTCAAACCCTCCCAAATAGTCGTCGAGTTCAGCCCAAGTCCCACCTCGGCGGAATATCCAGCCATTGAGGCCGGGCACCTCCTGCCCAACGGCGGTTTTCATCCAGTTGAAATGCGAATATCGGTAGAATTGGATCAGCCGAGAGCGCCAAGCAAAATTATCATTGTACCACGCTTCGAGCGAACTCCCCCACTCCCGCACGGAGGTCTTTTTAAAGTCAGGTTTTTTGGCATGTTCGCGATTCTCGTTGAACTCGTAACTATCCCAGTTGGGCCAGCCGGTAACTCGGGACGAGACTTTGAATAAAAGACTGGAAAACAACACCAGCATCCAGAAGCCTACAAAGACGAGGTTGCAGATGAAAAGGATTTTTTGCTTTGATGATTTTTTCATTGCCGTTATTCTAAAATCTGAAATACAGGAACGGGTTGTAGGACCCGCCCGCAATGAAGAGTAGAGACACGAGACCAAGCGCGGTCAGAACCATCCACTCGCCCAGATGGATCAGAACGCCTGAAACCGGGGTGTGCCTTGCCGCCAGGCGCTCGTTGAGCCGATTCCGCATCCAAGGCACGATCGGGAAAGAGAACAGGCATCCTGCAACCAAAACCACGATCAGTTTGGGATTCAAGTCGAGCCAAAGCACACGGGCTTCGCGTGTGACATCCGCAAGGCCGAGAAGCGATTGGAGCATGAGCCCGGTATCTGCCAGCGTCGCGGATCGGAACAAGACCCATCCCACCAGCACGACCGCAGCGGTGTAGGTATGCGAGAGCACAAAACGCACGAATGCCAGCGGCCATCTCTCGGAGGATCCCGTGTGGCTTTCGGACTTCCCAAGCAGCCGCTCAAGCATGAGGAACATACCATGCCAGAGACCCCACAGCAGAAACATGGCACTCGCGCCGTGCCAGAGACCACACAGCCCGAAAACGATCAAGCAGTTCAACGACGTTCTGAGCTTGCCTTTCCGGTTCCCTCCAAGAGGAATGTACAAATAGTCACGGAACCACGTGGAGAGTGAAATGTGCCAACGACGCCAGAAGTCGCGAATGTTCCTCGCGCAATAGGGATGGAGAAAGTTCTCTTTGAATTCAAATCCCAGCATGCGTCCCATGCCAATAGCCATATCGGAGTAGCCACTGAAGTCATAGTAGATCTGTAGCGAATAGCAGATCACGCCGATCCAAGCCATTGCAGCCGAAACGCCGTGGCCTTTCTCAACCACGCCCCAGACGGCGTCAGCCATGGAAGCGACGGTATTGGCGACAATCGCCTTCTTCGCCAAGCCACACAGGAATCGACGAAAACCCGAGGCCACACCCTCGATATCGACATGACGGCATCGCAAACGTTCCGCCACATCCACATAGCGTACGATGGGGCCTGCTACCAGTTGCGGAAACATCGTCACATAGCAGGCGAAGTCGACGAGACTGTCGGCAGGTTTAGTTTCTCTACGGTACACGTCGCACACATAGCTCATCGCCTGAAACGTGTAAAAACTAATACCGAGTGGCAGAGCTATTTCCGGTACAGGAAATTCAAAACCCGGCACAAGGTTAACGGAACGGACGAAGAATCCAGCGTATTTGAACCAGCCGAGAAGAAGCAGATCACCGACAATGCAGAACCAGAGCCACGACTGACGCCACCGATGTTCCTCGCGCCGAGACATCACTTGTGCACAGGCGGCGTTGAACAGCACACTCAGCACCAGCCAGACCAGCCAAGACCCCTCGCCCCAAAAATAGAAGAACAGACTGGTCAGCAGAATGAAGCCGTTGACATGTCTCCACGAAAATTCACGTCCCCTTGCCCTCGAAATCACTTTCTCCAGCCAAGCAAGGAACCAACAACCGACCAGAACGATCGGAAGAAACACGGTCAGAAAGATGGCGGTGCTGAATACCATGAGTACAAAGTCCTCGTTACTTCGGGAGTCTCGCAACAAAAATCACCGTGGACGGGATCGCATCAAGCTCACCTTCGTGGTTCGCCCAATCATCGCTGGTGTAAGGAGCGTTTTCGATCGCCGCAGGCTCTTCGATTGACAACACGTCAAGACCCGCCGCCCGAAGCCACTTGAACCAGCTTGACACAGGGTGTGCGCGCGAAATCACGTGCTCTCCATCCTCATCTCGGATATCGTCAGGCGGCTCAAAATAGCTTTTCAGGAATAGTCCGTCGCCCAGGGCATCCTCGCAGGCCTCGTCCTCGTGATACTCGCCGCAAATCCAATCGCCATTGTACAGCGGATGCACGGTTGAAATCATCAATGTTCCGCCCTTCTTCAGGCAACTCACCATGTCACGTATGATGTCACTGGGATGTTCCACGAACTCCATGGCATGAGAGCTGTGAACGAAATCGAATGCCTCGTCCCCCACAAAATTCTTGAACCTCTCAAGCCTTCCCTGCTGCAGTCGAATCGAGACCGCGTTGGCCAAAGCGATCTTCCGCGCATTTGCAATCTGGGCTTCCGAAATATCCATCGCCGTGCACGCAACACCCTGTTTCGCAAGCCAAACGCTATTTTGCGCACCGCCACAACCCAACTCAAGTGCCGTCATCCCCGGCTCGAATGTGGGAAGAATCTGAAGTGCTGACTCTCCAGGTATTTGGGGTCCGTAGTGGAAGTCTAAGCAACTAATGCGCGTGATGCGCTGATACGTATCGGATATCGAATCCCAGTATCCGGCTTGAAGCGAGTCCATAATTTTTTCGCGCATGACTTATCCCTTGAAAACAATTTTTTTGCGGGCGATATAGTTAATCATCACCGATGCGAAAATTTTAGCGATGTAGGAAATCGAAGTCTGCATCCCCCCCCAGCGTACGAGAACATCCGCAATCAGAATACCCGAACCGGAACTAATCGCCGAAGCCGCAAAGAAAAGAAGAAATTCTTTCTTTCTGCTGTGCCGTCCTGACTCGAAGACCCAGAGGACGTTCACAAGGTAACAGAAGGTATTCGAAAACACAAAAGCGATCAGGTTATCGAAGAGCTGGTGATTAGCGCGCACACCCTGACTGAGTTCCACGATGGGAACGATCACGCCAACCTTTGCAAACAGCTTCACGAAAATATCGGTCTCAGTCAATGCGGGAAAGACAAACCAAGCCGCAAGGAAAAAGACAGCCATATCAACAGCCGTCGCCGCACCGCCGACGACACCGTATTTGAAAAACTGGATAAGTGGATGTGCGGCTCCACCTTTTCCCATGAGCTGGTGCCACAGCTCGGAGAAACTCTTTGGAAACGGGATTGTATTCACTGCTTCATCTGGTTTTGTCATAAGTTCAGTTCTCTTAGAAGTTGTGCCGGTTCACAAAAAACACGGCTCCGACAAGACAGAAAAACGCCCAGAGATAATCGAGACGCCATTTCTCGTTAAGATAAAAAAATGCAAAGGGAACAAAGACGCATAAGGTCACGACTTCTTGAATCACCTTGAGCTGCGCCACCGAAAGACCTGCTCCGAATCCGATCCGATTTGCTGGAACCATGATGCAGTACTCGAAAAGTGCAATCGCCCAGCTTGTGGCGATAATCAACGGCAGGGTCTTGCCAACCGTGCTCCCCTGACGGAGATGCCAGTACCAGGCAAACGTCATAAACACATTACCGAGAACCATCATGCCCAGTGTCAAAACAATGCTCATTCGGCCCAATACTTGTAAAGTGGCTGCTTCTCCTGCTTCAGTCCACGCCACGCCTTTTCAATAGGCACATCTTCTGCCACAAACCGTGCAGCGGCGACACCCGCCGCCTCACCCATCTGGTTGCAATTAACCATGACACGAACCGCCCCGTAAGCTCCACGATCACAATCGAGCATGCGTCCCGCGCAGAGCACGTTTACAGAGCCTTTGGGAACCATGCTCCGGTACGGAATTTGGTAGAACGTAGCACAGTCTTCGCCCTCAGGTCTCCAACGTCCACTAGTCCTCGTGACAGTGCCAGTCTCCGCATCGACCGACATCACCCACGTGCGTCCATCAAGATACTTGAAGGTAATGCCTTCATCATGATGAATATCAATGCGGTAGCTGCCGAATGCAACGGCATCGTCAAACTCCCGACCCATCAGCACATCCTCTTCTTTCAGCGAATAGAGGCAACGCGCATGACGTGATTCTCGCAGGCCCATACTCGTCGCAAAAACCGCAACACGGATCTCCGCTTCGTCAACAAAGAACTCACGGTTGCAGGCACGTACAAACGATGTCACCTGACGCCGTCCCTCGATCTCGCCAGCCGTCAGATCATCTGCGTCTACCGGGTTGCAATTCTGCACCCGACTTAAGGCCGCAAACATCAGTGCAGGAGCGCCGACAACCGGTACTGTCCACTGGAACGTATGTTTGAGTCCCACTCCGCGCTTGGGTTTCATCATTTCAGCAATCGAAAAATCGGGATGGGCTTCGGTAATCGTATCAACGCCCGAGAGCAACGCACACGTCGTGTGCGGTTGTAATTGCTCCGCAGATAAACTCCACGTCTCGAAGCCAGCTCTTGCCAGCAAATCGCCATCGCCCGAAGCATCAATAAAGAACTTCGCCTCAATGGCACGACGACCGCACTTATCCTCGATGATCGCATGCGTGACGTGGCCGGGTGCAGACTTTACCACGGCGACAAAGCGAGCATGTAAGAACGGTCGAATATTTGGATTCCAGCCAATCGCTTCATCGAGTGCAACCATGAGTCCGGCCGTGTTGAGGTAGGCATAGACCGAATCGTTCGTGGGCTCGCGCAACACCGCTTCGCCGATGTCAACGAGTCTATCGAGAATCTGCCGCGTCAGCCCGTTGATGATCTTCTGTTTACCATCGGTGGAATAGAGGGAATGCCACACAGGAACGAGACCGGCTGTTGCCGTACCACCGAAGAAACCATTACTCTCGACAATCGCAACACGCATACCCGCCTCAGCCGCTCGGAGTGACGCGAAAACACCCGTGCAACTACCGCCGACGATGCAGACATCTACCGATGCTGCAATGGGGATTTCCCCAGGTGTCTCTCGAATGAATGTGTCCGTGTTGATCATAAAAACTTCTGCTTGCAACTAAATTATCTGGATTAGCTCAGCGTACGCTGGCACGTATCGCAAAAAGATCCTTCATAACGTTAGCTAAGTCCTGTGAAGATCCCGCCACACCAAAGGCATCGTGCATCTGCCGATAGAGACAATACAACTTGGCATACACTTTCACGTGAGCCCCGATAGGCTTGTAAACAATATCTTTCGTTCCTGTCATCGTCTTCTGTGCGGTAGTAGTATCTCCGCCGAATTCACCGGCGGCAAGCGCACCGAAAATCGCAGCACCGAGCGCACAAGCCTGTGAACTGCGGCTGATGCGGATGGGACGATTGAGGATGTCCGCATAGATTTGCATCATCAACGGACTCTTCTCCGCGAGACCGCCGCAGGTGATCACATCCTTGACCTTAGTTCCATATTCTTCAACGCGTTTAATGATCACGAGCGCACCAAAAGCAGTGGCCTCAATGAGGGTGCGGTAGATTTCTGGAGCCGTCGTGTGAAGTGTGAAACCGACGATCATTCCCGTGAGCATCGGATCGACAAGAATCGTACGATTTCCGTTATTCCAATCAAGTGCTAAAAGTCCTGACTCGCCAGGCTTGAGCGCACCGGCTTCTTTTTCAAGATTAACGTAAGGATTTCCTGTAGCGAACGCTGCGGGCAGAAGCTTATCCACATACCATTTGAAAATGTCACCAACGGCGGACTGTCCCGCCTCGATTCCAATAAGCCCGGGCACAACCGAACCCGGAACAATGCCGCAAACACCGGGGATGTCAGCCGTACCCGCATCTTTTGAAGCCACCATGATATCACAGGTGCTCGTGCCGATTGCTTTGACCAGCGTTCCTGGCTTCACGCCGCTGCCAACAGCACCATGATGCGCATCAAAAGCACCAACCGCTACCGCGATGCCGCCAGGCAATCCAACTTTGTCGGCAATTTCCTGAGTCAGCTTTCCCGCAGGCCAATCGGATGGAACGGCTTGGGTATAAAGTCGGTCGCGGAGCTCTGCTAATTCTGGAGACAGCCTCTTCAGAAATTTTTTGGATGGCAATCCACCCCATTCATCGGAAAAGAGTGCCTTGTGACCCGCAGCACAAATGCTACGACGCATCGTCAAGGGATTCAAGTTACCCGTAAGGAAGGCTGGAACGAAATCGCAGAGTTCTACCCACGAGAATGCTGCATCAAATACAGCTCGATCAACGCTCAGGCAGTGCCAGACCTTGGACCAAAACCACTCCGACGAATACGTGCCGCCGCACTTCTTCAAATAGGGCATGCCCATCTTCTGGACTGTCGCTGTGATCTTCGCAGCCTCAGCATACGCCGTGTGGTCTTTCCAAAGCCATGCTTGAGCGTTCAGGTTTTTTGCAAACTTTCGATTCATTGCGAGCGGGATACCATCCTTGTCTACTGGCAACGGCGTTGAACCCGTTGTATCAACCCCGATCCCCACGACCCGATCAGCACTGAAATACTTATCTGCCAAGCCTGCCTTCGCCACGGCATCCGAAACCGTCGCAAAAAAACCATCGATATAATCCGCTGGGTTCTGTCGGGCTAGTTGTGGATCTCGTTTTGAGACGATGATTCCAGACTCGCCAGTTGGATACAAAAAGACACTGGAAGCGAGTTCCAGACCGTTAGTGAGATCTACAACGAGAGCGCGGACGCTGTTCGTTCCGTAATCCACTCCGATTGAATACGTTGAAGTACTGTCCATAGATAATCCTTGCATGTAATTTTCGGATAGTCTAGCATCTTATGAAAACATTTGACAACTGCTATTCGGCAGGGAATGTAATGTTCTTCCCAAAAAGAGCTGAATCAGGTAAAATAGATGGCTTACTTGAACGAAGGAGCATTCATGGCCTTGAGCATTGGCATCGTCGGCTTACCAAACGTCGGCAAATCAACACTTTTCAACGCACTGACGCGCACACAAAACGCGCAGTCGGCTAACTATCCCTTTTGTACTATCGAACCTAATTTGGCAACAGTGCCCGTTCCAGATGAACGTCTCCCGAGGCTGGCGGCTATCGCCCACCCCGAGCAGACCATCTATGCAACGGTAGGGTTCGTCGATATCGCAGGTTTGGTCAAGGGTGCAAGCCGTGGCGAGGGCCTCGGCAACAAGTTCCTCGCAAATATCCGTGAATGCGAGGCACTCATTCAAGTTGTGCGTTGCTTTCAGAACGCAGACGTTATCCACGTGGAGGGATCAATTGATTCGCTTCGCGACGTCAGCATCATAGAGAATGAATTGCTACTGGCCGACATGGAGAGTCTAGAAAAGCGAGTCGAAAGGTTATCAAAGATCGCCCGTTCAGACAAAGATGTTCGAAAAGAACTTGATGCTGTTAAGCTGTTGCAGAAACATATCGAGGATGGCTATCCGGTTAGGACATTCTCAGGGCGAGACACCGAGGAAATACAACCCACCCTCCGCGACATGCGCTTTCTCACCGACAAGAAAATCATCTATGTGGCCAATGTCGGAGAACAAGACATCGCCGCCGACAACGCTCTCGTAATCGCGCTTCGCCAGTACGCTGAAAAACAAGGTGCGCTCTGCGTCAGAATTTGCGCCAGAATCGAAGAAGACATGGCTGGCCTTGCCGATAAAGAGCGTTCGGAATTTCTAGGATCCTATGGAATCAAGGAGAGCGGCCTCGATATGATTGTACGCACGGGTTATGAAACACTCGGACTGATCAGCTTCCTAACGGCAGGTCCTAAAGAAGTCCGCGCTTGGACGATACACCGAGGTTGGAAAGCTCCTAAAGCCGCTAGTGTCATCCATACCGATTTCGAGCGGGGCTTCATTCGTGCCCAAGTTATTGGATTTAGCGACTACATCCGCCACGGCGGCGAACATCCGTGTAAAGCACTTGGCCTTGCGCGCATGGAAGGTAAAGAATACGAAGTTGCCGATGGCGATGTTGTGGAATTTCTCTTCAATGTCTAATATGGTTGCATCAACGGAGATCTCTTCTTTGAAAACAAAAAAATACAGTTTTTCATCAACGAAAACAATCTGCCTCGCACTATTCGCGGCTTTTTCGTTTAGGCTTGAAGTCCTCGCCAAACTGCCGAAGTTAACCACCGACTTCGGAACCGGAAGCGATAAAACCGAGGTAATGGCGGATAAGGCCGACTATGAGCTCGACTCCGGCTGGGTTACCTTTTCCGGTAATGTAGCAATACGTTACCAAGGGACAGAGTTGCGAGCGAAACAAATCCGATACAACAACAAGACCGGCGATGCACAAGCGAAAGAGGGCGTAATCCTTGCGGGAAGCGATGGCAGCATCTGGCACGGAGATGAGCTTGAAATTAACATCAAAAAAGCGGCGGGGAAAGCCACAGGCATTGATATCTTCAGTAAACCCTTTCGGATCATGGCCGAGTCGGGCGCAATCACAGAAGACAAAACCTACCTCGTTAATAATGCTATAGTCTCGACCTGCACGAACGCACCCGGACACTTCCACTACCAGCTTAAAGCGAGACGTCTCCGCGTTCGCCCTGGTGACGACATTACCGCATGGGGTGTCGTTCCGTCCCTCTTTGGTTTTCCATTCTTCTATTTTCCTTACTATTGGAAAGATCTCAGTCGCCATTACGGCTTCCGCTTCGAACCGGGATACCAAAGCTCTTGGGGGCCTTATCTCCTTAGCTCCTACAAGCTCCCACTCTATTGGAACAAAAAAACACAGACCTTTTTCGACTCAAAAACAAGCGTAGACTACCGCCTCAAGCGAGGCGTCGCATACGGCGAAAAACTTACGTGGCGTGCAAGAGACGAGTCTAAAGGCTGGTTCTCTGCCTACTACCTCAGTGATGAAGATCTCCCCAAATCCGTGGAGGATCCAGAACGCTATCGCCTACGTCTAAACCATGCGTGGAATGTTACAGAACGCGATCAGTTGTTGGTTCAAGGCATTTACGCCAGCGACGATCTGTTCATGAAGAATTTCTTCGAGGATGAATACCGGTCGATGAATCAGCCCGACAACTATCTCTCCTACACACATCTTGAAGATAATTACAGCTACGGTATGCTCGGCCGCGTACGCCTCAACGACTTCTACACTCAGGTCGAACGTCTTCCGGAAGCCTGGTTCAACCTCAATTCGATCGAACTCGGTGAAAGCGGAATTTACATCGAAAATGCAACCGCAGCAAGCTACTTGAATAAGAAGTTTGACGAACGCTTTGTTCCTCTTCCAGAGAACTATGATGTCTTCCGATTCGATACCGACACCAGAGTTACGAGACCCTTCAAATGCTTCGGCTTCCTCAATATCATTCCTCGAGCCGGTTATCGCGCGACCTACTATTCAAAAACATTGGAAAAAATCGTCAGTACAACTTCACAAACTATTATCACCACGAATGCGTACGGCACTGTCGAGACAGTCGATCAAACCACGAGTAGTACGGAGAGTGTGGAAGCCGACGCCGATATGCGCTCAGTTTTAGAATTTGGAACTGAAATATCTTTGAAATCATACGGACTCTGGCAGGACACGCCTGGAAACATTTGGCGCCACGTCGTGGAGCCGTATGCGAACTACACCTACATTCCCGAGCCAGATCTTGTGCCTTCACAGCTCTACCAATTTGATGAGGTCGATGAAATCGATCGCAAAAATTCGGTGCGCCTCGGTGTCCGAAACCGATGGCAGATCAAGCCCGTTGGTGGCGTGAAAACCTACGAACGCATTTATGTAGACTTCTACACTGATGTCAACATGGATCCGCAAGACGATGAGGACAACATCGAATTCCTTTATCTGGACACAAAATACCGCCCTAATTCATGGCTTCGCGTTGATTTCGATTCCGTTTATGATGTTGATCTCTCGGAGGTGAACACCTCGTCCTTCCGGCTTGTCGCCTGGCATCAGATTTTCAGTACCGATTTCGAATACCGATATCGCGTGAATGAAAGCAGCCTTCTCCTCGGTAGCCTGACTTGGCATGTGAACAGCGAATGGAGCGTCAACGGATTTGGACGCTATGAATTAGAGACCTCACAAGTCGAAGAAATCGGATCATGGCTTGAACGCCGATACGATTGCATTGCATTCCGGTTATACGCGAGCGTTGCCCCAGGATACATCAACGCGCAAGGCTTCGGCGAAGAAGACGACTATAAAGTTTCCCTTCTCGTATGGCTTACCGACTTCACGCCAGACCGCATTCGTGAGCGAGATTCACGCTAATCACAACAATAACAATACAATAAAAATCCTTTATGACTTCATGCAACAAGCAGCTCTCCATCGTGACCTTTCTTGCCATGGCTACAACCACTTCTTTCGGTGCCACGTGGGAAGACCCCGCTCCTTCCAGAGTTCGAACCGTCGCACCGTCAACCCGTACCTATGAAAAACCCGCGACGCAGCGCAACAACTATCAAGCACCAACGCAGCGCAACAACTATCAAGCACCAACGCAGCGCAACAACTATCAAGCACCAA
>CAZKJH010000031.1:0-18181 GCA_964553035.1 uncultured Lentisphaerales bacterium | reverse complement strand
CGCAGCGCAACGACTATCAAGCACCAACGCAGCGCAACGACTATCAAGCACCAACGCAACGCAACGACTATCTCGAACCGGCGCAACGCAACGACTATCTCGAACCGGCGCAACGCAACGATTCTCAAGCATACGAAATCGACGACCTGTATTCACAGCATCTCGATGCCAACGTGCGGCATGTCTATTCCCTCGGCGGTGCCTACACGGCAGAGACCGCTTTCGGTCCCTTCGGCGTTACCGATATTGCAGAAGGCAACCTTGAATTGCGCCTTTTCAAGTTCGATGAATTTCTCGCCGGAAGAATTGATGCTTGGATGGGTGCACACCTGATCTACTTCATCGAAAATCCAGCGATGGAAGCACTCCCCGATGCGCTGCTCAATGCGAAATTCGATATCGGACAAACCTGGCGCTTTGAAAACGGATGGGCCACTGAAATTCGCGTGGCTCCTGGCATTTACTCCGATGTCACGTCGCCATCTTTTAGCATTCCTACGACTCTCAACTTCTATTTTGCCGTCAATCCAGAGTTAAGCCTACAACTCGGTGGAACGTTGCGTCCAAGCTGGGATATTCCCTTTATCCCGAATGTTGGTATCGCCTGGCAACCCGCCGATATATTCCGACTCGAAGCCATGCTACCCAAAAGTAAAGTGGTGCTCTTTCCTGAGCATATATTCTCATTCTTTGGCACGTATGAGTGGCGCAATGTCACCTACACTCTTGCTGGCGATGATGGGCAACCCGACGCGCTCACTCTCGACGACATGCTCGTCACCGCTGGCGTAGCCTTAAGTCCATTTGGAGACTACACCATCACGGGTGAATACGGCATATTCGTCAGCCGTGAACTGTCAGCCGACGTTGCCGAAAATGAAGCATTCGATCTCTCCAAAGAATCGTTTATTCGTGTCATGCTCAAGGGCAGTTTTTAGTCGCGGCTGAAGGAGTCGGAACCATGCTGACGTACTGCATGAACGTCCACCCAGGCGAAACCCTAGAAAAGCAAATCCGCAACATCGAACAGCTCGCAACCGATGTCGCTCGACGTTACCGCATCCAGCGTGGCCTTTCGCCGCACCACCCTTTCGGGCTTGGCCTGCGTTTCGGACATGCTGCCGCGTCTGAATTCGTCGCCTCTCCAGTGGCACAGTCGAGACTCTGCCACATCATCGAGGCGCATACGCTGGTGCCGTTCACCATGAACGCTTTCCCCTTCGGAATCTTTCATGGTACTGCCGTGAAAGAGGAGGTCTACCGACCAACCTGGACAGATCCGCAACGCATTGTCTACACCGAAAACGCAGCACGGTCTCTTGCCCTGCTCATGCGAACTGGAACAACTCGTGGCAGTGTCTCCACGGCACCCCTGAGTTACAAAACCTTCGGTGAAGATCCCAACGTTGCAATTAAAAACGTGGTGAAGGTCTTAACAACAATTCAGGAGCTTCACGAACAAACTGGAAAGCATATCATCCTCTCAATGGAGCCTGAGCCCGGTTGCTTTCCTGAAACCACGGATGAAACCATCAACGTCATACTCCAAATTAAAGAAGCGTGCGGCGATACACGAGCACCCTACATTGGCGTTTGTTTCGACACCGCTCACCTCGCAATCCAATTCGAAGATTTAGCGGTATCCGTCCGTAAATTCACAGCCGCAGGAATTGTCATCGGAAAGTGTCAGCTCAGTGCTGCGCTCGAAGGTGACGACACACCCGGAGTCCGGCTAGCCTTAGTGAAATACGCTGAAGGCACTTATCTTCACCAGACCACCCGTCAACGCGTCAATGGCGACCTTGATCGCTTCGGAGACCTTCCCGAAGCACTCGCGTCTCCACCCTGCCACGGCGCAAAGATGCGGACGCATTTCCATGTGCCGCTTTTCGAAAATGGCAACGCAACGCTCGGCACGACGGCAACCAGCCTACACGACCCCGCCTTCATTGAAGCACTTCGTGAAAATGGGTGCGACCAATTCGAAGTCGAAACCTACACCTGGGATGTCTGGCGGCAGTGTACAGACTCTGCCACCACCGTCCTTGAGGGCATCGTGCGCGAACTCGATGTCGCCGCTGAAATATTGCTTGCGTTTTGCTGAGTAATATGTTCTTATTAATAGAAACGTTTTTCAAGGAGTATTATGCCCAACTCAAATTACACAGACTATCTGCAAAATCAACCTGACCGGAGTGGAAATTTTGGCCATTTCGGTGGAAGCTACATTCCCGAAGAGTTAAAGACGGTAATGGACGGAATCCGAGATGCTTACGATACGATATCTCGCTCAGCAGCCTTCATTTCAGAATTGCGCTCAATCCGAAAGCATTATCAGGGACGTCCCACACCCGTCTATCATGCCGAACGACTTTCCAGCAAACTGGGTAACTGCCAGATCTATTTGAAACGCGAAGACCTCAACCATACGGGAGCACACAAGCTTAACCATTGTATGGGTGAGGGACTTCTGGCTAAGTACATGGGTAAGAAGAAAATTATCGCCGAGACGGGTGCAGGGCAGCACGGTGTTGCCTTGGCTACTGCCGCCGCCTATTTTAATCTCGAATGCGACATTTACATGGGCGATGTGGACATTATTAAACAAGCCCCGAACGTCTCGCGCATGAAGCTATTAGGTGCTCGCGTTGTTCCCGTTTCGCACGGGCTCAAAACACTCAAGGAAGCTGTCGATGCTTGTTTTGAGGCGTATCTTAAGGATCCTGTCACGCAGTTGTACTGTATTGGTTCGGTGGTTGGTCCGCACCCCTTCCCCATGATGGTCAGAGACTTCCAACACATTGTTGGCGTCGAAGCCCGTGAGCAATACTTTGACATGGTGGGTGAAAATCCCGATATCGTCGCAGCCTGCGTTGGCGGCGGATCAAATGCCATGGGCATCTTCTCTGGCTTTCTCGATAGCCGAAGTGAGCTCCACGGCATCGAGCCGCTCGGGCGTGGGGAGAAGCTGGGTGACCATGCCGCCTCTCTCACGTACGGAACTGAAGGTGTGATGCATGGCTTCAACAGCATTATGCTCAAGGACTCTCAAGGCGAACCCGCTCCGGTCTATTCTGTTGCATCAGGTCTTGATTACCCATCAACAGGACCTGAGCATTCCTACCTTCGCGAAATCGGTCGCGCCAAGTATTTCACAATAGACGACAACCATGCGCTGGAGGCCTTCTACGTGCTCTCAAGGGTCGAGGGCATTATTCCAGCGTTGGAGTCATCGCATGCCGTTGCACACGCAATGCGCTTAGCTCGACAAAATGTTGGCAAGAAGCCGCTGTCGATTCTAGTAAACCTCTCCGGTCGTGGTGATAAGGATATGGACTACATCATCGAAAATTACGGATACGGTGATGAATTTCTAAAGAACCTTCATTAAAAAACCATATTTTAAGACGCATACAAAAAGAGCCTCTGATCTTCAGAGGCTCTTCTTTTTTTCTCGCTGGAATGCACCCGAATTGATTCCTGAGTGCAAGATAGTAGCACATCAAGTAAGTCTTTTGTACATCATAGAACCAATAAATAAGAAAATAAAATGGGGAAGTAGCGCCGCGATGACGGGGGGACATACACCATGGTGCCCAAAAAACTTTAGCACGAGCGTAACAGCATAGAAGCTGAAAAATGTTGTCAACGCAAGAATAACGCCTTTGATAACGCTTTGTCGCCCCGTACTGATTCCTGCAGGGATGGCGAAAAGGGTTATGACAACGCAGGCCCAAGGTGCGGCGATTCGGTAGTAAAATTCATACCATTTACCATTATCATGGATTCGCTTTCCTTTGAGGTAGTGGAACATGTCGGCAATAGAAAAGAAATCCCACTCGCGCTGTTCCAGCATCATAGCCCTTGGGGTTTCCGTCAGTTCATACATCGGGATGAGCGAAGGTGCCGTTTCTTTTTTAGGGGTGTCGAATGGGTGAAGTTCCTGTCCGTCAATATCAAATGCGATTGTCTGGGGATCGTGGAACCACCACACACCATCGAGAAATTCCGCCTTCGTCGCACGAACACCCCAGACATTCACACCATCCTTGTCCTGCTTCACTTCCACAGAGCCGCTGGGATGGGACATGGTTTGCTCGGTAGAGGAGTCCGCAGATGTAAAAATCCAACTTCTCCGAGTTGAGGGGTCGAGATATTGAAAGTTTTTTTTCTCCTCTGAATTACCCGATATAAACGTGGACTCCTTCAATCTTTCAGACCAGGTGCTGGCTTCCGGTGCAATGAGTTCAGAGTTTACAAAAGTCAGGAAACTCATTGCGATGGCAACGCCCAAAAAAGGATAGGTCAGACTTCTAAAACTAATTCCACTAGCCCGCATGGCAGTCAGCTCGCTGTGATGCGATAACTGCCACATGGTATACAACGTCGCCAGCATACAGGATGCAGGAAGGAACCAATGCGAATACATCGACACGACTCCACCGTAATAGCGAAGGATCATCCACACCCCTAGCCCCGAATCAATAAATTTTGAAATGTGCCCGAAAAGATCGAAGATAATAAAAAGAGCATTAAAGCAAACAAGACACAGCATCAAAGGGCCTAGAAAGGCTTTTAACAGATACCGCGTTAGCAATCTCATCGTGCTCAAACTCCTAAATTCAACACTCCTCAGACCGGTCGAACGTTAATACGACTGGACTGAGGAGGATAACGGTTTAAACGTGCCTCAAAACCCTAGAGGCCC
Source organism: uncultured Lentisphaerales bacterium (assembly GCA_964553035.1). Lineage (GTDB taxonomy): Bacteria > Verrucomicrobiota > Kiritimatiellia > RFP12 > UBA3636 > JBBQIY01. Next base: position 13,473 of record CAZKJH010000031.1, on the reverse strand, counting down.
ATCTTGAGAAGGTTCTTTCGGCTAATTGAATAGCTCAAGAAAGGATCGTTCGTGAGAGTACACGTATCCTGCTCAACGATGAAGTCCTTAGTTCCTGAGGCCTTGCAAGCCTTGATGATGGCTGGCAAGTCAAGCGATCCCTCGCCAATGGCACGGAATTCGGGGATGTTGTTGACGATTCCCCAATCCTTCAAATGAACCTGATCCAAGCGTCCCTTCATCTTGTTCGCCCAGAGAACCGGATTGTAACCGCCGCGAGCAATCCAGCCAAAATCTAACTCAGCCTGAAGCACTTTGGTGTTATCGTACATCATGTCAAGAATTGTCTTTCCTCCGGCACCTTTCTTAATTCCGAACTTCTCAAACTCAAAAGAATGGTTGTGATACTGGACAAAGAGACCCTCCTTAGCGAAACGCTTGGCATAACCTTCAAACTCACGAAAGAGTTTCTTCCAGTCATCGAGGGTTATATACTCTGAACGCATGAGCGAAGGGATTGCGACGTAGTCAGTTCCCCAAGCCTTGCAGTCTTCAATTACCTGTTTCTCGTTTTCACGGAAGCGAGGAAGACCGACATGTGCGCCAATCGGCTGAACACCTTCGCCATCGCAAATCTTCTTCAACTCGACGGCTTCAATAGGGCCAAATGCCGAGATCTGAATATAGTCATAGCCCATTTTCTTGACTTTTCTAATGGTTTTTGCCATGTCTTCAGGGATTTTAGTAAACTCTCTAAACCCGTACATTTGGGCTGCGACGCGATATTTCTTTGCCATTTAAAGGCTCCTTGAGTAATGAATGCTACAAACCGCACTTTGCGGAATTTGAAACTTCGACTGATTCTGGATTTTTAGCGAAAAAAAATCAAGTTAATTCGTACAAAACTATTTCGCGCCAAGGCTCTTGCGATACTTTTCACTTTCCCAGTTACTGATGAAATTTTTGCCGGATTCATCCATAGTGCAGAGGGTACGTCTCGCCTTTTTGATCGTCCTTGTGATGAAGAAAATCGCACAAAGCGTTTCCTCAATGGTCTGTGCTTCATTGCGAACGCACTGATAATAAACCTCTCCCGTCGCTCTGAACACCGTGCACTTGGCCGGCATCTGGAAACCAGACTCCAGCGCTGCCGCAAGCGTACCGGTCTCGACAACACCCATCTGACCTGCCAGAAACACCAACTGATCTGGGTAAAGTGACTGCTTCGTAAACAGATCAAGATCCCAGGCTGTGTTTAAAAAATGATCCCGCAACCAAGGCGTATAGGACGACCATGTGTTTTCAGCTTTGCTCGCAACAATCGCGATGTTGGGCCAGTCAATGCAACCGACACCATACGCGGCAGCAATGCGCTTGTTGACCTCGTCGTTAAGACGCAAACACGCTTGGGCATCTTCTCCCGTGATGATGAGCCCATGATTTTGCATGAAAATAATCGCTGGTTTTTTGCCGGTTGCCTTTTCCCCTTCATAACGCGCTTTTCCAATCGCAAACGTCAGTTGTGCACCAGGGTTGATATAGGGAACAAAGACATGGCTCTGTGGCAAATCGGCAAGAGCATCAGCCGCAACAAAAGCCCCCTCAATCGAACACGCGGCGAGATTCGCATAAACAGGATGCGTATGCAATACGAAGGTATCGAGCAGGGAATGAAAACCAGCCTCAACAGAAGGCCGGAGCTGTGGGAGCCCTTCGATGGCGAGTGTAGCAGCCTTGGCTTGTGAAGAGCCTTCCTTCTCCACATCGGCCAATGATGCTGGATCGACGCTCTCGTAGAACGAGCGTATTGCCGCATAGTCAAGAACCGCATATGCGTTATCAGCCGTAATCTGGTCGAGACGAAAGCCTGATGCCTTAATTGCCATCAGTCGACCGTCAAACTTTACGGAGGTGTTTCCACCACCACCTTGCACATAATCTGATCGTTTACCTGCCGATCCCGACATCTTGATATAGCGAGCAAGTTGAGAAGCGTGTTCACTCAAAAAAGTTGACATGGTTTTATCTCCGTAGGGGCGAATTATGATTCGCCCGTCTTAGGGTTAGTGTTCAGTCGCCAATTTTATACAAATCCAATGCAGTATCTCGGTAATGCACAATGCGTTCCGCAAGCGAGGGCATTACAGCTATCGTTTCAGCAGAGAACATGCCATCCGCCAAATTCTCAGTAGCCAGCCTTTCGTGGCCAATCAAAGCCCAAGCGGCATCATAGAGATTCGAAAAGAATGGATCGCGCATCGCTTCACAGATAAACTTCTGACGCGGCTGGTTGATATCCTCTCCGCTGATCTGGAATAATCCATGCTGATCGCAAAGCGCACGAAGGCGCACGAGCTGATCACGCGTATTGCGCGAGGGCATATACGTTACCGCGCTGAACCCGACAGTCTTCAGCACCTGAAAAAGCTCATCCAGATAGCTATCTTCAAACGTCTGTGCCTTCTTGTCTCCCGTAACTGAGCTGGTAATATCGCCCAGATAGGCATAGGCCAAAACAATGCCGTTCGCTTTTGCGAAGGCAGCAACGTCGGCAATCGGCGGACACTCCAGCGTCGCGTCAATATAAAATTTCTCAACCAAGTCGCTCTTCAGCACACCTAGCAAATCGTAAGCTAGATGCGGATTCACTACATCAACGAGCTGCGCCTCCACCTTGGCAGCGACTGGGATGCGAAGCGTGTCTTTTAGAAATGTCACAAGTGCCGCGCCAACACCAAATCGCGCGACTATCTTTTTGGCAACAGCAAAGAGCAAGTGCCGCTCCGTTACCTCGCCACCTTCATTCCAATGAGAAGTCGAAATAACGTCAGCATCATAATCGAGAACGATTCTCGCAGGTTCCAGTAACGTATTGAGGCGCGCAGTCATTTCCCGGTTGCGTTGTGCACGCGCCGCACGTACGGGTTCAAAAAACTCTACGAGCGCATCAATGCTGCTATGCGGAACACCATGTAGTGCAACGTAGACCACAGTCGCTTGATCTGGATTATTAATTCGGCGTCCTTCAAGAGGTGTGCCCACGAAGGATGCTCTACATTCTACTCCGACCGTCGTCGGAAAATTCAAAATCTTCCCAGCCTCGATGAATTCACGTGCGCCGCTGATAGAGTCGTGATCCATGATACCCGCTGTGGCAAGACCTGCCTGATCAGCCATCCAAACCGCCTTCGTGGGCGAATAAGGAGAAAAAGAATAGGTGGTATGAATGTGGTTGTTGACGTCGCGACTGCGTACAGGCACTGGTAGGGTGCCTTTATCGCGCAACTTTTTCAAGGCATAAAGGGCCTGCAGCCTATCTTTCGAAAGCGGTGCGTTGAGTTGGGCGGTCAGCCTTTGCTCTTCGTTCATGTGCGAAACATCCTTGGGGTTCGAATGGAGCAGACACGGCTATTTAACCAGAATGGTGAAACGGTTTTCTGCTTCAGATGAAAACGAACCTATTATGCCATAAGATACCCCCGACGGCAAGAATTGCTGCAGCGAATCGTGTAATCGCGTAATCGGTTCGCGACAGGGGTGTCGGCATTGATGTTAGGTGCTAGGGGTTTGGTGCTAGTACTCTGTACAGCGCGTATTGGTAAGACAAGATTACAAGATTCACAAGATTAAGTTCTTGGTTTCAATATTGTTAATCATGTACTCTACCTGAAAATTACCGTCATTTCTGCCTGTACAATGTACTAGGGGGTATATATACATGCGAAGGAGCAGACGCCTCGCTACACACTTCATAATTCATAATTCATAATTCTTTGGCGGCTATCGCCGCCTTCGTCAACGCCCCGTGGCTGTCGTGTGTTGTACACCCATCACCCGCCACCGCCATGAACCTGCCATACCCCTGTCGCCAAGAACCTCGCGGACCGATTACCTAGCGAGTTTTAAATTTGACATTAACCCTCCAATGTGAGATTATCCACGCGTTTTCTTTTCCCCTGCACTCGTGGTGAAATGGCAGACACGCAAGCTTCAGGTGCTTGTGCCAGCAATGGCGTGAAGGTTCAAGTCCTTTCGGGTGCACCATCTTAAAACTCAGGATTCGTCCTGAGTTTTTTTATAACTAAATCGCGAAAACCTGTCGGTACGCTTCGTAAGCCGCAATTGAAACGGCGTTTGCGAGGTTAATACTTCGAGCATGATCGCCAGGCATGGGGATTTTGAAGAGTTGATCCATATAGCGATCATAGAAATCCTTCGGCAAACCGTGACTCTCCGAACCAAACGCGAGCGCATCTCCGCTGGCGAATTCACAGTCGTAGAGACTGCGCTCTCCGTGCGTACTGAGAAAAAAAACTCGTGTGGGTTTTATGCCATCAAGGAACGACTGCCAATTGTCATGAACCCGCAAATCAAGATACTCCCAGTAATCTAGTCCTGCCCGCTTGATGTACTGCTCCGACAAATAAAACCCCAGCGGTCGTATCAGGTGAAGCGAACACCCAAGACCCACACACACCCTTCCAATCGCACCGGTATTGTGCGGAATCTCTGGGTTAATAAGGACGATATGAATCGGTGTTGTCATGGTGCTTCGAAGGATACCAAAACAAGCGAGCCGACGCAACGGGGATGCAGCGAAGTTTTAGGTTCTAGGCCTTAGCTAGTGCTCAATTTGAATCTGGAAAAAGCACATGCTTCTATGCTAGACTTTCTCTCACAGGAAAAAATGCGATGGATGAAAAAATAATTTATAAAGTAATCAGTCTGGCCTCGCTCGTTGTGGCCGTGATGATTCACGAGATTTCACACGGCGTTGTTGCGCTATTGTGTGGCGACCCAACGGCGCGCGATGCTGGACGTATTTCTATGAATCCCATTCGTCACATCGACCCGATCGGAACGATTGTGCTTCCGCTGTTTTTGGCATTCTCAGGTTCCGGAATTATGTTCGGCTGGGCAAAACCGGTTCCCGTGAACGTCGGACGATGTCGCAATCCACGCCAAGCCTTCTGGATGACCGCCATCGCAGGTCCGCTGTCGAATCTTGCTCAAGCTCTGATCGCCGTGGGCGTCTATCATCTTATTCTCTCAATGACTCCTACAGAATCGATTTCTCCTTTCATCGGATACGCTCTCTTCGCCTGCGCCATCTTCGCCGTAACCAATATTGTCCTCATGACGTTCAACCTCATTCCAATCCCTCCGCTTGATGGATCAAGAGTTATGGCAATCCTCCTTCCTGAAAAACTCGCTATTCCCTACATGCGTCTCGAACGGTTCGGCTTCATTATTCTCATCGTTCTCTTAAACTTAGACGTATTCAGTGGCTTAATCGAGGGCGTGATAGGTGGCTTTCTCGCTTTTTCAGGGATTAACTAGCAATTCTTATGAGCACACTTAACGAAACCCCTAAGGGCGAGCGCATCCACATTTCGCTTTTCGGTCGTCGCAACGTCGGAAAATCAAGCCTGATCAATGCCATGACGGGCCAAGAGGTCTCCATCGTTTCGGAGGTCATGGGAACCACGACGGACCCCGTCGGAAAAGCGATGGAACTCCTCCCACTCGGCCCTGTCTACATTACGGACACGCCGGGCCTCGACGATGAAGGCGTACTGGGAAAGATGCGTGTCCAGCGCGCATACGAGATTCTCGAAAAAACAGACATCGCCATTCTCGTCACAGATGCAGCCACGGGTCTCGGTTCCTTTGAGCAGTCCCTGCTAAAACTCGTCCGCGAGAAGAAAATTCAGCTCTTTATTGTTTTCAACAAAGCCGACGTATCCCCACAAGACAACGACGCTCTTGAGCAGGTTTCGGCGCAGGCACTCGCGCCCGTTTTCCAAGTGTCGTCCGCGACAGGCGATGGCATCGAAACGCTCAAGCTAGCACTGGCAAAAGCAATTCCGGATGAGGCTGGCGCACTTCGGATCGTCGGCGATCTTCTCAATCCGGGTGATTTTGTCGTCCTCGTCACACCGATTGACTCAGCCGCGCCGAAAGGGCGCATCATCTTACCACAACAGCAAACAGTACGGGACATCCTCGAAGCGGGTGCCATCGCCATTGTGACGAAAGAAACTGAATTCCGTGAAACCCTTGCACAGATCGGCAAGAAGCCGAGACTCGTTATTACCGATTCGCAAGTCTTCGCTCAGGTTTCTGCCGATACACCTCACGATATTCCGCTCACGTCATTTTCTATTCTCTTCGCTCGCTACAAAGGCGATCTCACGACGCTGGTAAACGGTTCGAAAGCCATTGAGTCTCTCAAGGATGGCGATCGTATTCTGATAGCAGAAGGTTGCACGCACCATCGCCAGACCGACGATATCGGGACCGTTAAAATTCCAAATTGGCTGCGGAAGTATACGGGTAAACAACTCTCCTTCGAGCACACGGCTGGGATGAAGTATCCGAGCAATCTTTCCGACTACGCGCTTGTCGTTCACTGCGGCGGATGTATCTTGAACCAGCGCGAAATGCAGTACCGTCTCCAGCAAGCTGACGCAGCAAGCGTCCCAATCGTAAACTACGGCGTTCTGATCGCCACCGTGCAAGGCATCCTCAAACGCTGCCTCGAACCGTTCAGCTCTAAACTCTGCCAACTGTAATCGTTTTAAGCGGCTGAGCATTCCTCTCTTCCGATTCGTTCCTAGACAAGTCGGATTATGAGGATCTATCAGTCAGAAAATCTACAATCTCCCGTTGAAACTGTTCAGTAACGGCATCAGTGTGCGCCAATCGAGGAACTTCGCGGTAGATAACCGGAGAGCCTTGCTTTCGAAGGGCGGCAGCAAACTCGCGGCTGTGATGTGTCGGCACGGTGGAATCGGCATCACCATGCAGCAGAAACACGGGAATTCCTGCGAAGGCTGCGACATGCTGCAAGGGAGAGAGTGCTTGCAAGACCGAAGCCGCCTCCGACGGCTTCACACCATGCGCCCGTGCGATTCCGGAAAGATATCCTGGCTTTTCCTGAACCCATTGCTCAAAATCAGTCATGGGGAATACGGCACAAATTGATCGGATACGGTTGGGGCGGCGCATCACATACACAAGACCACTACCGCCCCCCATGCTCGTACCTAGGATGTGTACACGAGCCGGATCCACGTCATGATCCCGGATCATGCCTTCAATGACAGCATCGACGGACTTGCATGCCGTGTCGTTCATCCAGTGATCGGTTCCCAGATCCGGAACGACAAGCCAGTACCCCCGTTCCCACAAAAGACGGCGCACCTCCGCATAGGACTCGCGCATCATATTGTAGCTCCGACACGACCCACCCCTCCCATAGATGTGCACGACCAACCCTTTCTTTGTCGGAGAGTGGGAGAGCCGAGGTGAATAAACGGCGCACTCAACCGCCGCCTCGTCTTCCTTTTGCGGAAGTATCAAAAATTCAGGTTTGTCGGTAAACAACATGCTACTATCGTCCGCTTCGGATGATGGCGTTGGCATCTCCTGACCCACGGCCAATGTATTGAGCAAGATAACCGTGGTACATAGAGTTCCCACAACAGCCATTTTCAGATTTCTCATTGTATTCTTTCATTGCTCTCACTACTCACAACTTCCTACTCGCCACTCCCACCACCTTGCGGCCTTCGACTCGTAGCTTTCCGCTCGCGAGCAATGCCAGCGCTTCAGGATACGCGCTATGCTCTTGTATCTGGATGCGGGCATGCAGCGTTTCGGGCGTATCACCCTCTAAAATAGGGACGCACTTTTGTACAATAATGGGGCCGGTGTCGGTTCCGAGATCTACGAAATGCACGGTACACCCTGCCACCTTGGCTCCGTAATCGAGCGCCTGCTTCCAAGCCAACATGCCAGGAAAGGCAGGAAGAAGTGCAGGATGAACATTGAGCACACGCATAGGGAAATGTTCTAACAGTGCCACTTTAACAATGCGCAAAAATCCAGCTAGTACAACAACTTCGACGCCGTAGGAGTCAAGGTGTTCAATATACTTGCGCTCCGCTTCACCGTCGAGCTTCGTCTTAAACGGTGCTGGATCAAGATAGCAGGCCGGAATGCCGTGCTTGGCCGCACGCTTCAAAATCCCCGCGTTTTCTACATCGGTAATGACGCAAACAATTTCCGCATCGAGCGTCCCGGCTTCAATGGCGTCTTGAATCGACTGCATGTTCGAACCAGACCCAGAACCTAAAACGCCAATTCTTAGTTTACCGCTCATTGTTTCTCCGTGGGCTTGCTCGTCACGGCAGGTGCACCGCCTCTTAAAAATTTCATCCTGTCGCGACTTCACATCACTGCGCAGAGAGCCGTGCCTTACTTGCTTTTTTCTTCTTTTTCTGAAATGGGCTTGACCTTCAGCTCTTCCATCAGCGACTCGACTTTTAGTCCTGTTCGCTCTTCGAGCGCTTGACGAACGGCCACGGCATCCGCTCCGGTTGCCATGATACGTGGCGTGACGAAAATGAGGATATTGGTTTTGGTCGCCGACTTTGAATTCCAGCGGAAGAGCCAGCCGATCAGCGGAATATCGCCTAGATAGGGAATCTTCTTCTTGATCGACGTATCGTCATTACGAGTCAGTCCAGCAATAACAATCGTCTGCCCATCGGGAACCGTCATCGTCGTCTTCACCATTCGCTTAGAAATGGTCGGCACGTAATCCGTTCCTGATGAGGATCCACTTGAAGTCACGGCCTCGATGCTCGGTTGCAACTCCACGCGAACGAGTCCGCCCGGGATGACATGCGGCGTCATGTTGACTTTCACGCCAACATCCATGCGGGTGATGTTTTGGATTATGTCACGATCTGAGCCTGATCCATTAACGGTCGACTCCAGAATACCGATATTATCGACAATTGCGACTTCGGCTGCATGGTTGTTCTGCGCACCCAGCGATGTATCAGAAAGAATTTTGACCTTGCTGTTCTTGCGGAGCATGTCTAGATTGAAGATAGCTGGGTAATCGGCGACAATGTTTCCATTGGCATCCTTGTACGAACCGTGCGCAAGCCCAAAGGTCAACCCCTGTCCGAAAAGCCCAGAAGAAAGCGTAGAAAGCAAACCGGCATCGGAAGCCGACGGTGGATCGGAACGCGTTGCTCCTGCAAACGTCGTATTCCCAACAGAATCGGGCGAGTTCAGTGCCGTCATCGTCACGCCCATCGTCTCGGCATCGCCATCGGACACTTCGACGATCAAGACAGAAATGTGGACTTGCTGCGGCATCACGTCGAGGGATTCAACGAGACTTTTGACCTCCTGAAAATCTTCTGGAGCCGCATCAACAAGCAATGCGTTGTTGGACGGCACGGCTTCAACGGATACATTGCGTTTCGTCCCCGATCCAGCGTTCTGGGCGGCGGTCTTCTCGAGTAGGGTCGTGATATTCTTCGCAACATCCTCGGCCTTGATGTAGCTCAGCAGAATGGCATTGAGCGCACTACGACCTGTCGGTGCCGCAATATCCATTTCGTCGATAAGAACCTTGAGTTGCTCGATCTGCTTTGGGGTTCCAGTCAAAATCAAGCGGTTGGCATGCTCTACTGCAACAATGGAAGGCGGACGCATGGCTGCCATGGCCGACGCGCCGTCCACAGCGGGAATGCGCGTAAGAAGCTGATCAGCGCGGCTTTGTGTCTCTGAATAGGCAGCATTCAATTGCCTCGCGAGAGACATGGCATCAGCATGTTCAAGTGGGAACACCTCCATCACACGCGCCATGCCTGGCTGGTCGAGTTGACGGACGAGTTCCTCGATGCGGCTGACGTTATCCGCCGTATCGGTGATGATGAGATGGTTTGTCTCGTCGAGAGCGCTAACGGCATCCTTGCGCTGGAGATGGATTTCGAGCATCTTACGCATTTCGCTTGCCGTCACATGGTTGAGCAGAAGGATTCGGGTGACAAGTCCAAACGTCGGGGCAGCATTCCCATCAGCGACGATCGTTCCCATACCCATTTTTCTCTCGGGCAGCTTAACAATGCGGTTGATCTCGCCCTCTTTAACGATGGTAAATCCGGAAGACTCGAGCACCGATGCAAAAAGCCGATAGGCCGCCGAACGGGGCACCTTTGGCGAAACGACGGTAATGTTACCTTTAACATCATCAGAAACCACGAACTGCTGTCCAGTGTAGTTGCCCACGAGTTGCGTGAAGACGCGAATGTCGACCTGCTCGAAGTTAAACAGAATAAAATCTTCACTCTCTGCCGTCGGCGCAGGTGGAGTCGTCTGCGCATGAACGGTGGCCGGACATCCTGCCCAGACCATCATCAAGGCAACAGCCGAAGCGACCCGAAAACCCTGTCTGCCGTTCATTGCATTTTTCATTTAATGACACCACGTTTGGTTGATTTAAAGAATTCCACAAGATGCTGGATCTCGGGAAGCGATGGAAGCGTCGATTCAATTTCAGCCAGAGCATCGCTTACGTTCATGCTGGATCTGCAGATCAGCTTATAAGCCGACTTAAGCGCATTCCTTGTTTCCTCGGGAAAACCGCGCCGCGTCAGTCCAACAGCATTAATGCCATGGATGGCTGGCGGATTCCCGCCCAGCATCATGTAAGGCGGAACGTCTTGAACCACCACCGATGCCGCGCCAACCATACAATGACAGCCGATTCGGGTGAATTGGTGAATGCCACAAAGGCCGCTGATGGTGGCATAGTCTGCCACCTGCACCTCGCCGGCGAACTGTGTTCCGTTGGACACAATAACGTGATTCCCAAAAACGCATCCATGCGCTATATGACAATACGCCATCAGCAGACAATCGTCACCGATTTGCGTGACCTCGCCATCGGTCGTTCCGCAGTTGATGGTCACGTATTCGCGCATAACGGTTCGTTCGCCGATGCGGACATACGTTGTTCCCCCGCCATACTTAAGATCCTGCGTCTTGCCACCGATGTGCGCGAAGGGATGCACTTCGCATCCCGCTGCCAACGTCGTATGACCGCTGACCATCGCATGACCAAAAACCTTGCACCCGTCCCCCAAAACGACACGGGGGCCGATCACAGCGTAGGGGCCGATCTCAACATCGCGACCGATTTCGGAGCCCGCTTCAACAATTGCCGTCGAATGTATCATGTTCATGCGCTAAAAATCCCGATTACGCGTTGGGCTTGTCAGTTGCTGCGTCGGCACTACGAGCGGTCTTGGTAACAAGGAGGAACATCATCGTCGCTTCGGTTGCCACTTCACCATCCACCGTCACGATACCAGATACCTTCGCCATCGTGCGCCTGCGATTGATCAGCTTGGTCTCGACGCGGAGCTGATCGCCCGGCTGAACGAGACGACGGAACTTAGCGCTTTCGACAGACATCAGGATCGTGTCGAAGTCGGCCATGCCCTCTTCCATTGCGCTGAGGACCATGAGCCCTGCCGCTTGAGCAATCATCTCGATCTGCAGAACGCCAGGCATAACGGGATATCCTGGAAAGTGTCCCTGAAAAAACGGTTCGTTAATCGTGACGTTTTTAATGGCCACAAGGTGAGTGCCCCCTTCTGTCTCGAGAACCTTGTCCACGAGCAAAAACGGGAAGCGGTGCGGGAGCATCTTCATGATGCGTTCTATTCCGAAGGAGTTCATATCATCAATCCAAGGTTTGTTGCGTTAAGATGGGATGCCCACCTGTAGTTAATATACAGGTGTAGGATTGTACCAAAACGCGATCTTACATTCAATAACCGTTTCCGAAATACTTTAATAGCCAGACCAGCTCTCGGCAATTGCACAGAACATTGTAACGCCCGTTTCAATGGCATCGTCGTTGTAATCAAAAGTTGAATGATGAAGCGGTATCGGGTCACCCGGTTTCTGTGCCGATGCAATACCCAAACGAATAAAACAACCCGGAATCTCTTGCTGATAGTACGCGAAGTCCTCGCCACCCATACTGACTGGGATCTCATCCGCAACGTGCTCCGCTCCCAGCACATCAACCGCTGTACGCAAAACATAAGCTTTCAGTTGAGGATCATTCATCACAACGGGATACCCCTCCACAATCTCGATCTCTGCCCGCGCACCCAATGCTGACGCCGTCTGTTCAACAGCACGCTGGATAGCCGGTTTCATTGCAGCACGCTGTTGCGCAGAAAGGGTGCGAAGCGTCCCCTCCAAACGCGCACTGTCAGGAATCACGTTTCGCGTCGTTCCAGCATGAAAAGAGCCGATCGTCAGCACAACCGGTTCCACGGGGTCACTGATTCGTGTCACCACGGACTGGAGCATGGTCACGATCTGCGCCGCAGCAGCGATCGGATCAATCCCTCTGCTCGGATAGGCGGCATGCGTGCCGCGACCATGAACAGTAATGTTAATCGCATCCGTTGAAGCCATGGTGGCACCACTGCGCGCACCAATAGAACCCACAGGCAGATACGGCCAACCGTGCAGGGCGAAGATGGCAACGGGTCGCGGATCGGCCAGTGCCCCCCCCTCAATCATGAACTTGGCACCTCCGCCACCTTCTTCAGCCGGCTGAAAAATGAATCGCACCGGTCCCACGAGTTTTTCCGGAAAAGCCGCCATCATGCTGGCTGCTCCAATCAAGCACGCAACATTTCCGTCATGACCACAAGCGTGCGCTACACCTGGAATCGTCGAAGCATAAGGCTTGCCGCCCTTGTCATCCATAGGAAGTGCATCCATGTCGGCTCGAAAAGCAAGACATGGACCAGCCCGGTCTGCCCCAAGCGTCGCCACAACACCCGTCCCTGCCACCCCCCTGCGAACCTGCATGCCAGACAATGCTTCCAGCCGTACAGCCACTTGTTCGGCCGTGCGAAATTCTTGAAATCCCACTTCGGGGTGAGCATGCAAATCGCGGCGCAACGCCACCCAATCCGGCAACAACTTAGCCAACCGCTTATTAAACTGCTTTGACCGCTCAAACATCAGCTTTTCTCCCTAAGTTCGTCGGGATGCTCCGACGCACCGTTCATTGAAAGACTTATTTCACAAACACGCGGTACACGCCGCGCCCATTGTCGCTGATTCTAAATCCGGTAACACTCCGCTTGCCGCCAAGATCAATGGTATGCAGTTGCCCAGGTGTCAGGCGCACGGTCTGCGGCAGGGAAAGCTTTTCGGGACGAACCACAACGGTATTAATGCTGACCGTTCCCGACACAATTTCGAGATAACACTGGCTGATGACACGGTTGACGACAACTTCTTTTGCGTCCCCTCCGGCATTTAATTCGCCCACAAAAATTGCCTTCTTGGGCTTTTTCGGAGATTCATACTGGCTGTCCGGTGACACCTGTACCTGCCCCACCGGAGGCATCGGGTGATTCCCAGGTTTGTGCGGCTTCGCAGTAGCGATCATGACGAGAAACACAATCGACGCTCCTGCTATAATCTTTGCAGTTGATGTTTTCATATTAAGCCTCTCCTTGTTTTGTTTTAAACGATGAGTCAACCTCTCTAGTTTAACACGAATAATAGCAAAAAATCAATCCTTGTCATCGTCCTTCAGTGCTGACGCATGATTTTTTTGTGAGTTGATTCGTGGGGCGATTTCTTCCG
>CAZKJH010000030.1:0-31049 GCA_964553035.1 uncultured Lentisphaerales bacterium | reverse complement strand
TATCCCTGCGGATAAGTCTGCCGCTTAACCATCAAACTATTTTGACGCGCACCCCGCGGTGCTCGAGTGCTTGCTTCTTCTTTGCATCAAACGACGGTTTATGGCATAGTATAAGGTTTCAAATGCAGGATTTTTCAAAATGGGATGCTCAAGATCATTTCTCTTTTTTATTCTCGGCTGGATGGTATCACGTAACTTCTTCGGTGGCCTGGTCGGTTTTGCGATCGGTGTCTGGCTAGATCAACGAGACTCGGAACGACTCGCCGATCACCATAGAGAACAGACGGAACGCACACGCTCGGTTTTCCTGCTCTGCATGATGTCATCGTTCGCCAAAATCGCAAAATCCGACGGACGTGTCTCCGCGACCGAAATTCAGCTCGTCGAGAACATGCTCGATGAATGGGGCCTCGGCCCACGCGATGTCGATCTGGCCAAGGACATCTTCCGCAAAGCCAAAGACGACAATGTTCTGTTCGTCTCCTATGTGGATAAATTCGCGACCGAATGCGCAGCCTACGAACTGCGACTGATCTTCCTCCAATGCCTTGTCCGCCTCGCCTGCGCAGAAGGGTCGGTATCCGCAGAACAAATGAAGATGCTGCAACAAGCTGAGTCCATCTTCGGCCTGCCGTCCGGAACAGTCCACATGATGATCAGCCAATTCACAGGCCAACGCCATACCTGGGGACACTACTCACGAAGTTCGCGCCAAGAATACGACACAGGCTCACGATACACCTCGTCAACGGATGCCACAGACGACGACTACACCGCCATCGGTGTCTCACGCTCTGCAACGGATGCCGAAGTCAAAAAAGCCTACCGCCGAAAAGCCATGGAACTCCATCCCGATAAAATTCAAGCCAAAGGACTTCCCCCTGAATTCATCAAAATCTCCAACGACCAACTGGCTATGGTCAATGTCGCGTATGACAGGATTTGCACGATGCGGAGAATGAAATGAAAAACATAGAAATTCTCGCTCCCGCCGGTGATATGACCAGCCTCCAAGCCGCACTTGATGCCGGGGCAGATGCCGTCTACCTCGGCCTTGGTGCTTTTAACATGCGCCAAATGGCAACGCGCAATTTTACACCCGAATCCCTCGCCGATGCCTCCGCACGCTGCCGCGCCAAAGGCGTCAAGCTTTATGTGACGCTCAACTCGCTCATCTACGAAGGCGAACGCGAAGCCATGCGCGAGCAACTCCGGACGATCAAGCCTTACGCCGATGCCGTGATCGTCGCCGACTGGGCTGTTATCGACGCTTGTCGTGAGCTCGAAATGCCCTTCCACGTGTCCACGCAGATGTCATGCTCCAATTCTGCCTCCGCTAAATTCCTTGCTTCTCAAGGTGCCGCCCGCATTGTTCTGGCACGTGAATGTACGCTAGAAGAGGTGAAGCAGATAGCCGAAACCGCCCCCGTTGAAATCGAAACCTTCGTCCATGGTGCCATCTGCGTGGCAGTGTCCGGACGCTGCCTCCTGTCGCACCATGCCTACGGATGCTCCGCCTCTCGCGGCGAATGCCATCAACCCTGCCGCCGCCGCTATCTCATCAAAGAAATTCCTGATGGTGATGGCTGTACAGCCGAATTCGAAGTGGAGCCGCACACGGTGCTGTCCGCACGCGACCTCTGTTCGCTCCCGTTTGTCGATAAGCTTATGGATGCCGGCATTGTCTCATTTAAAATCGAAGGTCGCGCTCGCAATCCCGAATACGTCAAGGCCGTTGTTACCGCTTACAAAGAAGCCATCGCCGCCGTTAATGCCAACGCCTTCACACCAGAGCTTGTCGATGAACTCGTAGCACGGTGTGCCAAAGTCTACCACCGCCAGTTTGGGGTTGGCCTCTTCCACGGTCGTCCCGGCACAGACCAGATTACCGATGATAATCAGGACGAAAACCAGGCGACGAATAAGAAGCGCCATGTCGGCATCGTCATGCACTACTACCCCAAAGCGCAAATGGCACAAGTGAGGATTCAGGACAATCCGATTAAACCCGGCGATTCAATTTCAATCCACGGCCCGAGCACAGGCGTATTGGATCTTGTTGTGGAATCCCTCCGTCGCGACGAAGAAGTCGTCACGCTTGCCGAACGCGGCAAATGGGTCACCTTCCCCTGCCCCACGCCCGTGCGTACGAACGACAAAGTGTTTATCGTCGAGCCCGTCGTATGATCGCTAAGCATCGGCGTTAAGGACATCGACGATGATGTGCTTCATCTTATTCTTGTTGTTATCGCGCACCTTGCCGGGGGCCACACCGGAGAAGAAGTCTGGATATTCCTCAAAGAACGCCAGCCGCAAATTCGGAATAATGTTGTAGCTACGGTCAATATACCCCTTTGCCCTCAGCGAATCAAAGAGCTCGTCCGGATTGAAGTAAATGAATGCCACGACAGATGTACGCAATAGGTACGGCATCTCCAACGCTGAGGATCACGCGCGGCTGTAGGCTGTCGCGTGCATCCGGCTTGTTCGACTATGATCGTCCATTCTCCCGGTAGTGGTGAAACCCCTCGATCAGGGCTTGAAGATTCTCCCACGGAACACCAGGGGCAATACTGCTTGAGGCGCCTAGAAACAGCCCCGTCCTCGGGCCATTGTCCACCACCCATTTCATCTCACGCCGGACATCGTCTGGAGTGCCGTAGGGCAGCGTGCGTGTCACGGACACTCCGGCGATGATGATCAGCGGCTCTCCATCGCGCGTGGTCATCGCACAGATGGACTCATAGTCCATTCCGTCTTCGTACTGAAATCCCTGGAAACCGTGCAGCCCCGCCTCTAACAGTCTCGGAACCATGGCGGAGAGATTCCCGTCGCAATGCCAGATCATCTTGATGCCTGCTTGGCGAACCGGTTCCACGCTTCGAGCAAAGTGGGGAAACCATATTGCGTCGAGCGATCGGATGTCCACGAGGGTACCCCTTGAGTCGGCCATGTCATGATCAAGGCGTGTCAGGGGCGGTAGAGAACCCCGTTCGTATGCCGAAACGACTGCCTGATTATGGAGGACGGCTGCGTCCGCTTGCAGAGCGAAGTCCTTTTCTATAACCTCGGGAAAGAGCGCGTAGGCCATGAAGTAGTTCTCGTAGCCGTACTGCCCGTACCGGAACGTCGGGAAGCTTACACAACCGTATGGTACTTTGAGAATGGCCGGGGCCAGCAAATTCTGGGCTGCCTGTTCAATATGCACAATGCGCGCGACTCGTTGCTCTGCATCGAACGTGCTTATCTGGGCTTTCAGGTTCGGAAACACGAAGCGCGCAAGGTGCTCCACCACAGCTTCTGGTGAGTCAATGTCGATACCATCGAGTGAGACATTCTCCTTTCCTGTGGTGGCCGTCCGTTCCGTCCCCGCATTATAGCCTAATGCTCCCATGCTCAGGGGATTCTCAGGAATCCACTGGTCGACCATGCAGCACGCACTGTTGGCCAGCATCTTCCGGTATGTTGGGATCGGCGCTTGTTTGTATGTGCCCTCCGGTTCGCCTGCAATCCGGTCGATCATGCGCCATTCCATCGGATTGATGGACCAGACGGGGATGCCTTGGGTTGGTTTCTGCATCACGGTGTCCAAAGCAAGCTGGGCGGTTCGGGATAGCGTGCTCGCCTTGGTCGCAACATCGGTTCCAGGAAAATTGGTCTTCATGGTTCTTCTCTTGAGTCGAACAGTATTATTGAGCCTACTTCGCGCAAGGACAACCTCACGTGAATGAAGAAAGGCTATTATTATTTTTGAAATCTGTCAAGTGCATGTAAATCGTTGTTCTTTAGGCGTTAATTTGTAGTTTTCTAATTTTCGCTTGCATCCCAAATAGGCTTTATGCAAAAAATGAAGTTGGCTTTATGCGGTCGCGTTGAATTTGCACTACAAAATCAGCGGCATAAAGCCTACTTGATAAATCTCATAAAGCCTACTTAGGAAGATGATATGGAAAAAATACCACCGTTCCGAACGCCTTTCGCCCTGCAAACAATCCGTTCTGATTCCCTTTTCGTGCGTTTTGTTGTTATCGTAGGAAGCATTGTCAGACGCCTGTCCCGAATGGCGCTAACTTAAGCCCTGTTTCCAGCTCTTAATCTTAATCCGTTCTGTTGAAGAGATTACGATTACGATTATGATTACGATTACGATTATGATTATGAAGGAGAGATTTCCTTAAGTTAGTGCCATTCGGGGCAGGCGTCTAAAACATCTGGGGATAAAAAGAGGAACGTAGATTAAGAGAATTATTCCGAGTCTACCGACTCGCCCCCCCTCTCTCAGCCACGGTAGTGGCGCAGAATACTCTTAATCCACGTTAAAAGATCCATAGTTAGCGCCATTCACGCCTGTCCCCAAATTTTTTCAGCCTTCCTGTTGCCGCGATCGGTGATCGCGGACGATTCGGGCCTCGCCGAGGCCAGCCACAGGGGAGAAAAATTTGTAGTCGTTGATGACCGGTCAATGAATCGTGAATGCGCCCGCGTCCATGGCGCGTAGACAATCCAACTTTATAAACGCTTATGCTTATGCTAAAATGAAAGCAGTATGCAAGAAACAGATAGCGCAACAGATCTTCTCCAAAATAGAAATCGCTCCATTGGCTGGATGCTGACTTCCGAGCGGGTGTTGTGGTATTTAGAAATCCTACTGATCCTCCTTAAGTTTAGAGACGATCATGAGCTGGAGCCTCTCCACGACGATGTGTTAGCCTCTTTACTGACAGAGACGATCTCGCGTGGTGATGCACCTACGCTGTTCAATCAGGATTTGCGGCAACTTCTCGACTGGGATCTTGTCTCTCAACGAATTGAAAAAGAGCGACTTCGCGGCTACAAAGACACACGTCGTCGAAAATTCCGCTATAAGATTTCCGACGAAGCGGTCTCCTTCCTCCTGTGGCTAGAGTCGCGCCGCCAAGATGACCTGCAACCGGAAGACAGCGACACACGTGACTTGCTTTCCGATATGGTGTCCCGCTTGCGCGAAACCACGCGCATGCTCAATAAAATTTCGGCAGGATCGGTTGAGTACGAAGATGCACGTGCTATTTTTCACCGCTTAGCCAAAATGGCCTCGATGACCGATGGCGTTGCAAAGTCCTTAGGAGAATTTAACATTCGTCTCATCTCGTTCGCCAGCGGCACTTACGACATCCCGAAGGCGCATCAGCTTATCCGAGAACTCTCCGGCTTTTTAGAAAAATTCATTCATCGCATTTATACGCTCAAGAATGAAATCTGTCCCGAAATCGAAAAACTTCGTCTCCAGCGCCTCGCCTCCCGCTGGGAGCTTTGTAGTAAGATCATGGCAGAAGAATCGCTCGCCACGCAGTCCATCATGCGCACGCGAATTCTGAACGCCTCAGAGACGCTGACAAGGCTGGCGGAGTTCTACGGGCAAGACGGGCTTCTCGAACAGCTCACCTCGCGTGTCAATAAATCAGCCCTACTGGTTTGGCAGAAACTGCATGCTCATCTGCGCGAACTGGAACGTCGTAGTCATCGGCTTGAGGATGTCAAGAACCGTGTACTCGACCTTTCCGAATTCGTACCGAACACCGTTCCGCACAACTGGCTACGCAACGTCATCCAGCACGGGCACATGCTGGGCGATATGCACGAGTGGACGGAGACCCTCAAAGCAACGCCACCCCAACCCGTCTGGAGCAAGCACCGCATTCGTAGTGAGAAGCACATTTGGATGAACCCACGTGCCGTTTCGGATGACAAGCCAGTACAGTCAATGGAAGAGCGCAAGCTCGACGTTCTTTCAACCTGGATGAAAGAACGTGGCATCATGCCGGACGACAATTTTAGCAGGATGCTTTCTTCAGGAAATTACGCTGATTTTAATGACTTTGCACGGATCATGGAGACAGCCCGTAGTGGAATTCTTGGTAAGGGCAAGCGGCTCTCGAAAATTGGCGTTGCCGCTGACATCACGGATACAGCCGCAACCGTCTCCACAGATGAATCTATTCTCACTTTTTCAGACATCTCACTCAGAAAGGCTGAACCGCTGTGACAACATTGGAAGCGCTCTTACAATCGCCAACCTCGGCCAGCAAAGTGCAAGCCGTTTTGAACGTCCTTCTCGAAGCACCGTATTTCTACAAGACAGACAATGAGGATCTCTTCCTGTTCCTCCGTCGCTACACGAAAGAATTCAACGCATTCTTCGACGCGCATTTCGGATGGCAACTTAGCGTAGATGCAAAGTGTGCACGTGTGTTCAAGCCCATGTGGTACAACGAAAAAATTACGCCGTCTAATCGCGACCTCTTCAACTTCACGAAACGTGACGAATGCATCGCCTTCATGCTCGTGCTCGAATTCTTTGAAACGAAACTCGAAGAAACGGCCATCGGCATCGATGACCCTGAAAACCTGCGCTTTCTCTTCGGTGAGCTCCTTGAGTTTGAACGTCGTCGCTTTCAAGAAACGTTCCCTGAAACGGCGGAAAACTATGCTGACGAAGACGTACGGCGGATTCTGCGTCAGATTATGCCCCAACTCGAGCGCTATCGATTCTTGGTTAAGATCAAGCCGCCTGCCGACGAGTCCGTATCGCAGGAGGAGATCATTTATGAATGCCTCCCCGCCCTGTGGCATTACAACGCCACTGCGGTAGCACGGCCGGTCGATGCTGATCCTTCGCCAGATTCTGAAACATCATCCGACGACGAGGAGGTCCATTGAGCGATTTCTTTAAAATCACCAAGCTACGGCTCGTCAACTTCCATAACATCGGCACCACGACGCTGGACATCAAATCAGGAGGTCACCTCTTCCTCCTCGGCGACAATGGATCAGGCAAGACAACCGTCTTGGATGCTATCCATTTTGTCCTGACGGGTGGTCGCTCGATGGAGTTTAACTCAGCCGCACGCGTCGTTGGCGCCAAGACTGCTGGAGGCCGAAACATTCAAGGTATCGTGATGCGATACAACATTGAAACGAATGGCCCAATGAATCCGGACGGCGGTATTTCATACGCGGCGTTAGAGATTGAAACGCGTAACCAAAGACCCGTCAGCATCGCTGTGGGTGTCAGCTCGCGCAGCATGGACGAAGCCTACGAAAGCTGGGGCGTCGTGATGGACGGTTCAGTGGATGCTATGCCCCTCATCCACGAAGAAGATGACCGTCAGCGCCCGACCACCCGACAGGAGCTGAAAGAGAAGCTTCGCGGAAACGGCTTTTATGGACGAATTGGTGCTTATACAGACGATATCGCCACTCGCTTCTTTGACAGTCGCGCCACATACAATGATGTTTGCCAACTGATCGCAACGGGCAAAGCCTATCGCGAGATTGCCTCACGCGCAGGTGACTATGATAAACTCTTTCGAAATCTTCTTCAAGAACCACAAAAAGACGTTTTCGAGACCTTGATCCGCAACCTCAAGTCGATCGAAGAAAGTAAGCAGAATCTCATTGCCCTCAAGGGGAAGGGTCAATTCATTCAAGGGGTCAAAATAAAGCGCGATGAAGTCTTGGATCATCGAATCAATTCTGCCTGCTCACGCTGGCTGGAGCGAAGTCTTGCAGCAAACGAATTCCGAACGTCGATTCATACCAGTACGGAGGTCTGCGACCGGGACAAAGAATGGCTTGTTGATCGGACTTTTGAGCACGAGAATTTGAGCAATAAGGAAGCACGTGACCAATCACGACTGAACGCATTGCAGCAACAAGATTCGCAAGGCCTCGTCTTACGTGAAAAAGATGCTCGCATCGCATACGACAAAGCCAAGATTGATCATAACCGCACGAAAACGAAGCTGATGCAGGTCACTCGGGCTAAGTCGGATGCAGACTCCGATCTCGAAAAAAGCACTTCTGCTTTGGTTAAGCAGATGAAGGGATATACAGCAGAACTTCAGCGCCTCGGTCGTTCTCTTCCCTTCCCGACCAGCCAACTTTCTGCATTTCTGGATGACGCCAGTCGCTCCGACACGCCTGAAAATGCAGCAGCAGACATGCCGGGAGCCGAGCTCTATGAGCAAGCCGATTTAGATTCCAACAGAATCGCGCGCGCTACCGAATCGGCTGAAAAGCGTTCCGATACGCTCATTGCTGAAATCGCGGCGAAACAATCCGCTATCGATGCCAAGCGTCGCCAGGAGGAAGCCGAGCCAGCCATCCCCTGCTTCTCTGAAGCCCGCCGTGCCGTTCGTGAGGCTATGCTCGACGCCTTTCCGCTTTACGAAGGCCTCGTTCCTGCTTCGGACTTACGTGCGCGCGAAGTGGCCATGTTGGAGCAGTTGATTGGCGATGCTATTTTGGCGACATGGATTGTGCAGAGGGATGATGCTGATGCCCTACGGAAAACCTTGTTTAAGAACTTCCCGGACCACAGTCTCGCTGTGCCTGACGAAGACGATGAGTCGCCGTGTGATTGGATTGGCCGGTTTTTTGATCTACCGCAATCCAACCCAGACGCCATTCTTGTGCTCCGTCAGCAACTGACAGCGAAGGCAGGACCTCATGCAGAAAAGTTTTTAGAACAAAACATCGTCCATTTCAGAAATCGTGAAACACCCGTCTCCTTGCAGACACCGCGCCTGATCGGCCTCGAGGCGCGTCGTGATCACTTACAACGCGAAATCCGCTTACTTGAAAATGAACGCGATGCCCTGATACGTGAACGTAAATCGTGCGAACAAGAGCTTGCGACCCTCAAGGCAGAGCAACAGGTTATCGGCTCGTTAAAAGCGTTGCTGCAAACCGCACCTGGTGTACTCCATCGCCTTAGCAATGAAGTTAACAACGCCCGAAACGTGCAGACCCGATGTCATGTCGAATGCGATAACACACTGGATGACCTCAACCGGTGCGAGGAAGACAAAGTTCGCGCGGGAGAACGCCTTGACGATATCGTTCTCAAGCTCTCGAAAGAAGGTCTTGACGGACTTGAACCTCGTATCAAAGAAGCCGAACGCAAGCTGAAGTCGATCAAAAAAGAGTACGACGTATGCACCGGCGAAATTAGCGTGGTTGAACGTAAAATCAAGGAGAACACCGCTAAAATTATTGAGTGGAACAGTCAAATGTCCCGCGTGCTGGACGAACGCAATGATGCGGAAGCGGACTTGCTCATCCTCGTAAAACCTGTCGAAACTCTTGATGCTTTTGTGCTCGCGCGATGCAGTGAGAATTCCCAGAGTCGTGAGAAACTCAACCAGTTTAGTGTCGATGCACGCGTCGCTGCCGCCAGCATCGAATCGGACATCCGAAACGCCCTATCGCTCAACGAAAACCTTTCTTTCGGTTTTCTCTATGACAATGCCAGCAACAAGATTTCCGATCGACGGGGCGCGAACATTGATGACGTGATCGCCGACACGACAAAGCAACTGGCTGATCAGGAATCCATCATTACGGAGGATACGCGCCGACTTTTCAAGCAGATCATCATGGACGAGCTCATGGTGTCACTGCTCAAAAACGTGATGCAACTGCGGAGCATGACGCGCAAGATCGCTTTATTGCTAAAGGGCCGACTGTTCGGCAATAATCAGTACTCGTTCTCCATTTCGCCGGCCGATGGATTCAGCTCCATCATTGAAACCGTTCAGCGCTATCGCTCGCTCAATCCCAGCGAAACGGAAGCAGAGCTAAAGACTTTCTTCGATGACCATTTCGCAGAGATCCTTGCAACGGAGGTCGGAGAAGTTCCTCAGCTTCTGGACTACCGAAACTGGTTCCGATACGAACTCAAAATCATCACCACCAATTCCGAAGGCCAGATCATCGATCGAAAAGTCAAGGGCATGGGCTCCGGCGGCGAACAGGCCGTACCCAATTACTTGCTCATTCTCATGATCGCCAACTTCCTCTACGATCGTGAAAAAATTCGACTCCCCATCCTCGTTTTCGATGAGGCATTTTATGGTATCGATGCGAACCGTCGCGACCAGATACTGGCTTTTGCGAGTGATCTCAAACTGCAACTCTTCTTGGCCTCACCCGACCAAGATGGTGTAAAGAAAGAAATCCCATTTTCCACCTCCGTCCTTGTCAGGAAAGACAAAGATTTCAACGTCCATCTCTACCCCTACCACTGGAACAACACGCTGAAACAACAGGATCTTCTTGATCCCGAAGCGAATATCGATGCTCCCATTGCTTTTGGACAGGAGACGCGATGAGGTGAGAAGGTGTTAGTAGGGAGACTCAATTACGAATTATGAATTACGAATTGAAATGCGGGGCTGCGACAAAGTTTTAAATCTTGCCACTCGGAACTCACAACTTCTTCCAGCCACTGCATCCGGTTAATCTTGTCTAAACCCTTGCGCACTTTACCCACGCCCTCGACAAAGTTCGCGACAAAGTTCGCGACAAAGTTTTTTCTCACTTCATCATTCACCATTCACACTTCATACTTCTTTCCTCCCCACCATGACAGCTGAAGAAATCAAAAACAGAATCGCTGAAACGCCTGATGCCGTACCGTTTTTGAAACGCATCGTCCAGCACGCACGATCACGCGATCTACTCCCCAAGCGCATCATTCTGGGGCAAGAGTCAAACGACACGGCGATCTTCAGGCTTCTTAATTGGGTTCTCTCAGGACGCTGCTTGATTGAAAACGGGAAGTATGTTGTCACGTTACCTGAAAGTATGCGCCCCGCAACGTATTGGCGTCCTCTCGTTGAAGCGATTGGCATTGAAGAGAAACCTGACACTACGGCACTTGCCACCGCACTCGAGAGTGACACCATCAAACGGTTAAAACTCATCTTTCACCGTGAGAAAGAGTTTATCGAAAGTCTCGGTCGTGATGGAACCATTCAGAAGTTTGTCGGTACCGATAAGGACAAAGCAACGCAGTATCTGAAAGTCTTTGAAGCGTATGCTACGCTCAAAATGCAGGACTGCACGACACTTTCTCAGTTGGGCTCCACTATCTTTAACGACAGCAAAGCGCTCCGCGCGGGTTCGCTCCTCTCGCAACTCGACAAGCTGCTTCGAACGGCATACGACCATCCCGACACCTCCACTGCTGAATTGCATGCAAGCTGTGGCATCATCGACAACCCCTATACATCTCATGTCATCGTCTTCGCTCCGTTCTCCTACGTTACCGGTGACGGCGTCGAGTATGATCACCCGAAAAAACTTTTTGAGAACGGACAGGCAACAGTCCTCCCCTGGGAAACTGTGCAGCGGATTCGCGAAGTAAAATCGGCCGCTCCCTTGAAACTTATTACCAGTGAAAATGCCGCACCCTTTTTACGGCTCGTCAGAGAAGGCATCACCTCTCTCTACACCGAAGGATATCCCAACACATCCGTCCGCGTGTTGCTACGACGATTTAGCGACACAGGCGCAAGCGTTGAACATTTCGGCGACACTGACCTCGACGGCTATCGCATCGCCGAGCAAATCAGCCGCATCATTCGTCTCGATGGCCTGTACAACAGTTGCAGAGTCCCCACTCTGCCCCACAAAGAGCTGACGGAACAACAAAAGCAGCGTCTGAGCGCATTCATCAAACAGCACCCCGATTTCTGCTTTATTAGCGAGCTCCGCCATACGCTTGAATGTGGCTGGGTTGAGCAAGAAGCCTGGTGTTAGTCGCGAGTCGTTAGTCGCGAATCGCTAGCAAAACATGCTGGAGGGCGAGACTGCAGACCTCACTAAATTGAGATTTTTTCTACTTTTCTGTCGCAAGTTCAATCCCCTCTTCTCATGAGGTGTCGGGACGACTGCGCCCCAACTTGAGCTTTGCGAGCAGATGGATCGGAGATTGATGAAGCTTGCGAAGAATCAAGCAGCCAAGTTTCAGGTTCCGTGTTGGTACTCGTAATCTGCGGATAAAACTTAATCCAGCGCGGTGCTGCTTTTCTGCCACAATGTTTCGACAAGCTCAACAACCAAAACACAAAGAGCGCAAAGCTTTTCATGAAGTTTCACCTGTCTGCCGTGCCGGCACAGGCAGAGGTGTTTCATGGTTTAAAATCCACGCAGAGTGGCAGCCCAGCTTCTTGCCCATCGCAGCCCTTCTGGTGCGTCCCTCAGGCACGATGGTAGATCGGTGATGCTGAAGAAGGGAGTACTATCTGCGACTATATTTCCGCTATATTTCCGTAATGAAGATCTTTTAACCTAAAAGAGATCTGCGTGCGTCCCCATCCGCTGGAAGACAACTCGTTTCTCATCCTCGAAATAGATGGGCAACCAATCTGGCCCGATATGACACTCAAAAAAACCGGTAAAATTCCCGCTCAATGAATGAGGTCAGCAACGGATCGGAAGAGGTTCAGACATGAGAAGCAATCGTAACACAATCTTGAACTTCTCGAAGTCGTTGCCACGCTTCTGACAACGTTTCACATCTTTTTCAAATTGCCGAGTGTAGATGGGTATCTTCATCAAACACCTAGTTTAGCGCACATATCATCTGCATTCTCGCAAACAACAAGATCCTCTCCTCGCAGCGACGCTTCGATTGTTTGGTTCGTCAGCTCGTTGGGCAACGATACATTAAACGGCAACCCTCTATGCAAGAGAACTTGTTTATAGAACAAAGTAATGGCCTGAGAGGGATTCAAACCTAAAGACCCAAAAATCGTCTCTACGCTGTCCTTCAACGCTGGAGTAACCCGTGCGCGTATCATCGTGCTTTTTTTCATCTGCGCCTCCTTCTTTTGTAAATAAACCCAATTGTATCTCAAACGGGGAACAAAACCAACGTCGAAGTTAAAACTAAAATTGAACTAATATTGAACACCCTCATTAGTCAAACCACACCCTTTGCGCCCTTTGCGAAACCTTTGCGCCCTTTGCGTTAAACTCTCAGGTTAGCTGCTCATCCATCCACTCCGTTTCGATCACGTCAATTTCGTGTGCGGTAAAGAGGGTTGACGTCGTACCATTGGCCATTGTTCGCAAGGGTGCTACACCCTTTTCGTGACATGTTAAAATGCAGGCTAATCCATCGGCGGTTTTGTCGAAGACAAGTTCGAACATATCGCGACCGATCACCGAAAGCAGGCGATCCGAAATCTCTGCCTCGGCGGCTTTGATAAACACGGCACGGCGGCGCGGTTGGCGGGGAATATCGTAGTTATAGTGGTGTACTTCAAGCTCAATCGATACGGTATTCATCAGGCAAAGCCCAGTTGTATCTGCTTCTTCTGCAGGGGAAATAAGTTTTTTATGAGACTCCCAAGCTTTATCGGGTAAAAACTCGTTTCCGCTGATAACACGAATCGCTTTTAGAAATCCGTCGCGAAAATAGTTAAATCGATTATTCGCCGCAACAACATCGTCATAATTGACAAGCTTTATTGGATCTTTATTGAGCATTTCGTTTTACCCAAGCGACATCATCATCCTGAATGAATATAAGAAGTGCCCTTGCTTCCAGTGGTTATTACTCATATTGTCCGCAACATTTCTTGTACTTCTTGCCGGAGCCACAGTGGCAAGGATCGTTGCGACCGATCTTCTGCTCTTCGCGGACAATCGGTTGCGCTGGCGTACCAGCAGGTTGGCTCGGATGACTCCGTGTCGCAGCTTCAGCCCGTTCCATCGCCTTATTGAACGTCTCATCTTCCTTCTTCGCATTCACCTGCGGTGCGACAGGTGCAGCGTTAGAAAGAAGCGAAACCTCGGCATGAGTTGTCTGCACACGGCGAGGACGACGGAGTTGCGCCATGAAATTTTGCATAGATTCTAAGGAAGTGGAGGAGCGGAAGACACCAGTTGAAATGGTAATCTTAATCCTCGACATCAGATCCTCGAAGAGGGTAAACGCTTCACGCTTATATTCCACAAGTGGATCGCGTTGCCCGTAAGCGCGGAGCCGAACGGCATCGCGCAGCTCATCCATCGACCGCAGATACTGCTGCCATTCCGTGTCGATGCAATGCAACATCACATAGCGCTCCATGTTGACAAGCATCGCTGGATTTTCCATCGAGCACTTGATTTCGTAAGCGTCCTCAATTTGCTTAAACACGAATACGGCCGCATCCTCGGGCTTGCCAGAGTATGCCTTCAACTCTTCTACCGTCACAGGAACTGGGAAAATACTGAGAATCCATTCGGCAAAATCTGTTGGATTTGAATCGCGTTCGGTCGACATGAAGCCTTCGCTCTGGGTCAGTACCAAATCATGGATAACATCGAGCACGTAGCCATGCACATCGGGATTCGCCAAAACGCTGGAGCGGAAGTTGTAGACAACCTCGCGCTGTTTGTTCATCACGTCATCGTACTCCAGTGTGCGTTTGCGGATCGAGAAGTTATGCTGTTCAACGCGGCGCTGAGCCGTTTCAATGGAGCGGTTGAGCCAACTGTGTTCGATCGGATCGCCCTCCTGCATGCCGAGGCGCGTCATAATGCCCGAAATGCGATCAGAGCCGAAGAGGCGCATCAGCGTGTCTTCAAGCGATACATAGAAACGTGATGAACCAGGATCGCCCTGACGTGCGCAACGACCGCGCAACTGGCGGTCAATACGGCGGGATTCATGCCGTTCGGAGCCGATCACATGAAGTCCGCAAGGCTTTTCCTGAAGGAGTTCGCGCAGCGTTTGCGCACTTCCCTCAGGCTTGTCATCGAGGCGCGTCTGCGACAAGACGACAGGGCGTTCAATCCAGAGCACGCCCTCGCCAAGCTTGATGTCGGTTCCACGACCAGCCATATTCGTGGCGATGGTGACCGCACTTTTCTGGCCAGCCAAAGACACAATTTCTGCTTCACGTGCATGATTTTTGGCATTGAGCACGTTGTGAGGGATGCCTGCCGCACGGAACATCCTGCTAAGAATTTCGGAAGTCTCGACGGCCACCGTTCCGATCAAAACGGGCTGCCCTTTCCGGTAGCACTCCGTCACATCGTCAATAACCGCCTTATACTTTTCACGCTGTGTGCGATACATCACGTCATTGGCATCTACGCGCCGAACCGGTCGATTGGTAGGGATCACCACAACGTCAAGCTTATAAATGTCGTTGAATTCTCCTGCTTCCGTCTCAGCCGTACCGGTCATGCCCGCGAGCTTCTTGTACATGCGGAAGTAATTCTGGATCGTAATCGTAGCAAGGGTCTGCGTTTCGCGCTCGATCTCAACCTCTTCCTTTGCCTCGACTGCCTGATGGAGTCCGTCGGACCAGCGCCTGCCGGGCAGAATGCGTCCTGTAAACTCATCGACAATGAGAACCTTATTCTCCATGACGACGTAATCCGTGTCTATTTCATAAAGACAGTAGGCCTTGAGAAGCTGATCGACGTTGTGAATGCGTTCACTACGTTCAGCGAAATTTGCTTGGATTTCTAGGCGTTTCTTGTTGCTTTCCTCTTTAGGAAGACCTTCTGCATCAACGGCTGCCATTTCAGTCGCGATATCAGGGATGAGGAACATCTCAGGGTCGGATGGATTCAGCTCAGCGCAGCCTCGATCCGTGAGCGCGGCATCGCGCGTCCGCTCGTCGATGGTGAAGAACAACTCCTCACGGAAGTCACGTGCCTCTTCCTTATGCATCTCCGTCAGCAACATGCTCTCAACGTCCTCATGGAGCTTTCGAATCGACGCATCCTCGATCATCTGCATGAACTGCTTGCTTTTTGGCATGCCGTGGTAAATCTGATAGAGCAGCTTACGCGCTTTGTCGGTCTCGTCGGCGGCGATCGCTTTCTTGACTGAAGCCATCATGTCCGCAACGAGAGCTTGTTGACGACGGTACAGCTTGTCAACTTTAGGCTTGAGCTCGGAATACTTCTGGGTTGAGACAGCCGCGGGGCCTGAAATAATGAGCGGCGTTCGGGCTTCGTCGATGAGAATCGAGTCAACTTCGTCGATAATGGCAAAGAAATGGCCGCGTTGGACTTGTTCACGCACATCAGTCGCCATGCCGTTGTCACGCAAATAGTCAAAACCGAACTCGGCATTCGTGCCATACGTAATATCACAGCCGTATTGTTCACGACGCTGCGTTGGCCCCATGGTGTTTTGGATACAACCCACTGTAAGCCCCAGCCAGCGGAATACACGCCCCATCCATTGGGAGTCACGAAGGGCGAGATAGTCGTTGACCGTCACGAGCTGGACGTTTTGGCCAGAAAGAGCATTGAGGTAGAGTGGCAACGTTGCCACAAGCGTCTTGCCTTCACCTGTCTGCATCTCTGCGATCTTGCCTTTATGCAACACGATGCCGCCCATGAGCTGAACATCGAAAGGAACCATATCCCACTTCAGATTGCGCCCACAAACCTCTGCCTCGGTTCCGCAAAGCCGCCGACAGGCATTTTTAACTGCCGCGAATGCCTCGCACAAGAGATCATCAAGGGGTTCACCATTTTTTAGTCGAAGCTTAAATTCCTCCGTCTTCGCGCGTAATTGTTCATCGGATAACGCTTGGTATTCCTCTTCAAATCGATTAATGACTTCGACGAAGGGGCGAAGTTTTTTAATATCACGCGAATGTTTTGTTCCGAATATCTTTGAAAATAAATTGCTCATTTTTCCGTTCCAACTCTGATTCTGTTCCCCACAAAAACCATTCAAGCGGCTAAACATTAGCCAATCGAGAGGACAGGGTATTTCGAGCCTCAGATTCTATCATAACAGGCATTCCGTGTCCATAAATCCATTGCGAAACGCCCATCACGCATCTCTTTCGTTTTTCAAATCGTTTTTCGCTTGTGTAAAACGCTCTTAAAGCGGATAATCAAAACCAGCTTGTTATTAACACTCGTCCGACTCATTCGGCCGTTTATCCACACGAAACAGAGACTCAACATGACGCAAATTATCACATCCGCACTCGTCGGGCTGATCCTCGGAATCGCCATTGGCTTCTGGATCCGCTCGGTTCTCATCAAAAAAACCGTCTTCTCTCTCAGTAAAACCTCAGGCGGCAAGCTCGCGGACGCCGAACGCGAGGCCAAAGGAATCGTCCGCGAAGCCGAAATCCAAGCTCGCACTGAAGTGCTCAAGGCGCGCGAGTCCTTCGAACAAACCGTCAAGGAACAACGCAAACACGTTAACGACACAATGACCGCCCTGAACAAGCGCGAAGAAGTCTTAGCGCAACGCGAAGACAACCTCGACCGCAAGGCTGATGTCCTCGACAGAAAGGAGCAGGCTCTCGAAACAAAATCAAAGACGTTAGAATCTGCAGAGACAAGCGTTAAAGCTCGCGAGAAAAAAGCTGCGGACGATTTAGCCGGTGCCGAATCGCGGCTTTCAAAATTGTCCGGCATGACTCGCGACGAGGCAAGAAAAGACCTTGTTGAGCATGCCAAAATTGAAATTCAAGGGGAGATGGGCACATTCATTCGCCGCCACAAAGAAGAAGCAACCCAAACCGCCGAAAAGGAATCGCAAAACCTCCTGCTCTCCTCGATGCAGCGTTTTGCCGGCTCAC
The DNA here is from genome assembly GCA_964553035.1 of uncultured Lentisphaerales bacterium. GTDB lineage: Bacteria > Verrucomicrobiota > Kiritimatiellia > RFP12 > UBA3636 > JBBQIY01. Next base: position 13,662 of record CAZKJH010000030.1, on the reverse strand, counting down.
ATGCCTCTGAAACGATGACACGTACGGTAACCGTATCAGGCGACGATGTTAAGGGGCGCATCATCGGTCGTGAAGGCCGCAACATCCGCACCCTTGAAGCGGCTACGGGCGTCTCCGTCATCATCGACGACACCCCTGAAACCGTTGTCATTTCGAGCTTCGATCCGTTGCGCCGAGAAATTGCTGCCCTCGCCCTCGAAAATCTTGTTGCCAGCGGTCGCATTCAGCCAGCTCGAATCGAGGAGGTAGTCGCTAATGTTGAAGCCAATTTCGACAAAACGCTTACGGAAATTGGGGGCAAAGCTTGCTCAGATCTGAATATCAATATCGTCGACAACCGGATTCTCAACAAGCTTGGTCGACTGAAGTTCCGAACCAGCTTCTCTCAGAACGTGCTTCAGCATTCCTGCGAAGTAGCAGCCTTGGCTGGTATGATCGCTTCAGAAATCAAGCTGGATCCCGCCGTCGCCCGAAAAGTCGGCCTCCTGCACGACATCGGGAAAGGACTCGACCACGAGATCGAGGGTCCTCATGCGAAGATCGGTGCTGAGTTCCTCCGCCAATGTGGCGAACCTGATGAGGTCATTGATGGCGTTGCAGGACACCACGGAGAAGTCGAGAACGTCACCGTCTATGCGCTTTTGACCTCTATTGCCGATGCAATTTCATCAACGAGACCTGGTGCTCGATCCGAAAACACCCATCTCTATGTGAACCGAATTGAAAAGCTCGAAAAGCTGGCCATGTCTTTCAAGGGTGTCGTCAAGGCATATGCCATCCAAGCAGGCCGAGACCTCCGCGTGATCGTCGATCCCGCCGAGATTTCGGATAACGACGCCACCCTGCTCGCGCACGATCTCAGCACGCGCATTCAAAATGAGCTACAATACCCAGGCCAGGTTCGCGTCTCCGTCATTCGCGAAACCCGTTGCGTCGAATACGCGCATTGAGCTAGCCCGAGTCTGGACATTCAAACACGATCATGTTACCATTAAGCAGTTTTAAATTTCTGAGCAAGGATCCTGAAATGAGCACGTTTTCAACAGAAAAAAACCACTTTCATGCAGTCCTTCTGGCCTTTCTTTTTTTGGCTTCTTTCGCACTTACAACCCTTTCAGGGTGTAACCGAGAATCTTCCGAAGAAGCAATAGGAAAAGGCCAGACTGCACTGATCGGCGGCGAATACAAGACTGCGGCCCGTCACCTGAAACGCGCCGTAAAACTAAACCCTGGCAACGACATCATTCTCTATAATTTGGGTATGGCACAAATGCTGGCGACCGATTATAAAGCTGCAGACCGATCTTTCGACGAGGCGGATCAAGTCAGCAAAGACGGCAGCACAGACGCACTGGAAGCGCTCGCAGAAACACGGCGCTTAGCTGGTGACCCTGAAGGCGCCATCCGTGCCATCGAACGTGCCTTTAGTAAAGTGAACCGGAAAGCGCACCTCGTGGCTGGCCTCGCCGTCTGCGAAATGGAACAGGGCCATAATGAATATGCCCATCAACTTCTCCAGGAAGCTCTCGATACCGACGACCTAAATCCTGTCGCCCTCTTCAATATGGCTGTACTCCTGCAGAAACCGCAGTTCAACAAGCCAACGAAGGCGGCCGACCTTTTTTCACGGTTTATCACCAGTGCAGAAAGCGCTAAATTTGAGACGCAAAAATTACGCGCAATCGACGCCCTGCGTGAAATTAACGCAAGCAGATCAGAAGAACTCCAGATGCAAATCGACAATCTGCTCATGAAAGCAAGAACAGCCAAAACTAAAAATGATACGGTCAATTTAACAGTTGAAGCCGTCCTGCTCGATCGATCAAACCCAGATTCCATGCAAAGCTTGATCAAAGCACTCAAAGATTCTGGACGCACACAGCAAGCCACTGCGCTGCTGACTAATTTTAAGGATCTCTTTCCGAATAACCTGAAGCCTGCAAATTAATGCAAGAGAGAAAAACCCATGCCCACGGACATAAGCTTCATCGCCATGATTGACCAGATAACCGCAGCCAGCTGCATCGATGTCACGGCGATCACGCTGATCGTCATCTTTTGCATCGCTGGGTCCGTACGGGGCCTCGCCGGTGAATGCGGAAGATTCTTTGCCCTCGCCTCTGGAATTGCTATTACGCTTTTGCTCTATCCACTCCTAAAAAACCATCTCCTCACGGGTCCTGAATTGCCTTGGAAAGTGCTTTCGATGATCGGCGCCATCCTCGTCGCCGCCATTGTCGGCCTCTTGGTAAATTTTCTTACCAAGAAATTCTTCCGCATCATCGTCGGACAACCGGCTGACGCTATTATCGGGGCGATTGTCTCGATGCTCACCACCTCAATCGCGATCGTCGTTGCATGCTTTTTCCTGTACTCTCTGCCGAATGATCGAATCCAAAAAACCCTTTTTCAGGAATCCATGACGGGACGCCTCTCCGAACCCCTCATCCTTTACGCCAAGAATAGAATGTCCCAATTATGAATGTTTCATGGTATTACGCGGTTCAAGGAACACCCACAGGCCCTCTCTCTTGGGACGAACTCAGAACCGCAGTCGCATCCGAAAAGCTGGGGGCCAACGATCTGATCTGGACATCCTCTTTCGGCACGGAATGGCGCCAAGCCACGACCATGACCGGGCTCTTCCCACCGCCGCCAAGCACAGAGCCTCCGATGCCCCCTCCTCTTGGAACGCCGTCCTCCGAGCCGACCAAAGAAGTGCCCAGGATTGAAATCCTTCTCGCCGCGAGTGAATTGAAGTCCCCGTTTGCGCAAAAAATCGACGGCATGCCCCCTGATGACAATACCCCACAAAAGGTCATTTGCATCGCGTCGCTGAAACGCGCTTGGCACAACACCTTGATCCTGCTCTTCACGACGTTCTCGCCTCGACGCTGGTTCTTCTTTGCCCTCTGCCTCATGCTCACCATGCTCTCCCCGCCAAACCCTTTTGCTGGGCTGATGGTCAATGACGAAAATAGTGCCGCTGCCCGCCAGATCAAGACGCTGGGACTCCAAGAGGTCACTCAATCTGGACTCTTCCAATTAAAAATGCTGGGAGACACCACTCTAAAACTGGAAAACGAATCTCTGACAAGCGAGAAAGCAATAGACCAGTTTGGCGAGGCCATGCGCGACACAGCAATAGCTTTATCCGCTTGGTTCGAAAAAGGCGGTCATACGATGCATCTCATGCTCGCCGCGCTGGGCACCCTGTTCATGTATGGTATCGGTGCTTGGTTCTCCGCACGGGGTAACACCATGCTGCTGGCCAGACTCTACAGGCCCGACGATGTCATATTCGCAACGTGGATTGAAGCAGATAAACCCGCCGCCTCGCTCTTCCGTGGGATGTTCGTCATCCGAATGCTCACGTTCGCAGCATTTTTGGTCGCCGGCACATGGTCAGTCATGCAACTAACCTCTATTCCGCAGGATGAAGCCATAACGCAAAAGCTCATCGTCGACATCGTGACGAAGCTATTCTTAATTCTGCTGGCTGACCGGCTCCTCATCAGCTATGTTCGAGATTTTGTTACCCCATATATCGTGCTGGAAGACAGCCCGTTTGTCAAAGCCTTTACCATCGCACTGCGTAGCACTGGATTCTGGTTTTTTCGCTATCTCATGCTCCTCGTCATCGCCTATATCGCATTGGCAATCCTTCTCGTTCTGATTGGAAGCTTTTTCGGCCTCCGTGGACAGATTGCCACAACGATAATCTTCACCTCTCCGCTTTTTGGTGCAGTCCTCACCCTCCCCCTGCATCTACTGAGACGCCTCTGGACACTTGATATCGTTTTCCGAACCAAACCCGCCTTACGCGCTGCCGTTCCTAAAGCAAGAATCTTGCGAATCAGAAAATGAGCACCGCCGAAAATAGGCAGACTGCTTGGGACGACACGGACGCCATTGCTGCTATCCTATTCGCCCTTTTTATCATCTCCGGCGGAATCCTCGCACGCTTCTCTGGGGCTGATCTCGACGAACCGATCCCCCTCAATGCCACTCACGTGCTCGCCATGCTCTTACCCGCGGCATTCGTTGTTGCTCTCCTCACAAGAAAGCTCGTTCAGAACCGCACCACCCTTCGGTCTCTATTCGGAATCCAAGATCCCGTCCGAGAAGTCATGCAAGGGCTTATCTTTGGCATCATTGCCGTACCTGTAACCCTGACCATCGCCTACCTGACGAGTCTCGCCATCACCCACTTCACGGGCGCACCGCCGCCTCCTCAAACCATCATGCAATCAATCATGCTGGAGCAAACGCCACTTCCCATCGCCGGTGCCGTATTGCTCATCTCCATTACCTTCGTCCCATTTGCCGAAGAAGTTCTTTACCGTGGGATTCTTGTCTCCGAACTGAAACGCAGCCGGGGCCCGTTTTTTGCCATTTCTGTCTCCTCCCTCTTCTTCGGGCTTCTCCATCTCAGCCCAGTCAACACGCCATCGCTCTGCCTGCTGGGCGTCGCCTTCGCAGCCCTCTATCTGCGCTCCGGCTCTTTACTCACCAGCATCGCCATGCATGCCGCCTTCAACGCCAGCAATCTTATGCTGCTGACCCTGCCACAAAGTTGACTCTCCAAGTAATTTTGCCAGTAATTTTTCATTGACATACCGAGTGTCATTTTGCTACTTTTAAATGCGTGTCACATCTTAAGGTGAGGCATGACTGTAAACGGGGCATAGCGCAGCCTGGTAGCGCGCTTGACTGGGGGTCAAGAGGTCTCGAGTTCAAATCTCGATACCCCGACCATTAAACAGGGAGCTTGCGCGTAAAATCGCAAGTTCCCTGTTCTTCTCAAACACCGACACAAAGTCGGTTCTGGAGCAACCATTAAGGTGTCTGACTTCTTGATCTTCGAAAACGTGTCCAAACGCTTCGGCAAACTCACCGCCGTCGATCACGTCACACTTGGAGTCCAAAAAGGCGAATTCTATTCCCTCCTCGGACCCAGTGGCTGTGGAAAAACCACGCTTCTGAGGATGCTCGCAGGTTTCGAAGCACCCGACAGTGGGCGCATCTTCCTCGACGGCAAGGACATTACCAACCTGCCCCCGAACAAACGACGCGTCAACACCGTTTTCCAAAACTATGCGCTCTTTCCCCATCTCACGGTCCGCGACAACATCGCCTTCGGCCTTAAGGTCGCCAAACGCCCAAAAAAAGAGATAGACCGAGAAGTCGATGCCATGCTTGATCTCATTCAGATGCATGGACATGACGACAAGAAGCCCAACCAGATCAGCGGAGGGCAGAAGCAACGCGTCGCCATCGCTCGAGCCCTCGTCAACCATCCGCAAGTGCTCCTCCTCGACGAGCCGCTCGCCGCTCTCGACCTGAAGCTCCGCCAGCACATGCAGATTGAACTCGACCTCATTCATGATGAAGTCGGCATTACATTCCTCTATGTGACACACGACCAAGGCGAAGCGATGTCACTCAGCGACCGCATCGCGGTGATGAATGAAGGGCATATCGAACAGATCGAAACCGCAGCAAAAATTTATGAAGAGCCCCGATCCTCGTTTGTCGCGGCCTTCATTGGCGACACGAATTTTTTCGATGGCAAAGTCTCGCAGAGTCTTAACGAAGAGTACTGCAAAGTTGAGTTTTCTGACTTCGACCCCATCATCTGCTTCAACGATAAGCATATCAAACTCGGAAGCCCCGTGCATCTGAGCGTACGCCCCGAGAAAATGCGCCTTTCGCACTTGCCGCCCGAAAATCCAGACGGCAAACTTAACACCTACTCCGTCAAGGTTGAAGATGCCGTCTACCAAGGCTCTCATACGCGCTTCTGGGTTCGCGTGGGGGACTACCGGCTATCCGTACTGCAATCTCACAACCGATTCCTTCTCGACCAAAAAACAATCAAGTGGGGCGACCAAGTCTGGGTCTCCTGGCATGCCGACGATGGTTATATGCTAGAGCAGTACAGCGAGACGGATGAGGACTTACTCCTCCTCCCTCCCGAGAACATCGGCGACATGGACGCCCCGTCTGAAAACGAAGCACCAGCCGAGGAGGAGATTGACGATGGCGGCACAAAGGAGTGACCCTGACAACGCGCTTCCGGCGCAAGGCCAGCATCATGAAATGTCCTTGAGTGGTCGCTTGAAGCACCATCTCAAAGAGATTTTTTTGACGATGCCTTCCGCAGGATGGATGCTTCTCTTTTTCCTCGTCCCGTCCATTCTTCTCTTTACACTTTCATTCCACCCGACCGCCCTCGATGGCGGCATCGGAAAAGGCTGGACACTCGATACGTGGCGCAATATATCGAATCCGGATTATCCTTCCATCGTCTGGCGAACCCTCTGGCTCAGTGCTGCCGCTACAGGCATCTGCATCCTCATCTCGATCCCCTGTTCATTCGCCATGGCACGTGCCTCCCGAACCACTCGCCATATTATGGTGGGATTGGTCATTCTCCCCTTCTGGACCAGTTTTCTCATCCGCGTCTTTGCTTGGAAACTTCTACTCCATCCGGATGGCGTCATTCGTAATCTGATGCTACACTACAGCCTGATCTCGCCAGATCAGCAACTCCTCTACAACCCGATCGCCGTGCTGCTGGTCATGGTCTATACGTATCTGCCCTTCGCCATGCTCCCGCTCTTCGCCGCTGCCGAAAAATTCGACTTCAACCTCATGGAAGCAGGTCTCGATCTCGGCGCCAGCCCCAGTCGAGCCTTTATGAAAATTTTCATACCCGGAATTCGTGCTGGCATCTTCTCCGCAACACTCATGGTTCTGATTCCAGCTCTCGGCTCATACGTTATCCCCGATATGGTCGGTGGAGCAAACAGCGAAATGATCGGGACGAAAATAGCCCAGCGTGCTATTCCTGACCGCAATCTGCCGCATGCCAGTGCTCTCTCCGCCCTCCTCATGCTGGGTGTGCTCCTGCCGCCGTTCCTTGGCTGGGCGATCCTGAGAAAGCGCAATGTCGGTGTCACCGAAACCGAAGCTGTCTCTAACATAGCCGACACCCGCCCCTATGCGAAAAGAGGACATCCATGAGAAAAATGGAACGTCATTCTCGATCAGTACTCTGGTCTGTCATGCTTTTCTTTTACATCCCGATCGTTGTGCTGATCGTCAACTCATTCAACGCATCTAAATTCAGCGGTGCATGGGAGGGCTTCACATTCAAATGGTACATCATTCTCTTCAATGACCGGGAAATCTGGCATGCGATGCTCAACACCATCAAGGTTGCGTTGGCCTCGACCGCGCTCTCTGTTGTCCTCGGAACAACCGCCGCACTCGCCCTCAACCGATGGAAAGGCAAGATTCAGCTCTTCCACTACGGATTAATTTACACACACCTCGTGCTACCGGACATCCTCATGGGTATCAGCATGTTGCTGTTCTTCATCGCGATCGGCATGAAACAAAGCCTTTATACTGTTTTCCTCGCCCATACGACATTCTGCCTAAGCTACGTCGCCATGGCCGTTCTCGGTCGGCTTCAGGACTTCGATTCCAGCTACATTGAAGCGGCACGAGACCTCGGAGCCAATGTCTGGACAACATTCTGGCGAGTTCAGTTTCCGCTCATGCTACCCGGCATTGTCGCAGGAGGTCTGTTAGCGTTTACACTTTCAATCGACGACTTCGTCATCACCTTCTTCGTCTCGGGTCCAGGATCGGATACATTACCCGTCAAGATATACGGCATGATCAAGCGCAGTCCGCGCCTTCCCATGATCAATGCACTCTCCACACTCATGCTACTCGTGACCGTTCTCACCGTTATTGCCAGCCGAATGCTGCAACATCGGCATGAGAGAGATCGCTAACCATCAGTCTAAAACGTTTTCCCAACACCGAGCGAAAGCGCAAGATATTCATTAGAAGCACCCGCGTAATCGTCATACTTCTCACTGTACATCAGATGGCCATTCTTGTCGTACTGATTATAATCTGCATCCCCGACAATCGTGTCAATTTTCTGGAAGTCGATAGCGGCAGTAATAAACCAACCGGAATCAAACGAATAGTTAGCAGCGGTGCCTACTGACAGCATCTCGCCATCTTCGAACTCATCATTTACTTTGAGATCCCGCAGAATATGAACGTCTGAAGAGTCAATGTTAACAAACGGACTATAGATACAATAAACCGACAGCATGAATTTTCCGCAGCCCCTATCCGCACTGCCACCCAGATAGGGCATAGAAATCTCCTGCTTATATTTACAGACCGTTTGATCCCCAAAATCGTATGGTTGATAATTTAAATTGGAATAAAGTCCGTATCCGCCCCGAGCTTCCCATTTCCAGACATCCATCTTATACCCAAATAGTGCTCTGGCATTGACGCCGGAATAATCTTGCACAAATTCCCAGCCCCCGTTAATGTCGAAAATACTCGCATCATCAACATCGGCGTAAGAATCTGAGTACTCAGTCCACTCCGAAGACTCCGGATTGAACCAGTCATAATCCTGCATATGCCCGCCATCACCTTCCGTCATCGCCTTCCAGTAACCGGCGGTGATCGTGCCGCGTCCACTACGGAGCATCAGGTTGCCACCCACCATCACGACCCGTTTGATATCCCAATCCAACTGGCTGAGTTTGTAGCGCCCGCCCCCTAATTCCTCAGCATAGACAAAGACATATTCCTTCGCCTTCCCCTCGATAAGGCCGGTCGAGAACTGAAAAGCCCACACCTCGCCTTCAATCGTGGAATCGAAATCAGAAACGACTTCCGCCCGAAATGCCGCCATCGCTTTCAGAGAAATTAAACACAGTGCTAAACAAGTTGACGCCAGTGTTCTTTTCATGAAAACAATTACCTGGTACCGTTATATAAACCTCAAAAAACAACAAGATAAAATTACACTATTTTTGCCTATCTTGTCGAGACGATTTTTCAGCAATTCTAATTCTAATTATGACTATTTTTAGCTTTCTCAGGAACCGGCGGACGGGGTGACACACGGCCCTCCCCTGTGAAATCACCTGTTTGTGGACACGGGAGCATAAGCCTCTCCTTCTGTTTACTAACTTCTGAATTCTGGATTCTTTTGCCACATTTACTACGGGCATTCTATGCACGGTTCGTATGCGCGGTCTGTCCTTCACAAAGCTTGATGCATGTAGCGGATTATGTTATCTTCAGCGGTCTTCTTTCCTGTGCTTTTGTTCACCGGGATGGTGATGCAGATACGGCTCTTGAACCCAAGCCCAGTCGAACTGCACGCAGGTTTTAAAATCATCGAGAGGCCGGATCGATAAGGTTTACGGACTCTAAATCGACCTGAAATAAGGTTGGGGATTGAATAGTATGTCAGAGAATTGCCAAAGTGGTTGCAGCAACGATTGCAGTAGTTGCGGTCAGGACGATGAGACACGCAAGCTAAAAACCAGTCTGTCTAAAATCCAGAATAAGATCCTCGTGCTTTCCGGTAAAGGTGGCGTTGGAAAGAGCACCGTCGCCGTTAATTTAGCACTCGCCCTGTCCTTGACAGGCAAAAAGGTCGGGTTACTCGATGTCGACTTCCACGGACCGAGCATCCCGAAGATGATGGGCATTGAGGATGCACACCCCGAGTCAACAGGCCACAGCTTACTTCCTATCGAAGTTGGCACCATTAAGGTCATGTCAGCGGGGCTGCTGGTTGATCGTCGTGATGATGCCATTATCTGGCGGGGACCGATGAAGGCTGGCGTAATTCAGCAATTTCTTGCCGACGTGGAATGGGGCGATCTCGACTACCTGATCATCGACGCCCCTCCAGGAACCGGCGACGAGCCGCTCTCCGTCTGCCAGCTCATTCCCGACGCCACAGGTGCCATTGTCGTGACCACGCCACAGGCCATCTCCGCAAGCGATGTCAGCCGGTCGATCAGCTTCTGCGCACAACTCAATTTAAAAGTCCTCGGTATCGTTGAAAACATGAGCGGCTTCGCCTGCCCGAAGTGCGGAGAAGTCACCGACATCTTCTCTTCCGGAGCCGGAGAAATGCTGTCCGAAAAATATAAGATAAAGCTCCTGGGCAAGATTCCTATCGATCCCGTCGTCTGCCGTGGAGGCGACGACGGCAAGCCCTTCGTACACCATTATGCTGAAACCGCATCGGCGAGAGCCTTCGAATCCGTCGTTGCTCAAATTCTAACGTGCACACAGGCTCCTACGTTTATCGGGATCAAGAAAATCGCGGTAGCCACAGACAACAACGCTATTTCTTCTCAGCTCGGGAATGCTTCCGCCTTTTCCGTGTTCAATACGGTGGACGGACAGATTGTGCAATCCGGCGTCGAGCCGATTACGGGTGACACTCATGCCGATCTGGCCCGATTCCTGGCAGAACAACATGTCAACGTGCTAATCTGTGGAGAAATCGATGATACAGCACGAACAGCCTTCGTTGCCTCGGAAATCGAAGTTTTTAGCGGAGCCGGTGGTGAGATCACAACGGCAGTCTTCAACTACTTCGCAAACGCCCCAAAAGCCAAAACAGGCACCCCCTGCTCGCATCATTAGCGTAAAGCCGATTTTTAGTTAAAAGGCTGTAAATAGCGTAGTCACCGATACTTGTCCGCTATCACTAGCGCTTTCAAAAAATATTTTTCGTTTTCAAGCTTGACATTGAACCTGAAATGGTGCATTTTTTCCAGCGCTTCTAGTAAAGAACACTACGCTCCTACGCTTGTACACTGGTTGTTATATAGAGTGAAATAGCTTTAATAGAGTGAATTGAAAACAGGAATATAGTCATGATCACCGATTTAGACCACCATCGAATTTTGGCGATACGTAAACGTAACGGATCCACAGTTCCATTCGATGCTGCAAAAATTGCCCGCGCCATCTGCAAGGCGGGCGAAGCCACAGGCGAATTCACAATGGAAGAAGCGCGTAAGCTCACCCTGAAGGCAGTCGCAACCATCCATACCCTGCAAGATTCCATCGATGTGTCCGTCGAGAATGTTCAGGACATCGTCGAAGAAGTGCTCCTCACCTCGCCCTACCGCCGTACCGCCAAGGCTTACATCATTTACCGCGACCAGCATGCACGGTTGCGAGAAATCATTAGCACGGCAAGCGTGGATATGGTCGACGAGTATCTCGGCAAGGCAGACTGGCGTGTGCGCGAGAATTCGAACATGGGCTATTCCCTTCAGGGCCTGAACAACTACATCGCCAGCGAAGTCAGCAAATCTTACTGGCTCGACAAGGTCTATCCTACCGAAATCCGTGAGGCGCACGCCTCAGGTGCCATCCACATCCACGACCTAGGACAGCTCAGCGTTTACTGCGTGGGATGGGATCTGCAGGACTTGCTCCGCTCCGGCTTCAAAGGCGTCGCGGGAAAGGCAGAGAGCCTCCCTGCGAAGCATTTCCGAACCGCCCTCGGACAAATCGTCAATTTCTTTTATACCCTCCAAGGCGAAGCCGCTGGCGCACAGGCCTTCTCCAGCTTCGATACCCTGCTCGCGCCTTTCGTCCGCTACGACAAGCTTGGCTACAAGGAAGTCAAGCAGGCCCTTCAGGAATTCATCTTTAACGTCAACGTGCCCACGCGTGTCGGCTTCCAGACCCCGTTTACGAATATCACCATGGATCTTGAACCACCGGCAAGCCTTGCAAAGGAGCCTGTGATCATCGGCGGCAAGCTGATGCCCGAGACCTATGCTGATTTCGCTGAAGAAATGCTGCTCATCAACAATGCCTTCCTCGATGTAATGACTGAGGGCGATGCCAAAGGACGTGTCTTCACCTTCCCGATTCCAACCTACAATATCTCAAAGGATTTTGATTGGGATCGTCCGGGACTCGAGAAGCTCTGGGCTGTTACCGCCAAATACGGCATACCTTATTTTGCAAATTTCGTGAATTCTGAAATGGATCCAGACGATGCACGCTCGATGTGCTGCCGCCTGCGCCTCGATAAACGCGAACTCAACCGTCGCGGCGGTGGACTCTTCGGTGCCAACCCGCAAACAGGTTCCATCGGCGTGGTCACCATCAACATGGCTCGCTTGGGGTACCTAGCCAAGGACGAGGATGAATTCATCCGCCGCCTCGACAACCTCATGATCATCGCCCGTAACAGCCTTGAAATCAAACGCAAGGTTCTGGAAAAGTTCACCGCCGAAGACCTGTATCCGTACACCAGATTCTACCTCCGGCAAGTTCAAGAGCGCTTCGGCATCTATTGGCAGAACCATTTCTCAACCATCGGCCTACTGGGACTCAACGAAGGTTGCCTCAACCTCTTCGGAGAAGACATCGGAACCGAAAAAGGCATTGCCTTCGCCGTCAAAGTTATGGACTATATGCGCGATCGCCTCGCCGATTATCAGGAGGAAACGGGCAATCTCTACAACCTCGAAGCCACCCCCGCCGAGGGAACGACATATCGCCTTGCCCAGCTTGACAAAAAGCTCTATCCCGACATCATTTCGGCAAACGAAAAGGGTGGTGAACCATTTTACTCCAACTCGACGCAACTTCCCGTTTCATACAGTAACGATATTTTCAAGGTACTGGAGCTGCAGGACGAGATTCAGACCAAGTACACGGGCGGCACGGTCGTCCACGTCTTTACTGGAGAAGCGGTCAGCAACCCAGAATCGGTCAAATCCTTTGTCCGAATGGTCTGCAAGAACTTCCGTCTCCCCTACTTCACCGTCTCACCGACCTTTAGCGTCTGCGAAGATCACGGCTACATTTCGGGCGAACACTACGAATGCCCACGCTGCAACAAAACCACCGAAGTCTACTCCCGTGTCGTCGGCTATATCCGCCCGATTCGTCAGTGGAATGCCGGCAAGCAGCACGAATTCAAGATGCGCAAGACGTACCAAGTCGGAGAAATGGCGGTCAAATGATCATCGCCGCTTACCTCCCGCTCAGTCTCTGTGACTATCCGGGCAAGGTCGCTTCGATGATCTTTACCCAAGGGTGCAACTTTCGCTGCCCTTGGTGCCACAACAAGCATCTAATACCCACCGAATCCACTACGGAGACGGTGGAGGCCGCTTGGGTGCTTGCCGAAGTCGGAGAACGCGCAAAAAAAGGGCTCATTGAGGCCATCGTTGTCTCAGGTGGTGAACCCACGCTCCATGCCGACCTCCCCGACTTCCTCAGCGCCTGCAAAGCCGCAGGCCTAGCCGTCAAGCTCGACACCAATGGCTCCAACCCCGATGTCGTGCGCGATTGTGTGGAACGAAAACTCATCGATTTCATCGCCATGGACATCAAAGCTCCTTGGCCAAAGTACAGCACGCTCGCAGGCATCGAAGTCGATACACAGGCAATCCGCGAATCCGTACACATCATCGCCTCCTCCGGTATTGCCCATCAATTCCGCACCACACGTGTTGATGCCATGCTCACCGCCGAAGACTTCGCCACCATCTCTGAAAAAATTCCCTACGGCAGCCCCCACGTCTGGCAAGCCTATAGGCCTGCCAGATGAATTGATGGACAGTATGAACACGATTGACACGATGCCCCCCCTCCTTGTCCTTCTCCATATTGTCCATGCTGTCCATATTGTCCATAGAACGCTCAACCGACCAGTCGCTTCACGATAATCTTGATATTTTCTTCAAGATTATAATATTGACAGAAAGGGGTGCTGAGGTGTAGGCTGTTAAGAGGTTTTAAGAACAAGTGAAGTTTTAACGATTATTG
>CAZKJH010000029.1:0-31536 GCA_964553035.1 uncultured Lentisphaerales bacterium | reverse complement strand
AGGGCGGGCTCTCCGAGCACGCCGCTTCAGAGAAGATTTGCCATAATTAGAATTGTTGGACGCCCGTGAGGGCATGCAGGCACGAGGGCGACAACATAACTTGAACAAACAATAACAAATGTGGTAAAGTTAGGTTTGAGAGTCAAGAATGTCCTTTTAGTGAATCAAAGATGATGGGTGGTACCTCATTACCACTGAAAGGATGCCAAAGGAGATGAAATGATGAACGAGTCTGATATTCAAACTTCAAAACCGGATTATATTGTGTTCGTCCCGAAGAATAAGCCGGAAGAGCGCGGTGACACGTACAACGACCATTTTCAGGTCTTCGATAAGTCGGATGGACGCCTATTTGCCGTGTGGACACAGGCCTCTCGCGAAGGCAACCAAGATCAGCACATCGCTTTTTCAAAAAGCACGAACAAGGGAGCGACATGGACGACTCCCATCGTCCTTGCAGGCTCAGAATGTGGGTTGCGCCCCTGTCCCATTGCCTCCTGGCAGCAGCCGATGGTCAGTATGTCGGGGCGAATCTACGTGCTCTACAATCAGCAGATCGAGGGAAAGCACGGCTTGCACCATCAGCATTGCGGTCTCATGTTCGGTCGGTACTCGGATGACGACGGCGAAACCTGGTCCGAGCCGGAAAACATCCCCATGCCGCGCATGCAATACGACAACCCAGATCCAAACATGCCCCCGGACTGGTGCAACTGGCAGCGGCCCCTACGCTTGGGCAAGGGAGGCAAATACTTGGTGGCGATGACCCGCCATGTTGAGATTGAGGGTCGCCGTCGCCACGCCACCCAGTTTCTACAATTCGAGAACATCGACGACAACCCTGCCGTCAAGGATATTGAGATTCGTTGGTTCTCCTGTAATGAAAAAGTTCTGGCCGTTGACTCGTCGTTCTGCAACATCTGTGAAGAGGCATCGCTGGTGAAGCTCCCAGACGGACGCCTGTTCACCCTGATGCGCACAGGCGCTGGGCATCCGTACTGGTCAGTCAGCATCGATGATGGGCAAAACTGGACTGCGCCGAAACCGCTGTTGGATCGAGACGGCGGAACGCCTTACCTTCATCCTGTGTCCCCGTGTCCCATGTACGATTGGAAGGCCACAGAAGCAGGCAGCGGCTATTATTTTGCGATGGTCCACAACACGTTTGACTTCAATTCCGACTCCGCCTGGCAGAAACGAGGTCCCTTGTACCTCATTGCGGGAACGTTCCAATCCGCCGCCGAGCAGCCGATCTGGTTCGCACCACCGAAGCTGTTCATCGACCGCCCAACTGGTAATTCCTTCTACACCAGCAGCACACAGGTCAACGATAAGTGTGTGCTATGGTATAATGACAAGAAGTACTATCTCCTCGGCAAGGTGATCGACGAAACTTGGTTCAAAGACGTTCCGCTCATGACGTGACCGTAACGATTATCTCGCTGTTTAAATGGGTGCGCTTTTATTTTATAAAGCTCACCCAGAAGTTATAGGCAGGATTCTATCCCTGTGTACCCCGTTCTAGAATTTAGCAATCAATTCGAGGCGAATCGACGTCGCACGGCTTTCCTCTGTCTCAAAGTAATCGCCGTACTCGAAAACATCCCCCGAGATAAGCCCATTGAAGCTGATGCCTGCAACGGTCGGCCCGGGAAAGTTATAAACGGCACGCGTATACAAGCCTCGGTAATGATCGGTAGCTTCGTAATCTTTCTCAATCGCATACATCGGACCCGTCTCTAAACTAACGGAGTGGCCTGGGGCAGGCTTAACGCTCACTTCTGCATTCAGGTGAACCAGATTCGACCAGCGACCAACATCATACATGAAGATCGGAATATCTCCAGCCGGCGGCAAACGCCCGAAGACCGGATTCCAGCCCGTATCCGTGCTGCCGTCTGTCGTCGAGTAATAACTGTCCTTATCACCGCTCATGTAGAGTGCGCCTAACTTGAGGCTGGGCTTCCAAGCCGCTTCGTTCGCCGTTGCGGTCAGCCCACCAAAACCCATGCCCGCGCTGATATCACGGGAATCAAACCCGTCTGCCGAATCAACGCTACCGAACTGATAGGCTCCTTCCAATTCACCAGAAAGCCAATCGTTGAAGATTGGAAGCAGGCGAAAGCCCACTGTGTGAAAGTCGCGACCGGGGAAACGCTCTTCTCCACCGTGGAAGCTGGTTTCCTTTTTCCAGATCCAGTAGAGATCGTATGGAAGGTATTCGAGCTCACGGATTTCAGCATAAGCGGCAAGCATTCCCTCATCCATCTTCGAATACGGATCGCCCCTTCGCATGAAGGTCAGATCGTACGTGCCTGTATCCGGTTCCCCTATGGTCATATCATCACGATAGTGATTCCATGTGCTGATAAAGTCAACCGAACTCTTCTCTCCGAATTTATGGGTCAGAACAGCACCATTGAAATAAATGGTTCTGGATCCGTCCGCGGCAGTTCCGTCACCAATGACGCGCCAGGCACCTTTCATCATTTCAAAGCGTCCTACTTTCAGTGCCCAATCATCATTCTTGTACTGCGCAAAAAGATTATCTACATAAATCTCGTCGGGGAACTTGCTCCGATTACGGTTCGCGAACGAATTCCGATAACTACGGAATTCATTGCCAATACGGATGCGCAACAGGAGACTATCATCAAAATCAGCCTCACTCCAGACCCGCGTACGAATGCGCCAATACTCATCGTATGAAGTTCCTGGCACAATGCCGCCGCCCTTCGGCCAATTATCCATGAATTCGTACCGCGTACGGTTGTCGCCACCAAAGCTTAAAATAGCTTTCTTCGGCTGTTCGACTTCGACTTTTGGTTCGACTTCGACTTTTGGTTCGACTTTGACTTCTTGCCCTGAAGCGCATTGCGCTACAAGACAAACTGCTATACCTACTGTCCCGAGGATCTTTTTCATACTACGGAAGTTTCTCCATGTTATTGATAACACACGTTATTATGTTGAGTCCCAGCTAACTTCAGAAAAGATTATCAAAAAAAAGGGACCAATTCATTACAAAATTACAACTAATGTGTAATCAGACGTTTGACAGATTCTGGTTCTTTCTACACAACGCCTCTCGCCGTGCGTCTTCTTACTTAAGCTCACATATTTCTCCGCACTTCCGATGTCACGGCGTTCAAAAAAAGTGCATTGTCCAAAAGATTTCATTCCATTTTTTATACGTCTGGTGGTATACTGTCGGACAATGTTTTTTTTGTGGCATAGTTGAAACACTGCCACCACCCTAGCGAAAGTTTATTCGAAGGGTGACTTCAATTCGTAACAACGAGGAGAATCTATCGATGCTAAAAGTAAACAACCTGACGAAGAATTTCAGTTCGTTCCAAGCTGTCAAAGACATATCCTTTGAAGTCAAGAAGGGTGAAGTTCTTGGATTTCTCGGCCCCAATGGAGCCGGAAAATCAACCTCGATGCGCATGATTACAGGATTCATTCCGCCGACCTCCGGCACCGCCGTGATCTGCGGCCACGACATCCTTAAAGACCCCGTCGCCGCCAAGCGGTGCATCGGCTACCTTCCCGAGAATGCGCCCGGCTATGGCACCATGACCGTGACAGATTTCCTCACGTTTATCGCTCGCATCCGCGGCTATCGGGGTCGAGAACTCGGCGAGAAGGTCGAAGGAGCTATCAGCCGGAGTAAGCTAGAAAGCGTCCGTCGGCAGACTATTGAAACACTTTCGAAGGGCTATCGCCAGCGAACCTGCTTCGCGCAGGCGATTCTCCATGATCCACAGGTGCTCATCATGGATGAGCCAACCGACGGACTCGACCCAAACCAGAAATTTGTCGTCCGCAACATGATCAAAGAAATGGCTGCCGACAAAGCAATCATCATCTCAACACACATCCTCGAGGAAGTGGAAGCCGTCTGCACACGCACGCTCGTTATCGCCGACGGGCGCATCGTCGCCAACGGCACACCGGCTGAATTGAAGGCTAAAGATCCTCAGGGACGCCTCGACGTGGTATTCCGCAACCTAACGATGACGGGAGGAGTTAAAAATGGCTAAATCACACAATGTCACCACTATTTTTCGGCGCGAATTCAAATCGTATTTTGACTCGCCGATCGCTTACGTATTTCTCGTGGCGTTTCTTGTCCTGACCGGATTCCTGACGTTCGCCGTAACGATGTTCTACGAACAACGGCAGGCGGATCTGATGCCATTTTTCATCTGGCACCCGTGGGTCTATCTCCTCCTTGTACCCGCCGCAACAATGGGGACTTGGGCAGAAGAGCGCCGCAATGGCACGATCGAACTGCTCCTCACGCTCCCCGTGACCCTCATGGAGTCCTTGGTCGGCAAGTTCCTCGCTGCTTGGGCGTTTATTGGCATCGCGCTATGCCTTACCTTCCCCATCGTGCTGACGACACTCTGGCTTGGCAGCCCTGATGTCGGAATCATCGCCTGTGGCTATTTCGGATCCTTTCTGATGGCAGGAGCCTGCGTGGCAATCGGCGTATTTGCCTCTGCGCTCTCGCGTAGCCAAGCCATCGGTTTCGTCATCGCATTGGCAATCTGTTTGTTGATGCTGATTATCGGGTTCGACCCGTTTATCAACGCCGTGGCTCGCTGGGGCATTCCGGCTGGCATCGTCAACGCACTCTCGGCCTGTAGCCTTCTGAGCCATTTCGATGCACTGCGTCGAGGCGTTATCGACCTGAAGGACATCGTGTACTATGCTGGTGTCATGGTCTTCATGCTTGCCGCTGCTCACGTTGTTACGGATAACCGCAAAGCCTCGTAGGCGAATCTTTCAAGGAGTCTAACTATGTGCAAAAGTTGTTTTAAAAAATTCACTCGTCTTGGTACTGGGGTCGCCGGACTCGCCGTTCTGCTCGTGATCCTCGGTGCCATCATCACCATCGTCTCGAATCTACGTCTGCGCACCGACCTCACGGACGAGAAGCTCTACACGCTCTCCGACGGTTCGCGCCAGCTTCTGGGTAAGGTCGATCATGATGTAACGCTGAAATATTATTTCAGTGCCAGTTCGTCGGAAACGCCAATGGGGCTGAAAAATTATGCCGATAAAATCCGCGATCTGCTCAAAGAGTACGAAATCGCTGGGCAAGGTCGAGTCATTCTCGAAGCTTACGATCCGAAACCAGATTCAGATGAAGAAGAATGGGCTAGGCGCCACGGGATCCAGCCCCAGCAGACGAACCCTTTCGGACTACCGACTTACTTCGGCCTCGTTGCCGTTTGTGGCGATGCCGAAGAGGCCATCCCTGGCTTCAGCCCGAGTACGGAGGCTACGCTGGAATATGATATTACCCGACTGATCACCCGCGTCGTCTGGCCCGAAAAGCCCATTCTCGGTATCATGAGCAGTTTGCCGGTTTTGGGGTCACCACAAAATCCAATGGCCCAACGCGATCGTAGACAAGCTGACCCCGGCTGGACTGTCCTGAGCGAACTTCGTTACGACTACACCGTACGCGAAGTCCCAGAAGAAGTCGAGTCCATCGACTCCGGAATCCAGACGCTGATCGTGATTCATCCGAAGAATTTCTCCGAAAAAACACAATTCGCCATCGATCAGTTCGTCCTGCGCGGCGGACGGCTTATGGTCTTTGTCGATCCGCTCTGCATCGCCGACTTCGAGGCAAACCCACAGGCGAATCCGATGATGCAACAGATGCCACAAGCAGATGCCCCAGGCCCCTCATCGCTCGAGACTTTGTTTGCAGCGTGGGGTGTTCGGTTCGACACGGCCAAAATCGTTGCGGACAGGAGCCTCGCCACCCCCCTGAACGCTGGAAACGGCAAGGTGGAGAAGAACCCGGCATTTCTGTCGCTCGATGCCGACAACCTTGCGGCTGACGATTTGCTCACGGCTCGGCTTACACAGGTCATGATGCCTTTCGCTGGCGCACTTACCGACGAAACCTCCGACGACATCACCTTCAAGCCACTCATCACAACATCAAAGGATGACAACGGCGTGATCGATGCGATGGCCATGCAGTACGGTATGGCTCCGAATCGAGAGATGAAACCTGATGGCGTACAACGCGTCCTGGCGGCACGTCTGCGGGGCGAATTCAAAACCGCCTTCCCCGGCGGAATGGTTGGCTCCGACACGAATGCCGTGCCAGACGCACTCGAATCCGGCAAGAGCACCGTCATTGTTTTCGGCGACGTCGACATGCTCCACGACCGTTTCTGTGTACAGATCGTTAACTCGCTTTTCGGCGCAAGTGCCAGGCCGATCAACGACAACCTAACACTCTTCGCCAACACGGTCGAACAGCTATCGGGAAAAGAAGAACTCATCGGCGTACGGTCACGCGGCAAGTCCAACCGCCCGTTCAAAAAGGTCGACGAGCTGGAAGTCAAGGCCGCCAGACAGTGGCAGGCCGAAGAAGAGCGGCTTGAAACTGCACTTCAGGAAGCCCAGCAGCGCCTCTCCGCACTCGAGAACCAGAAGACAGGAAGCGACCGCCTCATTCTCTCGAAGGAGCAACAGGACGAACTGGAGCAGTTCCGGACAAAGCAGGCGGAGACGCGACGCGAACTGAAGAACGTTCGAAAAAGCCTCAACCGTGATATCGAGCGTCTCGGCATCAAACTCAAAATCATCAACGTCGGCCTCATCCCACTGATCGTCGTCTGTTTCGGCATCGTCCACGGCATCCGGAGAAGAAGAAGGCACTAATTTCTAAGACGGCGGGACGGGATCAATCATTCCTGTTCCGCATCTGAAAAGGATTTTAAAATGACATCTAAAAAACTAATCTCGCTTTCTATCGTGGCCGCCCTGCTCGTCATCGCGGCCTACTTCAGTAACAACAGAAGCGCCGTTCAGACACCATCGATCACTGGCAAGCCCCTGCTGGCTAAACTAGACCTCAGCAAAGTTGCAAAAGTCGAAATCGCTAACGAAACCACAGGCCCTATCAACTTGCAAAGTACCGATGCCGGCTGGGTTGTTGAATCCCTGTACGGCTACCCAGCCGACATCACGCGGATCCGGCAGGCGCTTTTGAACCTCGACGAACTCAAGATCGGACACACCGCTGATGCTTCGAAACTTGGCGACAAGCCCGGCAAACTCGCGATCAAGGATGCGGCTGGTGCGACACTGGCCAAACTCACGCTCGGTGAAAAACGTATGCGCGCCGCTTCCGAAGAAATGACACCTTACGGAGGAGGCCCCAACCCTGAGGGACGCTATGTTGCGACCGATGACGGAACCTTCTTGATTGGCGATGCCCTAGAAGCGTTCGACGGCGACTCCAAACGATGGGTCGAGACAAAGATCGCCTCGATTCCTGCCAGTGATGTTACCGCCATCGAAATTGTAAGCGGAAAAAGTGCCGTTTCGCTCACAAAGACAAGTGGCGCCTGGTCTATGGCCGATCTAGCCGAAGGCGAAGAACTCGACACCTCTGAATTCTACAGCGTAGAGTCTGCACTTAGCTACCTGAACTTCGATGATATCGCTGATCCTGCGCTCACGCCTGATCAACTAGGACTGACGACAGGCACGGTCTTCGCGGCTACCCTCAAGAACGGCGAATCCTACACCGCTGCGCTTGGAAACACAGCCGCAAACTCAACGGGTCGTTACCTCCACCTCCTTGCAATCTTCACGCCAGTTGGTACGAACGAAACCGAGAACGCAGCCGTCCAGAAAAAGGTCGATGCCTTCAACGCTGAATCCGGCAAGTGGATCTACGTCATCACAGCGAACAACGCGGAAAAGATGATGAAGAAACGCGCTGACTTCATCAAAGAAAAGCCAAAACCTGAACCCAAAGCGACAGCTCCGGCAGACAAAACGCCAGCCGTCACCCCTGCCTCAACAACAGAAGAGGAGCAAGAAGCGGCTGATTAGAAAAGCGCGAGATCTTCTGCTTCGGGAAGCGGCGTAAACGGAGCCGTCGGGGTTTTATTTATTCTTATTTCTCTCAAGTAGAATTCTTTTGGCGTTGTTACCATCACTGATTTGGATGACTTTATGATCACGAAATACTACGAAAAACTGCGAGAGCGAGGCGTTACCCCAACAGCCCAACGCGCCAATATCCTTAAATCGCTTCAGACGCGAACGGATCACCCCGATGTCGAAGCGGTTTACGAATCTCTTCGTGCTGAGATGCCCACCTTGTCGCTGGATACCGTTTACCGAACGCTTAATATGTTCTCCGCTAAAGGATTAGCAAAAATGCTGGCCTTGCCGACGCATCGATTTCGTTTTGAAGGGAATCTTCATGAACACGATCATTTCCTTTGTACTCGCTGTGAGGTGGTCATTGACGTAGATTGCTCTGAGCTTCCCCACCAGCCGCCACCAGTGGCGATTAAAGCATTAGGCGAGGTGTATGCTCTGGAACGTGTGTATCTTGGGGTTTGCCATGCATGCGTAGCTCAGGAAATCCAGAGCGGCGGCTAGCAAGAGAAGTCCATAGTCCTGAGATACTATTACAACAAAGACTCGCCGGCTAGGCGACCTGAGGCCAAGGCCCAGGTCAGATTATAGCCACCACACGGCGCGTCGAGATCGACAAGTTCGCCGACGCAGTAAAGTCCGGCAATTCGTTTACACGCCATCGTCTTTGGATCCAGCTCACTTAGGGCAACACCACCTCGCGTCATCATTGCCTTATCCCATCCATCAGTAGCCGAAACCGTCAGAGGACACACGGCGCAACGCTCCGCGAGCCGCTCCGTCTGGCCTCGATTAAAAGAAGCAACTGTCGTCTCTTCCTCAATGCTCGCCAGCTTACACAACATCTCAGCCAGAGCCTTGGGCAACGCCTTCCCAAGCAACTTGCGAACGAGCCGCGTGCCAGACGGACGTCTCCAGCTTTCAAACAACGCGAGCCAATCGTCTACTTGCATGTCGTCACGAAAACACACCTTTAACCGAACGCGACCGCCGAGCTCATCGAGTGCCTGTGCAACCAGCCCCGAAACTGCCAGCACCGGTGGGCCACTCAGTCCTTTGTGCGTAAACAGTAAAGACCCTGACATCTGTTCGTGCGAATACCCTTTTTCAGCAATTTGGAGCGAGACGCTTGGGCAGCTCAGTCCTGCTAACTCCGCAACCCATGTATCTTCCACGATCAGCGATCCGAGGGCAGGATACACAGGCGTGACCTTGAGTCCGAGATCTTTAGCAATCACAAAGCCCGAACCATCGGAACCCAACTCAGGCTTGCTCCTACCTCCCGCGGCAAGAATGACCCGTTTCGCTTCAATGATGTCACCGGAATCTGTCTCGACACCGCGAACGGCTGTTCCAGCCTCGTTCAGTAGCACACGCTTGACTTTGAGTCCGCATCTTATCTCCGCCCCCGCCTTACGAGCCGCGTCGACAAGCGCATTGAGAACATCATCCGCACGACCTGAAGCAGGAAAGACGCATCCGTCGTCCTCGACGACAGTCGGCACACCGCGTTCACTGAGGAATTCGCGGATGCTCTCAGGACTCCATGCGTAAAGCGCATCGACCATGAAGCGTGCACGCTTACCGAATTTTGCCATTACGCCGTCCACATCGACATCATGCGTGATGTTGCACCGCCCTCCGCCAGTTGCCAGCAACTTGCGCCCCGGCTGCTTCATCCGCTCTAACACAAGTGCATGACGTGAGAATGCCGCTGAGGCCAGCCCAGAGACGCCGCCGCCGATAATAATTGTTTTGTATT
Organism: uncultured Lentisphaerales bacterium; assembly: GCA_964553035.1. Taxonomy (GTDB): domain Bacteria; phylum Verrucomicrobiota; class Kiritimatiellia; order RFP12; family UBA3636; genus JBBQIY01. The sequence goes on along the minus strand of CAZKJH010000029.1, from coordinate 21,839 downwards.
GCATCTCGCCGTTTACTTGCAGCGCGTATAGATCGAGAGCACATCCTGCCAATAGAGTTTCTTTAATCCGCCGAGAGGGCTCTCTGCACCGAAAGCAATTTTCGTAGCCTTCTTCGCCATGAGCTCAAGTTGATCCTCGTCGATGCCGAGACCAGCGAGTGTGCTGGGCAGCCCCATCTTGGAATAGAACTCGCGGAGACGGTCGAGACCTTCCTGTACAATCCCTTCGGGGTCGCGGAAACTGCCGTCGACGCCCATCACGTTGACTGCGAACTGCACGAACATCGGCACGTTCGTTTTGTACACGTGTTCCATCCAGACTGGTGTTACAACGGCAAGTCCTGCGCCGTGAGCGACATCGTAAAGTGCCGACAGTTCGTGCTCGATGCCATGACATGCCCAATCTTGACTGCGGCCCACGCCAAGGATTCCCTTATGCGCAACGTATCCACCAAAGACGATTTCTGCCCACGCATTGTAATCTTTAGGATTTTTACGCAGCAAAAGCGCGTTTTTCATGATTGTGCGAAGCGTGGCCTCGCAAAGCGAGTCGGTCAGATCAGTGTTCCTCGTGTTGGTGAAATAGCGTTCAAAGATATGGCTCATCATGTCGCTGACACCATTGGCAATCTGATGCTCCGGCAACGTCAGACAAAGCTCGGGGTTAAGAATGCTGAAAATGGGGCGTAGCACTTCTGCGCCATATCCGAGTTTGAGTCCGGCCGCTTCGTTTGTGATGACCGTATGGAGACTGGCTTCGCTTCCAGCGGCTGGGATGGTGAGGACAGTTGCAACCTTCAATGCGCGATCAATCGGAATTCCCTTTGCAAAAAGGTCCCAGACATCGCCTGCGTACGGCACCCCCATCGCGATAGCCTTCGCGGAGTCGATGACACTGCCACCGCCGACGGCGAGAATAAAATCGATCTTCTCCTTGCGACAAAGTTCAATGCCTTTCTTAACCAGCGAAAGGCGAGGGTTGGGTTTAACGTTGCCCAGTTCTACAATCTCGATGCCAGCTTTTTTCAGCGAGGCAACGACTTCATCGTAGAGACCACTCCGCTTAATACTCCCACCACCAAAGTGAAGCAGAATCTTATCCGCATGGGTCTTAACAAGCTCGCCGACGCGGCTTTGCGTTCCTTTACCGAAGACGATCCGTGTTGCATTGCAATATTCAAAGTTTTCCATCGGGATTCCTTTCGTCATTGTGATCCACTCGCTGAACGTGATAGGCGAACCGAGCACGATTACGGCATAACCGCAACAAGGTGGGCTTCCGGTTCAGCCACGTCAGAGCGCGGCATCACAAGCGTGAGGGTGGTGTTTTCGGGTTTAAAAATTTCGGAAGCTATCGCGAGCACATCCTCCCGCGTCACGCGCTTGATATTCTCCATCGCCTGCATCGGTGTGATAAGCTGGTTGCGTAAGGTGCCGTTCCCAATCCATGACATGTGGCTGTGCGCCGTTTCGAGTCCGAGTCGAAGGCAACCGAGCATATACTCACGGGCGCGTTCGAACTCGGCCTTAGGAACAACCGTTGTGGCAATCTTATTGATTTCGGCGGCACAGAGCGCGAGTGCCTTCACGCTACGCTTGCGATCAAGACCAGCGGAGATTTGAAACGCACCCGTATCGTTGTAGAACGACGGGAATGACGACACCGAATAGGCAAGACCGTGCTTTTCGCGCACGACCTGAAAAAGCCGCGAGCTCATGTTCCCGCCTAATACAACGTTGAGCAGGTTCAAGGTATGGCGGCGAGGATCGTAGCGTCCGCAGGTCCGGTATCCGATGACGGCTTGCACCTGTTCGGTTTCGCGCCGATCGAAGATCAAGTGTGTCATCGGCGTGGCTTCGGTCGTCGCCTTGCATTTACGCAAAACACCGACAGGTAATCGTGCGGCATAACGGGCCGCGAGGTCGAGAAATTTTTCGTGGGTGATGTTGCCAGCGGCAGCGATGACGGTGGCATGCGCGTTGTAGTGATAGTCATGATACTCACGCAACGATTCCGCCGTCGTGGCCTTGAGCGAATTAACGGTGCCCAAAATCTGGCTACCGAGCGGATGCCGAGTCCACAGGGCCTGTTGCGCCAAGTCCATGACATGGGCATCGGGCTGATCGTGGTACATGTTGACTTCTTCTAGAATGACAGTCCGCTCCTTATCAACATCCCCTTTCGTAAGTTTTGGCGATGCGTACATGTCACCCAGCACATCGGTCGTCAGCGCGGCAGAAGTGGAGGGCGCAACTGCGTAGAATACGGTGTTTTCAAAATTCGTGTACGCATTCATGTTTCCGCCTCGGCTTTCAATTGCCTGAGAGATGGCACGAGCGGAACGCTTCGCCGATCCTTTAAAGAGCATGTGCTCGAGAAAGTGGCTATGACCCGACTGGCGGTGCGATTCATAGCGCGAACCGACGGTTGAGAAGAAGCCGACGGCGAGACTTTCTACGTCTGGCATTGTCGAGGTGACGATGCGACAACCGTTATCGAGCGTTGTGACTTTTACATGATCAAGCATTGATTCAATCCTTTTTTTGGAAGCCAGAATCCTGCATCCCTTAGTACGCCCCATTGCCAAAGACCACCACCCAGACCGTCCTAAAGACAATACGCAGGTCGAGAATCCAGTTTCGATTAAGTGCATACCAGATGTCCAACAAACACATATCCTCGAACCCTACGCTGCTTCGACCGGCAACCTGCCAGATGCACGTGATGCCGGGGGGACACGTCTGACGCATGAAAGACCAAGCGTGTTCATAGCCCTTAAGATCTCTTGCTGGCAACGGTCTGGGACCAACGAAACGCATTTCCCCGCGCAGGATATTCACAAGCTGTGGTAGTTCATCGATGCTGGTTTTCCGTAAAAAGTGTCCGAGACGCGTTACGCGTGGATCATTCTGTATCTTGAAGAGAGCACCGTCACTTTCGTTCAGACAGCGCAGCGCGTCGAGCTTCGTCTCGGCATCCTCACACATTGTCCTGTACTTGAACATCTTGAATACCCTGCCATTTAGACCCACCCGTTCTTGCACGAAGAAGGTGGGGCCGCAACTGTCAATTGTAATAAACAAAGCGAGAACGAGATGCACCGGAAATAAAATCACCAGCATCAGGGTGGCCACCACTCTTGATCCCAGCCTCCGGAGCCAGACATCTGTGGTCGAGAACTCGGGTGACGGGAAGTGGATGATCGGGATGCCTTCCATCGTATCGCCATACGAGAAGGGGTTATGAAGTTCCAGAAAGCGCGGGAAAAGAACATTTACTGACTTGTTGTGCTTTACACAAATGCGAACGATGTCCATGATCGTGTCGGTCTTCATGTCCCGATCCATAACAAATATAGCACCAAGATCAGGCATTAGAAGCGGTGGCAAGATCCGGCGTACATCTAGGATGTCGCGAGGAGAAGCAATGCGATGCACGATATCGCAACCCTTGAGACGACCCTCCGCAGACCATTTGTTCAGGCGTTCTGCATCGTCAGTAAACCCAATCAGTAAGGTCTTAATGCGGAGTGATGGATGCCGCTTACGTGCTTTATACAAGATTGAATTCGTCACCCGTCGGACTAGGACGGTCATGAGGATATTGACAAGCATAACAAGCGGGAGAAAACTGCGCATGTGCCACGTGCTCTTGGAAAAAAATAGATACACGGCTACGCAGCCGATAACAAAACCATTGCCGACGAGCGCGTTCCAGAGGATCGGCGTTTTGCGTATTCGCCGATTCCCTTCATACATGCCGAGCACCGCATAAACCACGAAGAGGAACGCAAACGTCAAGCCAAGATAGATAGGTGCACGATTCCAATAGACACGGGCATACGTGCTTGAAAACTCAAGACGCCCCCCCAGCAGGCCAACGAAAGTCCCCGGGAAGCGAGAGAAATAGACGACAAAGTAAGAAAGGGAAAGTGCCACCAGATCGGCGGCCAAATGGATGCGCTTGACCCAGTTGGCCAGTCGCACTGCACGATTAGAATGACGCGCTTTTGGAATCAAACAAGATCCGTCACTCACGAGAACCTCCTGACGGCTTCAACAAGGGCTTCCACCGCTTCGCTTTGCGGATGCCGTGATACGTGCATCCCTTTAATATAGAGCAGAAACTCACTTTTTCCGCCGACAAGCGCAATATCAGCGTCGCGCGCTTCGCCTGGACCATTCACCACACAGCCCATCACCGCGACATGGGGTCGCTTCATTGCTGGATTCTGACGATAGAGCTTTTCTAGCGCAATCTCGACGTTATGTGCGGTGTTGATGACATCGGCCTGCGTTCTACCGCAGGTCGGGCAAGACGTGACATTCGCGCCTGGTGCACGTAACCCGAGGCAACGCAAAAGCTCCAGCCCGATGGCCACTTCCTTCACGGGCTTGTCCGTCAAGGAAACGCGAATTGTATCGCCGATGCCTTCGTTGAGCAAAATACCCATGGCAACCGACGAGCGGACAGTTCCCGCCAGAAACGTACCCGCCTCAGTCAGGCCCAAGTGAAGCGGGTAGTGGGTTGATGCTGAAAGCAGACGGTAAGCGGCAAGTGTTCGAGGAATGTCTGAAGCCTTAACGGAGATTTTGATGTCATAAAAATCAACAGCCTCCAGCAATGCCGCATGTCCCAATGCGCTCTCAACAAGCGCCTCTGCGGTTGCGCCGCGATGCTTAGCGAGTAAGGCGGGATCCAAAGAACCGGCATTCACGCCAATGCGGATCGGCACCTTACGCGCCTTCGCCGCCTGAGCAACCGCCTTAACGCGGTCAGCTCCACCGATGTTGCCGGGGTTAATCCTGAGTCCATCGACGCCTGCTTCCAGCGAAAGCATGGCCAGCCGCCAATCAAAATGGATATCGGCTACTAGCGGCACACCTTCGGTCTGCTTTCGGATCGTCGCCAGTGCCTGTGCGGCCTGAGTGTCGGGAACGGCAAGCCTCACGATATCGCAACCCGCTTCGACCGCCTCCAAAATACAACGAACGGAAGCCTCCACGTCTCGCGTGTCGGTATCCGCCATCGTTTGCACAGACACGGGGGCTCCTCTACCAATCGGAATTCTGCCGAGCAGGATACGATGTGTTCTCGATCGAGCCAGAACCCCTGGTGCATCATGTTTCGGATTCATGTTTGTTATCGCATTCATCATCAATCCGGGAAATTAAAAATTAGCTTGTTCAGAGGGCACCGCTTGATCTGGTGCACCAGACTCGGCACGCTCAACCTGCTCCTGCTTGTCCTTATCGCGACTTCCGCCAAACAGAACCGACAAGCTCCAGACGTCGCGCATGGAAATGAGGATAAAGATGCCGATCAGCAATACAGCGAAGACGTTAACAAGCGCATTGATCAAGACCGATGGGATTTCGCGACGGAAGAGGCCGCGCCACAAGGCAAACACGATATGTCCGCCATCCAGCACGGGTAAGGGCAGGAGATTAAGCATGGCCAAGTTCACATTCAAAAAACGTACGAACGAGAGAGCCCCTGCAAGGCCGGAAAGCATCGTTAGCCACATGCTTGAGACGATCATGATCGGCCCTCCGAGGGCCTTGCCTACGCGTGCGGACTCCCCCTTCTGTTTCGGCGCGAAGAGGGCACCTAGCACGCGCATGACCGAACTAGCATCCCCCTTGATCTGATCGAGAGGTTTTCGGTATTGCATCCACATCGGCACACTAACATTGTATCGGGACAACTCAACGCCGATCAAAAAAGTTCCGCTCCCGTCAGGATTAGGATTCGGCAGAATTTGGACGTTTCCAGAATGGTGGTTCCGCATATACCCGATGGAAAGCGGTACACCGCCTGAGTGTTTAATCAATGCGATAGCTTGGTTGACCCCTACCACGTGCGTACCATTCACGGACATAATGACATCAGACACCTTCAACCCAGCGGACTCCGCTGGGGAGTCGTCGCCGAAAGCACCAACTGCACAGAAGTGCCCTTCCTCAATTCCTGCGATTGAAAAGTGGCCGAGTTTGCTCTTTTGGACGGGAACCGCCAGCGTTGCCGTCGCGCTGTCAAGCAGATTGGAAACGGCCAAGGAAACCTGACTGTCGGCTGCATCGAGGTGGCATTCGGTCATGAACTCACCCCAAGAGCTAACTGCATTTCCATTTACCGAAAAGATCTTATCTCCTGGACGAAGTCCCGAAGTTTCTGCATCCGACTCTGGAGCCACATAGCCCACCACAGCGCCGTCAAACTTCATATCCTCTGCCACCTCGGGAGGAATCGCCCAGACGATCAACGCGAGAACGAAGGCGAGAAGGATATTGCCAAACGGCCCCGAAACGCTGACGATGATCCGTTTCCACCATGCTGCTGCTGGAATATCGACAAGTGGTGCACCATCTGCACCTTGGATGGTCTGCATTCCAGAGGGGTCGAGTTGCGGAAGTGCCACGTAGCCGCCGAACGGAAACCAGGATATTTTGTACTCCGTTCCGTTGATTTTCCGGTGCCAGATAGGAGGTCCAAAGCCAATCGAAAAAGCATCCACCCTAAGGCCGCAAAGTCGGGCAGCAACAAAATGGCCGAATTCGTGGATAAAGATCGTAAAACTAAAAAAAACGACGACGGCCACGGCGGCACCGATCCATCCAAGATAGGTGAGCAAGTGCTCCGAAAAAAAACTGGCCATAAAAAACTGCATAAAGTGCCTTAAAATTCGATTACAAGAATAGTCTGGTATTGTATCAAGAACCGGAAGCCCTGACAATGAGAAGAATAAGCGAATGTCCTATTCGCGAATTTTCTGTTCACAAATTCGCAACTCGCGACTTCTTTTCTCTTGCTTTGCGAATCGGGGATTGGCTATGATAGACCCCATAGCCAACCAGAGGATGGTCGGCTGGAACACACGGAAGTCCGTTAGAAGCGGACGCGGTTTCGCCGCTGTAAATGACAGCTTGAGGCAAAATACCACGTTAATTAGGTTTCATCGATCTGATTTTCGGAAGGTGCCAAGGGTGTGATTGTCATAAGCCAGAAGACGTGATTCCAGCCAACAGGATTGCGCAGGTGCGTTCTCCGCCCACCTCCGGGCTTGGTCGAAGGATGATCAACAATGAAACAGTTCACGAAGGGTTTTCAGACGGCGTTTGTCGTTTTGAGTTGTAGTTTGGCTTTTTCCGGAATCCGCGCCGAGGAAAACTTTGCCTTTGACGATATACACTACTGGATCGGCGAGGGGACGAACCGAGCCGCTGTCGTGATCGATTGGAACAACGGGAAGCTCGGTTCAAGTCTGGCTTGGGGCATACGCTGGGACGGTCCATCGATGAACGTTGCGCATCTTCTTCAGGTGTTGGCGGATGAAGATCGCCGTCTGCATGCTGCGCTTGCCAGCGAGTCATGGGGAACGTGGGTGCTTGGCTTTGCCTACGACGCAGACGGTGACGGCGGTGCTTTCGACATGGACGGTGGTCAGGTTACAGACAGCGACGATTATGTGGGAGTCGATGATTTCTCCAGTTCCTACTACTGGACATTGGTCACGGCGAACACCGCAGTCCTCACGCAAGGAACGACGTGGAATTATGGAAGCGGTGCCGATTACGTATATCCAGCAGACGGCACCTGGGTAGCCCTCAAGCGGGTCAATTGGCGGACGGGGGAATCCACAGTTCCGGCTCTTCCCGTTTTTGCGGAGACACCGTTCGCCTATCAGGTCGTTGCTTGTGTGGTCAACGAGGATGAAAGCGGGAGCTATTCTGATCCGGCCACGGTTCTCGGATCTCCTTCGACGGTTGCTCGGGGTTATCCTCCTTGGTCTTCCGATGCGCCAGTCGTGCCGTGCAATCCGGCGTGGAGTAGCGACCAGCTTCTGACTCTGTCCAAGACGGAGGAAAACACGGGAGGCTATGTGGTCGTCGCGTTTGACCATCCTGTGATGGATGACCTACAGAATCCCTTCGGGTCTGATTTCATTGTGTTTGGAAATGCTTTTCAGGCACTGGGAGGCGGACCTTATTTTGTCGAAACCACGGATCCGTCAGGATATGTGTTTACTGCCGCCTCGACTGTGATGGTGGAACCCGCACTGGTCGAGGTGAGTCAGGACGGCGTGAATTGGTTTTCATATTTGGACGGGTCAAATGCCGATACCTTTGCTCCAACTATGAGCCATTTGTACGACACGAATGCGCCGGACGCTTCGTTGTTCACGGGCAATCTGTGGTGGGGAGCCAAGGCGGATCCGACGCTTCCGGTTGATCCGGCAGTGACTGGAACGAATTTCGTTGGCCGAACGCTTGCAGAATACGCCATGCTGTACAACGGTTCTGCAGGTGGTACGGGCTTTGACATCGGTGGTTTTGACCTGCCAGTGGACGAAACAACGGGTCAGAAATGGATTCAGTTTGTGCGGGTGACCTCGGTCTCGGATTCGGAAGAGGCTCTCTGGTCTGAAATCGATGCCTTTGCGGACGTCTCGCCAGCTTTGCCGTATGACAACTGGGTGCGCGACAACTATGCGTGGACGGTTGTTCCAGACGAGAGCGTGACGGGCAAGGGTGTTATGGCAGTGAATGGTAAACCGAACTTCTACAATGCGGCGTTGGGCATTGCACCTAATGCCACGGCAGTTGAGAACTTTGCTATCTCCAGTTTTACGGTTGAAAACGGAAAGGCTATTTTCCGAGTTCCATCGGCCGAGTTCGCGTTTGACGGCTTCCAGATCGGCAAGGCTTCGGATGTGAACGGCTTATACCGGAATAGTCTGCCGACGCATGAGGGAACCTTTTTCACAGAAACCGGATTCGAGTCTGTTTTTAGTGTTCCTGTCGACAGCGCGGCGACCAACTTCTTCTACAAAGTTGGGATTTCGTCCGAGCAAGAAAGGCCTTAGGTTTTAGGCCTTAGGTGCGCCAATTCCCGTACGGAATGGTTTCAGAACGCTTTCTCTGCCGAGCTAAGGCCTAACCCCTAAAAACTTTTTCGACCCCATTATTTCGACAATGTTCGCTACAAAGTTTTTTGACTAACGACTTCTCTTACCCCTTGCGTCCTTCGCGCCCGCCCTTGCGTTAAAATCTCATAGGCACTCAAAACACGAAAAGCTTCTTCAACCACACCAGCTTCGACAAAGTTCACGACAAAGTTCGCGACAAAGTTTTTTTTGAACTCAAAAAATCACCATAGCATTTTTTTTCGCACGAGCCACCTAACTCCCGACTCCCCGTGCAGCGACGAGGGGGCGGAGGGTGCTTTCTCCCTTATAGAAATGTTCGTCGTCATGGGGGTGATTTCTGTTCTCGCCGTAGTGACGTCCGGTTCCATTTTCGCTGCGCGCGATGCGGCAGCTCAGTCCAAGTGTGCTTCGAATCTACGCATGATGGCGACGGCTGCCATTGCCTATGCGGATGAGCATCGTGGTGAGTTCCCGTGGGGATTGAGGAATGCGAATGGCGAGTCGGCGTGCTGGGACTTCATCACATCCAAAGATGGAACGGTTCGCCCTGGCGAGATGTGGAGCGGGTATGGCATTAACTCGGTAATGCAGTGTCCAGCGTATCTGGGTGGGAAGGCGAACTGGAAGAATAATCCCTATACGGGCTATAACTACAACTGTAGTTTCATTGGCAAGATTTCTGGCGACAGCGGCAAGCGAAAGACGCCTGCGCGTCTTTCGCAGCTTAAAAAGCCATCTCAAACCGCGCTTTTCGGAGATGGGCAGTACAGTGGAGGGGCTAACAAATTTATGCGTGCACCTCAACGCGATACCGAATACGACGGCAGTAACAAGTCTATCCGACTGGCAGGCACGCAGGGGTTTCGGCATCGTGGCAAAACAAACATGGCCTTTTGTGACGGGCATGTTGAGGCACTTGTTAAAGCATACGATTATGGCGGAAAAGAAGGATTTTCCGCTCCGGGGTGTGGTTTTATTTCTGGAGATAACGCGCTTTACTCGCTTGAGAAGTGAGAGTAGAAATCGCTTGTCATGGTGGAGCGTATTCTCTATCATAGGTGGAGTTAAAAGCGTGAGTATAGCAAGGAGAAAATGATGGCAAAAATTTTGATTATTGATGACGATAACGATGTGCGCAATTATTTGATGCGTCTTGTCTCTATGTTCCATCATACCCCTTTCTGTGCGGCGACTTGTGAAGAGGGACGTAAGCGAATGTGCCAGGCTGAGCCACGGATCGACGTTATTATTGCGGATGTCTATTTGCCCGACGGGCCCGATGTCGCAGAGCAGTGGATCATTGAACTCAAAGAAAAGGCGCAGGGACGCCCTTTGATCGTCATTACCGGTGCGGCTTCTGATGAACTTGTTGCAGAAATCGAGAGCAGTAATGAAATTATGGCTACGCTGACGAAACCTTTCGAGCTTGTTTTTATCGAGGAGCTTCTCAAGCGAGCGACTGAAAATGTGGGAAGTTGTAGCGATATGTTATAGCAGGGTCTCGGTGAGCGCGGAATGATCCGTAAATGACTATTCCCGAAAATTCAGTGATTCTGCACGAAGCGAGGCGGAAATGCTGGCTGTTGTTTGAAAATCCTTGCGAAGTGGTTCAGGCGTTCGAAGTGAGCGAAGTACTGGAAAAACTTCGCTATGTTGAAAAACGGGTTGAAATGCCGGGCCTGTACGCGGTGGGGTTTGTTTCGTATGATGCCTCGCCTGCATTCGATCCTGCCTTCGTGGTGCGTCACGATGATGCCGCGCATCAGCCGCTACTCTGGTTCGGTCTCTATGCTGCACCGAGCGTGTTCGCGATGCCGGCTGTGGAGAATTCGTCCTGCGTGTCATCGTCATCGTGGCATGCATCGATGAGTCCTCATGATTATGCTCTTGCGTTTGAGAGGATCAAATGCTACATCGAGGAAGGCGATGCGTATCAGGTGAATTTGACCTACCGCCTTCATCGTTCGTTTGCGGATGATCCCTGGCCGGTATTTGTTAAGATGGCTTCAGCGCAACGTGCGGATTATGGTGCCTATATCAAGACGCCCCACTGGACGGTTTGCTGCGCCTCGCCTGAACTTTTCTTCCGACTGGAGGGAACGCAGTTGGAATCGCGTCCGATGAAGGGCACCGCCCCACGTGGTCTCACGCCCGAAGCGGATCAGGCCAATGCGGATGAATTGCAAGCATCCGAGAAGAATCGGGCAGAAAATCTAATGATTGTTGACATGGTTCGAAACGATATGGGACGCATTGCGGTTCCCGGGACCGTCGGAACGCCTGATGTGCTGGTGCTGGAAAAGTATCCAACCGTTTGGCAGATGACTTCGACGGTGACGGCAGAAACGCAGGCATCGGTTGCTGATGTTTTCAACGCACTTTTTCCGCCCGCGTCGATCACCGGGGCCCCGAAGGCGAGGACAATGCAGATCATCGCCGAGGTGGAGACGACACCGAGGCATCTTTATACGGGTGCCATCGGATTTATCGCCCCGAATCGTCACGCACAGTTCAACGTGGCGATACGCACGATGTTGGTGGATCATGATCGCTCTGAAGCCGAATACGGGGTTGGCGGGGGAATTGTCTGGGACTCCGATTGTCTCGCGGAGCAGGCAGAGTGCAGAACGAAATCCCGCATTCTGGATTCAGGCTTGCCTGTTTTTTCGTTGTTGGAAAGTTTGCTCTGGACGAAAGAGGGCGGCTATGCACTGTTAGATCAGCACCTGCGGCGTCTGGTGGTCTCTGCGCACTATTTTGATTTTTCACTTGAGAAGAAAGCGATCATTGAAAAGTTGGAGGTACTTCAGGCAACGCTGGAGCCTTTCCCCCACAAAATCAGACTGCTTGTCGCGCGCGAGGGCGGCGTGACGCTCGAAGCCGCACCGATTACGATTCCATCGACTCCGGCACGACTCTGCGTTGTTCTCGCGCGAGATCCGATTGATCGGGGTAATGTGTTTCTCTATTTTAAGACAACAAACCGGCATAGTTATAATGAAGCCGTTACTGAAAACCCAGATTGCGATGATGTCATTCTCTGGAATGTAAACGGGGAGGTCACGGAGTCCACACGTGCGAATGTGGTTGCGGAGATCGATGGCGTATTGTATACGCCGCCGGTGTCGAGCGGCCTGCTTGCGGGCACCTATCGTTCGCAGATGCTTGAGCGCGGCGAGGTGACGGAGCGTGTGATCACGGTGGATGAACTGTTACGCAGCCCACGCGTTCTGCTTGTCAATTCAGTTCGCGGAATCATGCCCGTAACGGTGTCGAGGTAGTAAGGCTCAGCACAGCGCGGCGAGGACACGCTCGGCAGCCTTTGCAGGCGTGAGACCGCAGTGTTCCATGAGGTCGGATTTGGAGCTGGCTTGTGGGATGAATCGATCAGGCCAACCGAACTTGACGACTTTCGGGTGTGGTTCGGTCATTTCGGCGTAAAACTCTTCGACGGCACTGCCAAAGCCGCCCGTTGCCACGGCATCTTCTAAGGTGAGCACTACGCGGACATCGGCTCTGGCTTGAGCGAGCAGCATTTCTTTGTCGATCGGCTTGGCGAAGCGCGCATCGACGCGAATGGTTCCGATCCCACGGTCCGCAAGGAGTTTGGCAACACTGGAGGAGAAGCTGTCTTCGGGGCCGAGTGTCCACACTGCCACGGGGAATTCCGCTAATCCGGGATTGCGCTTGAGCGAGGGTACGCGTTCGAGTTCGACAGCCTTTCCGACGGCAAGCGTGTCGCCGTTAGCGATGTCGGTGCAGCAGCAGTTGGCGCGTGGGTAGCGAATGATAACAGGGTAGGGTAGGGTGAACGAGGTGCGGAGCATTCGCTCGAGATCGGCGCAGGTGCGTGCTTGCATGATGACGATGTCGGGAATCGGACGCAGGAGCGCGATATCATAAATTCCGTGGTGAGTGGGCCCATCGCCGGGAACGATGCCCGCTCGGTCGAGGCAAACCAGAACCGGGAGATGCTGCAGCGCGATGTCGTGGATAATGCCATCAATGGCTCGTTGTGCGAATGTTGAGTACACGGCAACAACAGGACGCAGTCCAGCGGCCGCAAGTCCAGCGGCGAATGTCATCTGATGTGCTTCGCAAATCCCGACATCGTGGAAACGGTCGTGATGCGCTGCTTCGAATTCATCCAGTCCCGTAGCCGACCCCATGCCGGCGGTGATCGCCGTGATGCGCTTGTCGGTTGCAGCAAGTTTAGTTAGAGCCTTGCCGAATGCCGAGGACCATGAAATCCCATCCGCTTTTGCTGTGCGTTCACCCGTTGCGATATCAAACGGGCTTGAGGCATGCCAATCCTCAGGGGATTTTTCGGAAAATGTGTAGCCGAGGCCTTTCTGGGTACCAACATGAACGAGTACTGGGAGCTTCGATGCTTTTGCGGATTCGAAGGCGTTGATAAGGTCTTTGATGTTATGGCCGTCTACGGGCCCCATATAACGGATGCCCATGACCTCGAAAGGCGCGTTGGGCAGGATGATACTCTTGATTGCGCTTTCGAGACCGTGGTAGTGCTTGCGTAGCCAGGACATTCTCAACCTCCGGATACCGACGTCTTCGATAGCGGATTTAACCCGATTGTAGCTCGGGTTGGAAAGCATTCGACCGAAGGCGTGGCTGAGGGCGCCGACATTTCGGGAAATCGACATCTTGTTGTCGTTGAGCACAACGATCATTCGGTGAGTAGTGTCGCGGATGTTGTTTAGCGCTTCCAGCGACATTCCGTTGGCAAGGGAAGCGTCGCCGACGACCGCGACGACGGAATCAGAGCCGTTGCGACGATCCCGTTCGACGGCGAAACCGAGTCCTGCTGAGATTGCGGTGCCTGCGTGCCCGGCACCGAAGGTGTCGAAGCCGCTTTCGCTGGACTTCAAGAAACCCGAGATGCCGTTCGTTTGGCGGAGCGTGGCAAAGTCCCCACGCCGCCCCGTCAGCAGCTTGTAGGTGTAGGCTTGGTGGGAGACATCGAAGAGCACCTTGTCGTGCGGAGGATCGAATACAAGCAGAAGCGCGATGGTCATTTCCACGACACCGAGGTTGGAGGCGAGATGGCCGCCGTTTTTGCTAACGGTTTCGATGATGACCTGACGAATCTCTTTGGCCAACTCGGGGAGTTCGGCGATGTCGAGGCGGCGTAGGTCGTCCAACGAGTTGATTTGAGATAGAAAGGACATTTGAGAAAATTACAGGAATGTTTTGGAACGATATGCAACCTCCAAACAAACGGAACAACAGTCACTAGTATTCCATATATATTGCTTCGCGTAAAGAATTCTTCCATGCGTCTTAGAATTCGCGTGCGTCGCAATTCGGGGGCGCACTCACGATTCACAGACCTTCCCACACAGAAGAAGGAATTCACCACGGAGACAATAGAACCTATTCTTCGAATTATTAAATTTCTTTGATGATTTCCAAAGAGAGATCCGCGGCTTTGACCGAATGGGTCAAGCAACCGAGAGAAATAGCGTCTACACCGGTTTCGGCGGCGGCGCGCACGGTATCGGCGGCGATGCCGCCAGACGCTTCAAGCTTGCAACGGCCGTTCACGATGCTGACGGCTTCGCGCATTTGGGCAGGCCGCATGTTGTCGAGCATAATCCATTCCGGCTTTGCCTCAAGGGCACTGCGGAGCTCGTCAAAATTTTCGACTTCGACTTCCACGGGAAGACCTGGAAATTTTGCACGCGCCGCCAGTACGGCTTGATCGAGCCGGTTGGGGTCGCCGTCTTTCCAGAGCTTGCGGTGGTTATCTTTGATCAACACCATGTCGTGGAGGCCTATGCGGTGGTTGGTGCCGCCTCCTGCTCTGACGCTGTACTTGTCGATTAGGCGCAGCCCAGGGACGGTTTTACGGGTGTCGAGGATGGTGCACTTTGTTCCGGCCACGGCTTTAACGAAGCTTTGCGTGGCGGTTGCAATGCCTGTCATCCGTTGCATGAAATTGAGGGCTGAGCGTTCCGCGGTTAAGATCGAAGCGGCGTTTCCTTTTACGGTAAGGATTACATCATCGGTATCGATGTCGGTGCCGTCTGGGATCAGGATTTTGACATCGAGAGAGGGGTTGACCATCTCAAAGACTTTTTTACCGATGCTTGCACCAGCGGTGCGACAAGGGTGGCGCGTGAGGATGTTGGCGATGACGATGGCATCTGGATCGACGAGAGACAGTGTCGTGACATCATGCTTTGCGCCGTCCTCGTCGAGAGCGGCTTGGATAGCGGTGATGATTGCGGGTTCTGATTCAATGGATTTCATGATAGAAGTTGTATAAAGCAAAGTCAACTGAGCGTTTGAACAACGCTGTTTCAGGATCATGAGTGCGCGTGCCTTCTGTGGCCGGTCTACTTGGCAGATCGTGCGGTCTTGGCGATTTCAGTTGCCTTGGTGGCATTGGCGCGGATGACATCCCAGTCGTGAGTGGTGATGAGTTTTGTGGGGGCGATCCAAGAGCCGCCGCAAGCTGCGATGAGCGGACAGGCGAGGTATTCTGCCGTCGTCTCCGGTGTGAGGCCGCCGAGCGGAATGTATTTCAGGCCGAGGTGGTTGTAGGGTGCCACCAGCGTCTTAATCGCCTTGAGGCCGCCGATGACGCTGGCTGGGAAAAATTTGAGGAGGCGGCATCCTAGTTCGACGGCGCCCTCAATTTCAGACGGTGTCATGACACCCGGCGCAAAGCTGAACTTGGCCTCTTTGGCGGCGGATACAATTCGTGGGTTGAATCCCGGTGCTACAGCGAAGGCAGCCCCAGCAGCTTTAGCTTGCTTGAGTTGCTCGAGGGTCAGCACCGTGCCAGCGCCCACGATCATCTCAGGGACGGCCTTGACAATCTTGCTCAGCGCTTCGAGTGCTGCTGGCGTTCTGAGCGTGAGCTCCATGACGTTCACGCCGCCTTCCAGAAGGGTTTTTGCCAATTTGACGGCCTTGCTGGCGTCGTCGATAATAACGACGGCGATGTTGCCGGAAGTTGAAATTTTGGTGGCGAGTGCCGTATTGAAAACATTCATGTCTACACGTTTCTCTTTTGTGTCTGAGCCTGCCGTCACATTTGTTGAACCAGTTTGAAAATTACGGGTCCTAGCAGAATGAGGAAAACGGAGGGGAAGATAAAAATCATCAGCGGAGCCAGAAGCTTCACCGGAGCCTCGTTAGCGAGTTTTTCGGCGCGTTCGAACCGGCGCATCCGTATTTGGTCTGCCTGAATCCGCAAGACCGCGCCAATGCTGACGCCCAGTTCGTCAGCCTGTACAAGGGCGTTGACGAGGGAACGCATGTCAGAAAGATTGATACGGTCCGACATGGCCTTGAGGGCTTTGCGGCGTGGGCTTCCGATTTGGATTTCACGAACGATTCGGAGTAATTCTTCGCTAAGTGGATCGATAACGTTTCTTTCCGTGCTGCGTTGCATGGCGGTCATGAAGTCCAGTCCTGCTTCAACAGAAAGCGTAAGCAGATCGAGCACGAAGGGCATGGCCTTGAGAATTTTCGTTTGGCGGAGCTTCACCGCAGAGCGTAACCAAAGAACTGAGTAGGCGTATGAGAGTAGAACACCCATCAGGCAGAGGAGTCCGAACGACGGTCGCAGGGTGGGCATAGAGAGCGTAAGGGCGTGCGCCAGCAGGCACCATAATGGACCAACGGTCAGCGGCATCAAGAATTTAAGTGCAAGGAATTCCCAACCCGATACCAGTCCTTCATAGCCTGCTGTTACGAGCATAGAGTCCGCCTGGTTTCGGGTTTTCTCCATGCTCGGACTCATCGCCATTTGTTTCAGATTGGGCGTCAGTGGAAGCAGAATGCGGAAAAGGACGGGAAGTTGTCTTTCCTGCCGTCGTCCGTCAGCTAAGGTGACATACGTGATTTGGCTTGCCATGCCGGCAGCATACCAAGCGAACAAACCTGCAGCCGCTGACCAGCACAGGATCGAAGCCAAGCCTAGAATGTCCGATATCATGGCAGGTAAGCCTCAGGTCGTTTCGAATGGTGCGTGTGGAGCCATCCGGACTCTTGCGATTAAGCCAGCGTCAGGGACTGTAGGTCTAGCCACTGCATGGCAATTAAGGCAATGAATAAAATTGTGGCAATGCACGCGAAGACTGCAGCCCAAGTGAAATTCTCCCGCTTGGGCTGGGCGTTCATGAAATTGGCTGGGTTTTGATGACGTTCTGAAACGAATGTGCCTGACTGTTGATCTACGCTCATAGTGTATTCCCTTTCTTCAAGCCGTAAGTTTACCAGAAAGCAACGTTCTGCCGCAAGGGATAAGTCGATTACCCTCGCCATTACCCTCGCTAGCGACTAGCGGCCGTGACTTTCCTTCTCTTACACATGCTCAGTAATGAGGTCGTTGAGGTAGAGCAGCCCACTCATGCGGACGTCTTGCGTATGTCCCGCCCGGTAGGAGATGATCGTGCCGGCAAAACGACCTGTGTCTAGTAGCGCGACAGCGGCGAGGAGATCAAGCGTGGCACGGTGCCAGACGGCTTCGAGTGAGCGGCCATCGTAGATGAGCTTGGGTTCGTTCATGTATTTCTTTTTGCCGTGGATCAAGATGTTTTTATTCGTATAGCCGAGGTTACGCGTATCAGCAAAGAGCTTGCCGATCGTCTTGGTGTAGAGGTACTGGCTGTAGGGGGCGTTCGTACGAGCCTCGGCACCGATGCGGAAGCTCTGAGGTGAGACGTCGAACAAAATCCGCTGTTTGCCGATGGCCGATTTGAAGTCGACCGCACAGTCGATGCAGAGTCCGTATTTGCCCGGCTTCGCTGGTAAGAAGGTGATGAAGTCGCCGCGTGAACCACCGAATGTCACGGGCTCTTTGACGGTGATGAAGTGCGCAGGGGCCTCGGTTTCGACGATGCCGCACGCCTCAATTGTTTCGACGAGATCGAGATTGCCGCGGTCGAATAGTGGGGGGTCTCCGCTTTCCGTGCTAATCAGAAGGCTGTCGATGCCCATGCCGATTCGCAGGGCGATGATGTGTTCGACCATGCGTAAGTAGTTGTGAGCACTTCCGCTACGCAGAACAATGTTTCTAGCCGTGGTCCAGACGTTTTGAACGGAGACCTTGAAGGGGAATTGCTCCGCTTGATCGCTACGATTTATCCACCAACCGTCTTTGGCGTAGGGGCCGAAGGTTAGCGTGCTGTTGTTGGTGCGACTGAACGTGGCATGGCCGGACACCGAGACGCTGCTGGCTAATGTCGTGTGTTTGCGCGAATAGGGGTAGGCCCCTTCGTTGAGAAGCACCTGGTCGATTGGCTGGGCGTTGAAGCCATCTGAAGCTTTTTGAACGGCATCCAGATTGCCTGTGAGCAGTCGACCGATTTCATAGTTCGGCTGTATCATGGTAAGGGGTGCCTCCTGTGAATGCGTTTATTTTCGTGCTAAGCGCCTTTGATCAGGTCAACAAGTTGTGCTTCGTGAGACAACTGTGCATTGACCATTGTGGCCGTAATCAGAAGCTTCGTTTTCTTCGACTTGTTTTCGAGCGATGATGCATCGTACATGACGTCGATCATGAGTTCTTCCATGATGGATCGGAGGCCGCGTGCGCCAGTGTTGCGTTTCAGCGCTTCCTTGGCCATGGCTTGAATCGCATCGTCCTCGAATTGCAGATCGATGTTGTCCATGGCGAAAAGCTTACGGTACTGGCTGACTAGACAGTTACGTGGCTTCGTAAGAATGTGGACGAGATCCTCTTCCGTAAGTGATGCCAAGACGGAGACGACCGGAAGGCGTCCGACGAACTCGGGGATCAGGCCATAGTGGATGAGATCCTCTGGTTCGGGCTTGAGGGAGGGGACATGCTTCTTCTTAAGCGCGAGAGCCGCTTCATCGGCACTGGTAAAACCGAAGTGCCGTTTGTCGGCCCGCCGCTTCATGATGTTGTCTAAGCCTATGAAAGCTCCTCCACAGATGAATAGGATGTTCTTTGTTTCGATTTCGATGTAGCGTTGTTCTGGGTGCTTGCGCCCACCACCAGGTGGAACGCGTGCAACGGTGCCTTCCAGAATCTTGAGGAGAGCCTGTTGAACGCCTTCACCAGAGACATCACGGGTGATGGAGACATTGTCCGTGCGCCGGCCGATCTTATCGATTTCATCGACGAAGACGATGCCGTGCTGCGCCTTCTGGATATCCATGCCTGCGGACTGGAGGAGGCTGAGGAGAATGTTTTCGACATCTTCGCCGACATAGCCCGCCTCGGTGAGGGTTGTAGCATCTGCGATAGCAAAGGGTACGTCGAGCATCCGAGCGAGGGTTCTCGCAATCAGCGTTTTACCGGATCCGGTGGGGCCGAGGAGCAGAATATTGCTCTTCTCAATCTCGACGTCATCGAACTCGCGCATGGCGTCCGCTGTCGTGTTCCCGAAGATGCGTTTGTAATGGTTGTGAACGGCGACGGAGATGATCCGCTTGGTTTCGTTCTGACCGACAACGTATTTATCCAGAAATTCCTTGATCTCCTTTGGCGAAGGAACTTTTTTGTTCGGTTGCGTCAGCTTGGGGGAAGCGGCATCATTTAGATCAGGGTCGAAGAGATCCTTGGGTGAGCGGACGTGCGAAGCCCTTGTTGTTCTGGTCGCCTCGTTACGTAAGGTTCCGATGTTTTCGAGTGCGGTCTGCAACATCTGCTCTTGGTCACGTAGACAACGGGGGCAGATGTAGTCACCCTGAAATTCGATCAAATTGGGCTCTACACCGGCGGGAACACCGCAGAAGGTGCAGCAATTTGATTTGGGTGTTCCATTTTTCTTTTTCGGTGGCATTTTCTATTTGGCCTTGATTGTGAGGGCTTTGGGCGCGAGGACTTCGTCGACGAGTCCGTATTCTTTTGCTTCCTGTGGAGACATGAAGAAATCGCGATCAGTATCGCGTTCGATGGTTGCCATGTCCTTACCCGTCTTTTCGCAGAGAATGCGGTTGAGGGCTTCCCTTGTGCGGATGATTTCGTTGGCTTGGATTCGGATATCGCTTGCTTGCCCCTCAGCACCACCATGTGGCTGGTGGATCATGATGCGGGCGTTGGGAAGGGCGTAGCGCTTGCCGTTGGTGCCGGCGGCGAGGAGAATGGCGCCCATGGAGGCGGCTTGTCCGAGGCAGTAGGTGGCACAGTCGCATTTGATGTACTGCATCGTGTCGTAGATGGCAAGGCCTGCCGTTACAACGCCTCCGGGTGAGTTGATATAAACGGAGATGTCCTTCTCGGCGTCCTCCGACTGGAGGAAGAGGAGTTGGGCGATGATCACCGTGGCGATGCTGTCGTCGATCGGTGTTCCGATGAACACGATGCGGTCCTTGAGGAGACGCGAATAAATGTCGTAGGAGCGTTCGCCTCGGCCAGTTTGTTCGATGACGAACGGTACGTATTGAGAATACATTAGGGGGATCCTTTCGAGGCGGTTGCTCCGCCGATGAGTCTGATTAAGCGCTGATGCCGCCAGTCGGTTTGGCGGTTTGGAGGAGCTGTTCGAGGATCTTGTTCTTCAGTGCTTCGCTGTAGAGCATGCGCAAACGGGCGCGATCCTTGGCGATCTCTTTGATCTGCGCATCAGCGAGGCGTTCACGAGTGAATACCTCGTTGAGATACGCGTTGAACTCTGGATCCGTGAGCTTGGTTTCGAGAATTTCGCCGATCTTGCCAATGACGAATGAGCCTCTCATGCGGGCATCAGCCGTTTCCTTCGCTGTGTCCATGAGCTTTTCACGCTCGGCGGCAATATCTTCCTTGGACGCGCCGCGGCGCATGCCGTACTGGATCAACCGATTCAGTGCGTCTTCGGTTGTGCGCTCGAATTCGGCCTGTGGGAGCTCAAATGGCGTTGCCTTGACAAGGAAATCAATGATCTGCCGGATCCGACGTTCCTTGTCCTGCTGCTTCGCTTGTTGTTCCAAGTGGCTGCGGATACGCGTCATGAACTCTTCGAGTGTTTCTACGTTCAAGGGCTTCAAAAAGGCTTCGTTGATTTCGGGTACGACGAGGTGGCGACCCTCTTTCACGGTAAAGGTATAGTCGACCGCCATGCCACGGAGTTCTTCCTTATAGAAATCATCGGGGAAAACCACCTTGAGCGAGCCTTCCGAGCCCAGCTTCATGCCAACCATGGCATCGGGGAGACCCGGGATCATAAAATACTGGCTACCCACGGTGCACCATGAATTGTCTTTGGTGTCAAATGCCACCGCTTCGGGAACGACTTCGGCAAGTGGTTTTCCGTCGACAGTTCCATGATACGAGATACTGAGCATATCCTCCGTGACGGCAACGCTGTCGGGTGTGAAGTCTTCGAACTTCGCCATGCTCTTGCGGAAAGACTGAAACTCTTCTTCAACCTTCTCGTCCGTGATGACTGTGTCGGCATTATCGACTGGAATACCCTCATATTCCGGAAGTTCGAATTCTGGCTCGAGATCCAAAACGGCTGTGAAGGCGATGCCACCATCTTCCTCAGGCTTGACATCCGTGAATTCCACCAGTTCGAAAACTTTGAGCTGCTTCTCTTCACTGGCCTTCTTGTAGTAGGCGTTCACGGTATTGTTCGTGGTTTCTATCGAGATTTCCTTGATAAAAGCCTTCTCGATCTTCTCTCGGGGAGCTTTGCCCTTGCGAAATCCGGAAAGGGCGCGGGTGCCCATGAACTGTTTGGTGACCTTGTCTTGCTCGGCCTGTGTCTCTTCGGAAGAGACTGCGCAGATGAGTTTAATTCGGCTGGGTGTTACGGTTTCAATATCGATGTTCATTACTGGGTGCCTAAGTGATTAGTAAAAGCGAAGTTCGTAATATACCATGAAACGGTAGGCAATGTGAAGACGGAAAACGACATGCCAAATCGCCAGGGTGCAAAGTCATTTATTTGTAAGTCACGCGACTTTCAGCTGCCTCTTGCCCCC
>CAZKJH010000028.1:0-31926 GCA_964553035.1 uncultured Lentisphaerales bacterium | reverse complement strand
AGTTTCAACCAGTCGCTTCACTCGACGCAGACAAGCCGCGCGAGTGAGCTTGACGCTCGGAGATTCAGTCGGCATCGCGACCGGACGGCATCCTCGTCTGTTCACCTGGACGCTAGCCTTCTCTTACGTCTGGGTCATGTACAGCACGCGTTTCCTTCCCGAAATTCTCGGATGCGGCCTACTTGCTTGGGGATGCTGGGCACTCGCTGCGCAGGAAGACCGACGATGGACTGCGACGTTGGTGGCCGCGATCTGCTGCGGCATCCTCCCATACGCGCATGTCCGGTGGGCACCACCCAGCCTCGTGATCGCGGCGTTTTTCGGGTTCGAGGGGCTACTGATGAGAGGCGAGCGTCTGAGAGCGAAGTTCGCTCGGCTCTTCACGTTCGCGGCGATCTACGCTGTCTTCGGTCTCTTGCTGCTTCACATTCACGCCACGCTCTTCTCCGGCTCGCAGGCATATGACTACGAAAAGGTCTTGTTCAGTTATCCCCAAGCAATGTGGGCGATGTTCACCGACCGGCGTAGCCTGCTGGGCCTCGATGCCCGTGCTCTACTTCGCCTATGTGGGAACCTGGATCACGAAATCCTCTGCGCCATTCTTCCGTGTGCCCGAGAAGCTCCGCGGCTACATTGGCTTCCACGCTTACTGGGAGCCGCTGACCTCTTATCTGCAAAACGTCAATCCTGCCTCCATCGGTTACGCATCCGCCTTCGTCGGACTGCTTATGGTGTTCACCGTCCTTTTGATCGCCAGGAAGCGCAAACCGCGTTTCACTGGCGTACTCGCGGCTCTTGTTTTCGCGGCAGCACTCTCCTGTTCCAGCTCGCACCCTTCTCGCCCCACATGGTGGAATCGGGCTTCACCTTCCCACCCACCACTCAGGTTCGCGACCTGACCTCGCGCTGACGCTTGTCGTGGCGAACGATTCGTTCATGCGGTTCCTTCTGTTTACTTGGAAGTGAGGGGTGATCGGGAACGTGCGCTTCCCATTCAATCAAGGTTGAATCGTCTCAACTCGTAGCTATTCGCACGCCAAATTCCGTTCCCTTAATCGAGTTTCTCATTGTGGCGGTTTTTGCGCTGGAGATACGTTACCGTGAGGATCGCGAGTAGAATGGCGGCAGACGTTGCTCCCAGGGAAGTCAGGGTCTGTTTTGTTGTCGCCGTATGACCTAAAAAACAGGCGATGATGGCTCCTGGAATAAATCCGAGTGCCGATCCAGCCAGAAAGATCTGTCTGGAGATAGGAGTCGCCGAGAGCAGAAGGGTCAAAACGAATCCTGGGATTGGAAGCTGGCGTAACAGCACCGTTTGCAATAGATCGGGGGAAAGCGACTGATGGTTTGTGTTTTTCCAACGTGTTGAAATTTTCCCTAAGAGATCTTTCGCGCCAACTTTCCGCCCGAACTCAAATGTCATCCAAGCTCCTAGGATAGAGGAGGGGAGCGAGACGGCCAGTCCAAAGAATTCTCCAAAAACGACGCCAGCAAAAGCGCAAGACCATAGGCGGGGAAAACCCAATGCGCAGACGAGCGTATTGAAGACAAAGAAAACGAACGCTGATTTTACGATACCATGAAGTAGTATCCAGTGTCGTGCGGAATCCACACTCAGAAACCATTTGTCCAGTTGATGGATATTCATGGCAATGAGCGCAAAGGCAAAAACAAGCACCAATGCGACCGACTTCTTAATCCA
Source organism: uncultured Lentisphaerales bacterium (assembly GCA_964553035.1). Classification (GTDB taxonomy): domain Bacteria; phylum Verrucomicrobiota; class Kiritimatiellia; order RFP12; family UBA3636; genus JBBQIY01. Next base: position 30,224 of record CAZKJH010000028.1, on the reverse strand, counting down.
GCTTTTGGGTTGAGTGTCTGGTTTGTTGGGCAATTCTTGGTTATTTTCAGATGTCATTGGCTGATGAGGGGGCGACTCATTTGGATGGTGTCGAATGCACACCAAACGTAGTGCTTGGAGCCCATTCTAAAGTTTCCGGTTTCGGTTATCGTGGGGAAACGTTCTTGAAGGCTGTTGGCATTTTTTGAGAGGAAGACCGCGAGGCCGCGTTTCTGCGCGTCCATGGCCGCTGTCATGGCTTCATCCTCATCGCAACGCATGCCCATGCGCTCAGCATGAAGGGCAAGGGTTTCGCCATAAATGTCGTAAAGGAGCAGGCGACCGGTTGCTGGGATGTACTCCTGAGCAAGCGGTATAATTTCATCGGGAACCTTGATATCGTTGAGTGCAGGAAGGATGAGGAACCCCACTGCGGACAGAAGCAGGCACAGGGACAGTGCGTAAGCGGTAAGCCATTTTTTGCGGAAGATAAGAATGCTACAGAGACCTGCCACTGTTACGAGTAGTGTGATCATGAACGGCCATGCCTGGAGGGAACCAAGAAAAAATGCAGTTGATTCGGAGGCTTTGAACATGGGAGGAAGGCGTCCAGAAATGATAACACTCGATAGTGCGCCGAGCGTTATCGTGGTGAGCGAAAAGAGCGTAATGGCGATGATCCTTAAAGACTTTTTCTGTTCGATCTCGTCCCAAGCCATTGCAATGGCAAGGGCCATACCAGGTAAAGCCCCCATGATATAAAGGTTCCGCTTGCTACTGGGTAGAGAGAAGAAAATTACGACGAACAGGACCCAGCCGACGATTTTGCGCAGGATTAGCGGATTACATTTGCGAAGCGTCACATAGGCGGCAGGCAGAAACAAAGTCCAGGGCATGAAGGCGAGGGGCGTATGCAATAAAAAATAAAAGATGGGTTTCCGATGTCCGAGTTCGCCTGCTGCTCGTGAAACGTTTTGCGTAAAAAGCAGCTCGTTGAGGTAGTCGGATGAGGCACCGTTAAGCCAGCACGCTCCAATCCAGAAGGCAGGGATTGCAAGGGCGAGGAGAATGCTAAGGCTGAGGTGTTTTACGCTGAGGTGAGTCTCATGCTTGACGCTGTAGCGGATGCTTAAATAGATGCCGAGCGGGATAAGGAGTCCAACGGGGCCTTTGGTAAGCACGGCTAAGCCAAGGAGCAGGAACGAGCCATAAGGCATTTTTGCTGGAGTGGCGTGGTCGTTTTTCAGAAGCTGATACAACGCCGCCATTTCCAGTCCGAGCAGGAGTCCATCTGTCTGCCCCATTCCAGAGGTTCTCCAAAACATCAAGGCTGAACTTAAGACAAGTACGCTCCTTAGGGCGGTGATGCGTCCGCTCCACAACATCGCGATTCCGCTGACGGCCCAGAGTGAGAGCAGGATGCCTAAGAGGGAAGGAAATCGAGACCCAAAAGGTTTGGGAAACACCATCTCGCCTACATTGATGAGCCAGAAGAGCAGAGGTGGTTTGTGGGCATACTCCAGCCCATGTCGATGAGGGACAAGCCAATCGCCAGAGCTTACCATTTCACGTGCAACATAGACGAATCTTGCCTCGTCCGGCTCCCAGTATCCTCGTAGCGCGTATGCGCCTCCCCAGAGCAGCAGACCCCAGAGAAGCAGGAAGACCGGGTTCAAGGTGTCGTGGGTTGAAAAGAGATGTTTTCGGATGTTGAACATTAGTGGGCGTCCCTTTGGAAAACAGTAGAAGGGATGACTGTAAATTTGCGTGTACGGCTTTTAATCCAGCGTACGCCGAAGAGGTCGGCAACGGTTCGCTTGAAACGGCCAAAATTGGTGTATTTGCTTTTTCCGGAAAAGCGGCTGCGGTGACCGACAGGAATTTGTACGATTTCTGCACCTTGAAGTGAGGCAAGTATCGGGAGGAAGCGGTGCATGCCGTCCCAGTACTGGAGGGTTTTGAGCAGAGGCGCTTTAAAAGCCTTCATCGAACAGCCTGTATCGATGATCGTATCTTTCAGCAAGGCTCGCCGGAGACGATTGGCGAATTTGCTCGCGATGCGCTTTGAGTAAGTGTCCTGCCGATTAGCTCGGTAGCCGCAACAGATGTCAGCGTGTTCGAGTTTCGCAACGCAATTCTTGATGTCCGACGGGTCGTTCTGGCCGTCGGCATCCATGAGCACGATAACATCGCCTGTGGCCGCTTGGATGCCAGCCCAGAAGGCAGCGCTTTGTCCTGAGTTGGCACTCAAGGTCATCAGCCGTGTTGATAGGTGTGTTCTCGCAAAAGTTTCGAGTAGACTCGGGGTATTATCCGTGGATCCGTCGTCAACGAGGAACACTTCATTTTTTTCAGCGAAGGCGAGTGCGGAAAACAACTCTTCTAAAACTGCTACGATGCAGCTTTCTTCGTTGTATACGGGCAAGATCACGCTGATTTTGATTCTGTGTGTATTCATTTAAGATCCGATCTTTCGGGTAGACGGTAGAGGCACCACTGTTTGGTGAGAGTTTGGTTTATCGAGCGGCTGAACGTAAACACGAGCGCCGGAAGGCTTACGGCCCAGAGTAGCCAGAATGTTTCGTCCGAAAGTTTTTTCCAGTTACGTTTCTTTGTTCCAGTCAATAGGATCAGATCGCGCACCGCACGCCAGCGGTAGATCAGCCAAGCGCTCCATGAAAACGTTCCAAAGATAAGGGGGGGGCAGATAGAGTTCGAAGTTTTTGAAAATCTGCGGATTCCGATGTGACGCTTTCGTAAAGCTCCGAGCGACAACTTCGTCGTGAAGCCAGTAGTTCGCCAGTCCAGGATGTTTGATTACCTCCACGACATACCAGCCAAACCCAACCACGAGGAAGAGGAAGATAGCAGAGAGAGAGAAGAGGGGAACTTGCCTTTTGGTCTCTCGCGGTAGATGCACCCAGACAGCGACCATGGCAGGAACGACCAGCAAAGAGTGCGGTTGGCCATTTAGAACCGGTTCCAGCCACCTTCCTGACTGGGACATCTCGCGTGCGCATTCCGCATAACGCCCCTCGGTCGTTTTACAAAGACCCCGTGTCCCCTGGAATGCCGTCACGGCTATGAAAGCGAGCACAAGAAGAATCGGCAAACGCAAAGGGATCGTTGTCAGCCATACGGTAGTGCGTTTTCGAAGTTGCAATTTCAGTTCCATTGTGTCGTTCTTGTCTCTAATGTCTCTGCTGAAACAAACATATATCATCTAAAAACATTACTGTCAACCGGGTGAAAATAGAGGCTATCAGGACGTAGGCGAGGAATCGCGCGTATATGCGTGGTAATAATGGTCGGTATAATTTCCATTAAGATGTTGTATTCGTTGACTATAAGATGGTTTTAGATTTCGGATGTTTTCTCGAATCACCTAGATATAGCGATGAGCAACGCCCCGTTACTTGTCTTCGAGGAATTCCTCGTTCGGAAGGTTCAAATGAACCAAGAAGCAAACTCGCCGTACGATGCACCGTGAAAAACCGAGGCGGTAACTTTTTGTATGAATCAAGGACGAGGAGGAGAACGAGCGAAGCAAACGGAGTGGGGGTTTTCCAACCCCCGTCGCAACGGAGACAGGAATGTCCCCACTCGTGCTCGTTGAAACCACTTCTCAACAAACTGGTGTCCTTTAAACTGGCATTTTACTGCCCGAGATGTTAACCTATGTTGCCATGTAAGACTTTCTGATTCTGAAATCAGACACCGCTATAAACAGATCAAGGATTTTCTGGAAACGAACATGTCGGATAAACTCAAACTAGCCGTTGAAACGTATTTGTCTGAAATCGGAATGATCCGGGCAACCCATGCTGGAACGGGCGAAACATCCTATTACCCTCCGCTATCGAAGCTCCTGAACGAGGTGGGCGAAACGCTCTCACCCAAGGTGTGCTGTGTGATTCAGCTCCAGAACAAAGGTGCAGGCATGCCGGACGGCGGCATGTTTACTGCCGATCAGTTCAAAACCAAAGTCGCGAAGCAGAATCCGGATAAAAATCCCCTTTCAATTCTTCCGCCTTCCCGTGGCGTTATCGAAGTCAAATCGCCTTCAGAAAAGATGCAGAGCATCATCGAGAGTGAGCAAATCTCGCGCTACTGGGATCGCTACGGCCTTGTGTTGGTCACGAACTACCGTGCATTCTCCTTGATCGGGCGCACACCGTCCGGAGACCCCGTGAAGCTTGAAGGCTTCACCCTCGCAGAAACCGAGGAGGCGTTCTGGCAGATGGCGGCGCATCCACGCACTTGCCCGGAAGCTATGGCTGAACGCTTCTCCGAATATCTCTGCCGGGCCATGATGCACAACGCGCCCCTCGTCTCGCCTCAGGACGTCGCCGCTATCCTCGCCTCATACGCACGCGATGCGAGAGCCCGTATCGGCCAAGCCGATTTGCCCGCCCTATCAGGCCTGCGCGAAGCACTGGAAAACGCACTGGGTCTTAAGTTCGAAGGCGAAAAAGGCGAACACTTCTTCCGGTCCACCCTGATCCAAACACTCTTCTACGGCATCTTCTCCGCTTGGGTTATCTGGGTGCGCAAACGCAGAACCGCTTCGCAATCAAAAGACAAAACACTCAAGTACGCGTTGAGGGAGTCGTCCTCCGGGTACGATGGGGATGAAGATCGCTTCGACTGGCAGAAGGCGGTGTGGTACCTGCGCGTGCCGATGATCCGGGCCCTCTTCGAACAGATCGCCACTCCGGCACGTCTGGGACCCCTGGGCGTCAAAGAAGTTCTGGACTGGACTGGGGCCGCGCTCAACCGCGTTCAGTGCGATGCCTTTTTCGCCGCCTTCGACGAGGGCCATGCCGTCCAGTATTTCTATGAACCCTTCCTCGAGGCGTTCGACCCCGAGCTGCGCAAAGACCTCGGCGTCTGGTACACACCCACGGAGATTGTCGACTACCAAGTCGAGCGCGTCGATACCGTGCTGCGTGAAGAACTGCACATCGCCGACGGCCTCGCCGATCCGCGTGTCATTGTCCTCGATCCCTGCTGCGGCACGGGCGCGTATGTCCACGCCGTGCTCAGGCGCATCGCCAAGACGCTGAACGAAAAAGGCGGCGACGCCCTGACCGCGCAGGATCTAAAAACCGCCGCGCTCGAACGTGTACTCGGCTTCGAAATTCTTCCCGCGCCTTTTGTCATCGCCCATCTGCAAATCAGCCTGCTACTCGAAACGCTCGGGGCTCCACTCAATGGCGACAGCACCGAACGCGTCGGCGTCTACCTGACCAACTCCCTGACTGGCTGGGAACCGCCCAAAGAAGGCGTAAAGCAGTCCATCATATTCCCAGAAATGGCGGATGAACGCGACGCGGCAAACCGCGTTAAGCAGGGCAAAAAGATCATCGTCATTCTCGGCAATCCACCGTACAACAGTTTTGCAGGCGTTAGTCCCGATGAGGAAAACAACCTCGTCGAACCGTATAAGGAAGGCCTCATCTCGAAATGGGGCATCAAGAAATTCAACCTCGACGATCTCTATGTCCGTTTCTTCCGGCTCGCGGAAAAGCGCATTACCGAACACAGCGGAATGGGGATTGTCTCGTTTATCTCTAATTTTTCGTATCTCGGAGACCCATCTTTTGTTGTGATGCGGGAACGCTTCGTAACCGAGTTCGATAAACTCTGGTTCGACTGCCTGAATGGCGATAGCCGTGAAACCGGCAAACAGACTCCCGACGGAAAGCCTGACCCCTCCGTATTCTCGACGCAATGGAACCGAGAAGGTATTCGCGTCGGTACGTCCATTGGTCTGATGGTTCGGTCTGAAAAAGACGCCGAGAAAAAAGAGCCGTCACAACCCGAAGTTCGATTCCGTCAATTCTGGGGAACAAAGAAACGCGAAGATCTGCTTGCTAGCCTTGACACCCCGGCTTTTGATTCACAATATGAGACCGTTACCCCGACAGTTGATAACCGCTGGAGCTTCCGTACCAGCGATGTTTCCGCTTCCTATCTTGCATGGCCCAAAGTCACGGACTTGTGTGCGGAACCACCCTTTAACGGGCCGGTTGAACGTAGAGCTTTTGCACTTATTTCCATGGACCGGAATGCTCTTGAATTACGTATGAAAGCCTATTTTGACAAAACGGTTTCAGATGAAGAAGTTGCTGGCCTACACTCAGCTCTTATGATGACCGGGAACCGAATTGTTGGACCAGAAGCTCGGGCAAAACTGCTATCCGAGAGTTCATACGACGAAAGGCATATTGCCGTCTATCCATTTAAACCATTTGATGTTCGTTGGTGCTATTTGGATAATATCCGCCCACTCTTCAGTGAGCCAAGCCCCAAACTTATTGCGCAGGGGTTTGATGGCAACCGGTTTTTCATTACGCGTGATACGGCTGACAAGAATTCCGAAGGCCCACCGTTTCTTTTCTCCCCAGTTATTTGCGACTATGACTGCATATCTGGACATGCACGGCATTTTCCAATCCGTCTGAAGAAGGTCGATCCGAAGACGAAAACACGCATGACCTCCGACTCCGGTGATGTGGTAAAACCTCAACAGGATATCATGTTTGCCGACGATGCCATCCTCGCCAATCTTTCGCCCATGGCACGCGCCTATCTGGGGCGGCTGGGTCTTCCTGATCCGGACCAGAACGCGGGAACTGCGGAAGTGATTTGGATGCATGCCTTAGCCATCGGATATGCGCCTGCGTATTTGACAGAAAATGCCGACGGCATACGCCAGGACTGGCCGCGGATTCCGCTACCGGCAACAAAGGATGCGCTACTACATTCGGCGGAGCTGGGACGACAGGTCGCGGCGTTGCTCGACACGGAGACGCCCGTGCCGGGTGTCTCCACGGGCAACATCCGCGGCGACCTCAAAAAAATCGCTGTTTTCACGCGGATGGATGGCGCACCGGTTAACCCCGATGAGGGTGATTTGGAACTGACGGCGGGATGGGGTCACGCGGGGAAAGGCGGCGTGACGATGCCCGGGCGTGGCAGGGTGGAGACCGTGTCGGGATCTCTCGACATTTATTTGAACGAACAGTGCTGCTGGCGTAACGTGCCGAGCGCCGTATGGGAATACACGATAGGCGGTTATCAGGTTATCAAGAAATGGTTGTCCTATCGCGAGAAGCCGCTACTCGGGCGCAGTCTCAGCATCGAGGAAGTCCGCTACGTGACGGAAACCGCTCGCCGCCTCGCCGCTCTGCTTTCGCTCCAAGCTGCTCTTGACGAAAGCTACCAGACCATCACTCGGCCCGCCGCGCAGTGCGCCTGCGAAGAAACAAAGAGCACTGAAATCACTGAAGAATACGGAAAAGGTTCATGAAGTTTCATGTGTTTCATGGTTAAGAAAAAGTTGCAAGAATGGGACTTTGCCCCAAATTTTTTAAAGGCAAACCAATGAACGATAACGAAAAGCTAGACAATTCTAAGAAATCGCAGGTTTGTGGGACGATTGATATCAGTTCGATGTTTAATTTCGCCTTGGAAAGTTTTGCTGAGAAACGCGGGATAACAGTCGAACAGCTTGCTTCGCAAGTGGAAGCAGCGGCGCAAAAAAGGCTCCTCTTGAAAGAGCAGGAAGAAGAAGAGAAGGAAAAAGAGAAGAGGAAGGAGGAGGAGAAGGCAGATTTCGCCACCTTCCAAGAGGTTGCCGATTATCTGGACTCTATCCTGTCCTACAAAGACAAGGGGGTTTTCTTAGAATATGGCGATCAGGATGAGCTGTATCATTTTCACTTCGGTTTCGGCCTCTTCCTAAGAAACAAGTTTATCTATGGGAATAAAAGCAACTTAGAGCTGGCAAGGGACTGCTCTCGGATTACTGGAGGCGTCATGTCCGACAATCTCAGTAGATTTGAATTTGACCCCTTTGATGGTGACAGTTTCGGCGGGAAACTGATGGAGTTGTATTATCAATGGCTGGCGATGCTTCTGCCTTTCAGCGGATGAAACATCAAACAGAGTTTTGATAAGCTGAGGCGGCAGCGCTGAGGTTTTTTAGCCACCTGCTTGCGAGTACACGCTGGCAAGCGAAACACACAAAAAACTTCCGGGCCTCCGTAGTGAAATTTTAACCATGAAAAGCATGAAACTTCATGAAAAGTGCAGCGGATTTCAGCGTTCTCTGCGCGAAAAAACATTAACCTTCGTGCTCTTTGCGTTCTGATTGTTGAGCTTGTCGGAACATTGTAGCCAACGTTTTACACAGGGGTTAGAATGCTTACGCGAAGCCGCGAAGATTTTGTCCACGGACCAACACGGAAAAACACCTGCCTGTGCAGGCACGGCAGACAGGCGGAAAGATTTCATGAAGTTTCATGTGTTTCATGGTGATCTCAGCGACTATGAATATTTATGTTCACTCGTCGACGGTTTCGTCGCGCTGATAGATGGGAAGTTGCCGGTAGGGCACGGTGAAGGCGAGGATGCACATCGCCGTTTGGTAGGGGATGCAGTTCTCCTCTTTGCGGTCCCAGAAGCCGTCTGGCTTCTGCTGCGGAATCCAGGTGTCGTACATCCAGCTTTCGAAGGTCTTCCAGACTTCACCGCCCATCTGGAAAAGCCCTTGCGAGGTGTAGTAGAGACCATAAAAGGCCCGTGGGTTGTTCTGGAGGCTCTGGTAGTTGGTTTTTAAGTAGCCGACGGCTTTTTGTGAGGCCTCGTCGTTGTGACGCCCACAGAGTTCGAGGCAGAGAATACCGGCACCGGTCAGGGTGTTGGGGTTCGACGATGCGTTCTGGTAGCCGAAGAAGCCGGTCTGTGGGTTTTGATTGCGTTTGACATATTGAACGGCGCGATCGATCGCTTCGTCTGGGACGGGCGCACCATTGAGCCGTGCGGAGCGTAGTGCCATGAGTGCCCAGCCGCTACACGACATGTCGCTATCCTGCGAAGTCGGCTCATAGCGCCACCCGCCCGCCATCGCGTCCGGCTTCTTGACCGCCTGTGCGTCGAGGATCAGCCGGACGGCATCGGGAAGGATGGCATCGAGCTTCGTCTGTCGCTCGGGATCCACCATACCGGAGATTTCGGAAAGAAAAAGCGTGGCGATGGAATGCGCATACATCCGTCCGTTTCCTTTGCGGCCGAAATACGCTGCGTTTTTCATCGGCCCCATCTGGATAGGCTCGGCATTGTTGAGGATGTAGTCAATGAGCCGGTAAATCGTTTCGCCGTACTGCCCTTTGCCAGGGATGTGACCCGCGGAGAGGAAGGCCATCCCTGCCAGCGCCGTAACGGCTGTGGTGTTGCCGAGGTTTTTCTCGTAGAATCCCTGCTCCGTCAGTGTGTCGGAGAGATAGTCGAGACCGCGGTTTACAGACGCTTCGACACGAGCGCGTAGCTCTGGATTCTGCACGACTTGGGCCTGCAGGGTTGTTGCGAACAACGAGCAGATCAAGATGGGGGCGAGTAAAAACTTATTCATGTGCATCCTCCTCTTCGGAAAGCTTTCGGAAGTAGTCGCGGACTAGTCCACGGTATTCGGCAGGAACATCCTCCCATCCCTCGGCCTCCGCCTCGCTGCGGTGGAAGCCGGGAAAGCGAAACCAGGACGGGAAGAGGCTCTTCCTATCGGAATTCATCAACTCATCCATCTCGAACGCTTCCTCTTCCTTAGCCTCTGCGCTGCTGTCCTTCGCTTTGGTGTCATCCGTCTTCTGACCGCCTCGGGTCGCTTCGTCCATTGCGTCGGAATTCGCCTGCTTCTCGTTTTCAGACTCCGCCGATTGCGAGCTATCCTGTCGCTCACGACTGGCATTGGCGCTCGGCATTTCGGAAAGGGGGATGCCAAGCTGGGCCGCGAGCTTCTGAGCCTGTCGTTGAAGCGAAGCGGCTGCGGTTTCGACGGCTTCGTCCGCCTGTTTTCGGAGGTTCTCTTTCTGTGCCTCGCGTACGGTTTGCGTAGCATTCATGATATTGCTCCCATGCCGAATCGCCTGTTGTTGCGCCTGCGCTACCTTGGCCTGCTCGGTGCGCGCGACTTGAGCGTCGCGCTGCCCGGACTGCTCCATTTGTGCGGCGTTTGCGGCCGCCAGCTTCGCCTGTTCTTGCAACGCGGAATTTGCCTGGGCTTGCTCCGCCAGGCTACGGGCCTGCTCCCGTGCGGTTTGCGCCTGCTGCTGCGTCCTGATCGCGTCGCGTTGCGCCTTCGCGGCACTGTCTTGCATCTCGGTGGCTTTCTGCTGGGCCTGCTGCGCAGCCTTGAGCCCTTGGAGCATCTCGATGGGAGCCTCCGTGGCTTGCACCACACGCACCATCTGCGCGAGCGTCTCAGACGCTTTTTGTTGCTTGTCTAGAGCCTGTTGTTGCGCCACACGTATGGCCTCGGGGTCGGTGCTGCGTTGAGCCGCTTCTACTTGCTCCATTGCTTGCTTCTGGATTTCCGAAGTTGCAGTTCCCACCTGTTCGAGTTCCTTCATAGCGGCTAGTTTTTTCCACGACGCTTGCGCCTCAAACATTGCCGCTTCGGTCTTCATGGCATACGGCAGAGGCGATAGAGTTGCACGCTTGTCATCCTGCGTTTGGGGAACCCTGTTTCGTTGAGCCTCGCCAGCATCGATTTGCGCCACGGCCGCATCGTGCTGTTTTTCTCGTGCGCGTTGTAGTGCCCTATCAAACGCTGTGCGCGCATCGGTCTCTTGTTTGCGGGCGGATGCTGCAAGCACCTGGAGATCGTTAGCGCGGTCGCGGGCGGCGGTCGCCTCCTCACGGGACTTTATCGCATTTTCATCGGCGGTGCGCTTTGCTGTCTGCTTTGCGTCGTCAGTGGGAGTGGCTTCCGCCACCTTCGACGCGGCTTCGGCCTGTTGCGTAGCGCGCTCCTCGGCCTGCTGTTGGCTCCTCGCGTTATCCATCGCAATATTGGCCTGCGTAGTTGCTTCTTTCGACAGCGTCTGCGCTTGCTTCCAGTCCGTCTGTTGGCTTTGCGTGCGTTCCAGTGCTTCCTTGGCCGACTGTTGAACCGCACGCGCCTGCTCCTGCACCTGTTGCGGAGACTTGGCCTGCTGTTCCGCCAGCGCTTCCTCGGCCTTCTTCTGTTCGCCGAGTGCCAGCTCCTGCTCTTGAAGAGAGCGATCAAGGGTCTGATCGCGCTGCTCTGGCGAGAAGTCGGGACGCGCAGCGTCCTTGAGAAGGTTCTCCGCACGGGTCTGCGCTTGGCGCACCTTTTCCTGAGTTGCGGCAATCACATTCATTGCTTCTGTTGACGGTTGTGTTGGCACTGCAAGACCAAGTTGCTTCGCCAATTGTTCGAGGAGCGGATTCATGGATTCCGAGGCTTGCTCCAGCGAGCGGGCTGCTTGATCGAGTGAACGCTGGGCTTCCGCCTGATCGGGCAGAGGATTGGGGTCCTTGCGTTGCGGCAGTGCTTCAGCCGACATCAATGGTTTTGCGGATTCCTCGTGCATGCGCTGGGTTTGTTTGACTAATTCTTCGGCGAGTTTTTGCTGTCTGCCTATGCGTTGCTGTTCGCCATCCCCAGGCTTTTCTCCTGCCTCTTTTCTAGCCTGTGTAACCTGCTCGGTCTGCAGTGCGGTCAGTTGCGCCAGTGTCCGCTGTGCGTCTTCCAGATCCGCCTTCATCTGTTCGCTAGCGGCATCCGCCTTAGCAACGGCTTGCTTTAGTTCTTGTTGGGCCTGTACGGCGGCGCGTTGTGCGTCCTCTGCTTTCTCCTGGGCGGCTGAAATTTGTGCAAAGGGCTTCTGTGCGGTTTTCGCAGCCTGTGCCTGTTGCTCAAGCTTCTCTGCCGCTTCGGTTGCGCGGAGTGCCGCCGCCTCGGCTTCGTTTTTCCCCGTCAGGGCACGTTGGGCATCCTGCCGCGCCTGCTCCGCAAGCACCTCCGCCGCATGAGCGGCATCTGCCATTGCGCTTTCGGCTTGAGCCGCCGTTTCTGAGGCTTTCTGCTCTGCGGAGCTCTGTTGCTCGTCTGCGCGCGCCATCGCTTGCTCTTGCGTTTGTGCCGCCGCTTCGAGGGCGAGGGCTGCAGCCTCTTGCGCCTGACGCGCCGCTTCGGCAGCTTGCGCGATCGCTTCTTGAACGCGAGCCTGATGTTCCGCCTGCACCTCCGCCGGAGCATTAAGATCCTTGTGGGCCTCGGCCTCCGCTGCCTTAGCTTCTTTTGCAGAACGCTCTGCAAGCCCAAGGGATTCTTGCGACTTCGCCGCAGCATCGCCTGCCTTGTCCGCCAATGCTTGCGTTTCTGTCGCAACTGCCTCAGCCTGTTCTGCCTGCTTCGCTGCCTGCTCGGCTACGTCTTGCGTTGGAGTATCCTTGACCGCCGCTTCGACCGCTCGATGAGTTTCGGTTGCGGCTTCAAGAGCCGCCTCGGCGGCCTCGTGGGCCATAGATGCCGACTTTGATGCCGCGTCGCGCTTTGCTTCCTTGGCTGCCTGCTCGGTCTGCTTCGTGGCCTCCTGCGCCGCTGTAGCCGCCTGCGCTACCGCTTCAAGCGCCTTGGGATCTGCCGGTTGTTCACCCGAAGGTAACGCCTGCTCTTGGGCTTCGGCAAGCTTGTCTTGGGCCTTTGCTGCCGCTTCGTGTACTTCGGCGGTTTTCTTCTGTGCATCCACGGCCTTGCGCGCTTCTCGTGCGGCTTCGGTGGCGAGCTGTGCTGCTTGTTGCGCGGTGGCTGCGGCCTCTTCGGCCTGTTTTGCTACGTCTGGATTGTCTAATGCTTTGGCGGCTTCGGCCGTTTCTTTTTGTGCCTTGGCCAGTGCCTCCTGAGCTTGTGCAGCGGCTTCTTGCGACTGCGCCGACTTCTCGAGGGTGCGGGCCTGCTCGGCCAATGCTTTAACTGCTTCCTGAATTTGCTCCGCTGCTTGCCGCGCCGCTTCCGCTGCCTGCTTTACTTTTTCAGCCGCATCCTCGCCTTTGGCCGATTGCGCCTGCTCGGCTTTCTTTTGTGCCTCGGAAGAATCGCCTAGCGCCTTGGCCGCTTCGTTCACTTGCTGCTCCGCTTGCTGTGCCGCTTTCTGCTGTTCAACAACATCGCGAGCCGCGTCCTCCGCCTTCTGCATGGCGGCTGTGGCTTGCTCTGCTTGTTTGGCTGCTGCACGTGCCTCTGCCAGTGACTGACGCGCCTCGGTCACGGCCTGCTTCACGGCGGCATCCTGACGGGTCTGATCCGCCGCTTTACGTACTTCTTCTGCGGCCTTTTTGGCCTCAGCAGCAGCTTGTTTGGCGATGGCCACAAGTTCCTGTGCCTTTGCAACTTCTTCGGGAGCCTTCTGCTCTGCGGTCTGGCGAACGGCATTCTTTGCCTTTTCCGCTTCGGCTCGGGCGTTCTCCGCGCGGGCCTTGGCTTCCTCCTCGCGCTGTCGGCTGAGCTCCGCGGCTTTCGCAGCTTCGTGAGCGATGTTGGCTAACAACTTCGCCTTCTGTTGTGCAACGGCGAGATCGGGTTTTGGTTTGACAGAATCTTCCACGGGCATCTTGCTCTGGGCGTCATCGCTTTGACGCTTCGCTTGGTTGAGTAAACGGGCGGCTTCTTCAGTGAGCTGTGCGGCCCGCGCGGTGGGCTGGCCCCAGTCACGAAGACTTTCTTGAATTTTCCGAGTCTTGGCTTCAAGTGCTTCTGCGCGACGAGCGAGATCTGCCTGACGAGCACGTGCCTGCTCCTCGGGAGTGGCCTGTTGTTGTGCTGCGGGCGCTTTTTCGGCGAGTGCCTTCGCCACGGTTTCCCGAAGCGCCGGATCTTTAAGCGCTTCCGTCTGCTTGCGGAGCTGTTCTTGTTCGGCGGCGAGGTGTACGGCCTCGGCCTTCATTTCGTCCAGTTGCTCCTTCTGAGCCTCAAGCATCACCTGATACGTTTCTGGCTCGTGCGGAAGGGGCTTCTTCACCTCCCGGCGCAGGGCATTTTGTTCTTCGAGAAGCGCAGCGAGATTGAGCTTCTTCTCCAACTCGTCCGCCTTGCCAGAGAGCGCTGCCTCCTTCATGGCGAGCTCATCAAGATCAATCAGTTTCTGGAGATCTTTAGCGAAGGTTTCGTTGCGTTTTTGTAGGTCTCGGAATCCTTCGAGAGCCTCTTTGAGCTTCGCCTGAAGTGCACGAATTTCCTCGGGGATCGTCTCCTTTTCAGCGAGCATGGCAAGCTCCGTCTGGCGGATGGCGGACTCAAGATTCTTCTCGGTGTCATCAGCCAGTTCCTTGGCGATGGGCGCGTAGAGACTCTGTTTTGCCTGCGCAACTGTTTTCTGGGCAAGCGTTTCGGCCTTCAGGAGATTCTCCTGCACCGCTTGAAGAGCTTCAAGCGGATCTTGGGTGGGCTTGCCTTCTTGCTGTTTTTTTTCGAATGCCTCGGCGGCGACGCGCGATGCTTCGAGCAGACGCTCGACTTCTTTGAGTGCCTTCTCTATTTTTTCGGCTTGTTCCTTGGCGATCTGAGCCGCGATCGATTTGGCCGTGTGGCTTAAGACGACGACAATTTCTTCCGAAAATGTCTTCTGTGGACCATTCAGGTAGTCCGGTAAGTTGTCCGAAACTTGCACGCGGAAGCGGATCTGAAGCGCCTCCGAAAGCGGAAACTTGCTAAGCTCAAGTGGGACGGTCGCTTTCCAGGTTTGCGGATCCGATGTGGCTTCCAGCGAGGTTATGGGCAAGACCTCGAGATAAGGCTCATTGTTGATAGCCCATTGCACGGATGGGGCAACGATGGCGAAGTCGTCGACCATGAGGCAGTTGAGCGTCAGGTTGGCGAAGCGAGGCAGTTCGATGCGGCGCTCCTCCGGCGAGGCGATGGTCACCTGCGGTGGCGCATCGCGACGTGTGCGAAGGGTGTGGAGAATGGGATTGTTGGTGTAACCGTAGGCATCCTTGAGTAGGATCGCCCATGTTCGCTCGCCACTGTCGGTTAGCGTCGTCGCCCACTGCCCACCGCCGGAAATCTCCGTGCCGGGTAAAGGAATGTTGTTGAAGCGTAATTCACCCTGCATGGGTTTACGGTTGTAGGTAGCCGTCCAGATCAGACGAGTGCCGGCGATCGCTGAGAGGTTGTGTAGCGAATTGGTGAGCAGAACATCTTGTTGGCCGGTGTAGACTGGAAATGCCATTTGGAGCTGAAGGGAATTCACGTCAGGGCAGTTCAGTGATCGAACCTGATAGTGACGTGTGATCGCAAAGCCGGACATGACGCGGTATTGAAAAGATTCTGTGACTGACGGAACAAGATGTCGGAAAATCCGAGAGTTGTCTGGACGTGTTTCGACGAGACTCATCCGTTCGCTAGTCTCATGCTTAATTCTTCCAAAAGGTGCGAAGCGGATGAAGGGTTGGCTGTCGAGTGTGGGTGCGGCGACGACCGTGACTTCGAACGGTGAGCCGCTAATCACGTGTGCATCGCCGGGTGCAACGTTCAGCATGCCGGCGTAGAGGTTGCCGACCTTGGCGAACGGCGCGAGTGCACGCAGAAGGAGACGCCCGACTGGGCGTGGGCTCACGACGAAGAGGGTTATTAAAATCGCCAGAGCGGCGCAAGCTGCCACGAGGCGCGGTTTGACGGTGCGCAGCGTGAATTCCTCTTCGACATCGAGATTCTCGACGTCGCTGCATGCCGTTTCGAGCACGACGGAAAACAGGCTTTTGGATCCGATGAATTGCTGTTCGCCGCTGAGTAGCTGCACGACGGTGGAGAGGCGTTCTTCGAGTTCCGGATGACGACGCTCGATCAGCGCGGCGATGCGCACCGGCGTGAAGGGGAGGGAGAGGGGAATAACCAGCCGCCGCATCGCTGTGAACAGGGTGACGGCGAGCACGCCTCCAGAGAGCAGGTAGCGCCACGTGTCGTTCAAGATCACAGTCGTCGCATCCACCGCCATGACTACGAGCAGCGCTAGCAGCAAGGTGGCGAACGTGGCCAGCAGGCCGCGTATTAGGATGATGCGGCGGATACGGCGGATGACGCAGCGGAGGGCATCCGCCAGGGTGGCAGGCAGAGCGGAAAATTGAATGGCCGAGGTGAGTCGGCGAGTTTTGGGCTTATTCATGTCAGCCCTCCTTTCTTACGGAGGAGCCATTCCACCATGATCGTCGTGAGGAAAATAGCGAAGAGCCAAGGTGTGTTCCAGAGTAGAATTTCAACTTTTTCAACGACAGTCCGGCTGGGTTCGCCGAAGTCCGCTTCGAGAATTCCGGCCTCGACAGGCGAGAGGGACTTGCCGCCGGATTGCACCGCAAGCACGCGCGGAATCCGATCATTAGCGGTGACATGGGCGGCCTCCTTTGGGCATCGAGCCGTCAAGACGGAGAAGACACAGGCGAGGTTGTCGGGAACGTTTTCGCCGAGGATGCCGCCGAGACCCGGCACATCGAGATTGACCCGGTGCGAGCCCGGCTCGAGCCCTTGCTGGAGCGTGCCTTCGTAAAGGCCGTTCGAGTCTTTTTGGTACGTCAGCTCGAGGCGGGCAATTTCTTGGTCCTTCTCATTAGTGAGGATCGCCAGAGGCTTCATATCGATGAGCGGCTTGAACGTGTTGTCTGACAGTCGTGCGCGGATGCGCACGGGTTCCTCTGGCGTGTAGGCGACGCGGTCGGTGCCCATCCGGGCGTAGACGTTGCCTGCGCGGAGTTGCTCGCCGGCCGCCCAGCGCATGATCTGACCCCAAAATCGGTGATGCAGGGTGTCGCCAACGCCGTAGCGTAAGCGCCAGGTCTGGTCGGTGAGTAGCATGAGTACCTTGCCGATGCCGTAGGGCTGGGTGACGACGAGAGCCCGACGCATCTCCTCCCGGCGTAGCTCCGCGAACGCTGCCACGGCGGCTGTGGGTGAGGCGGCGGCTGCGGCATCGAGGGTAAACGTCGTGTCGGTGGCCGGTGCTTCGGGAGCGGCCACAGCGAGGATCTCGGCACCGGGCTTGACCTCCTCCAAGGGTAGACGCCAGTTCCAGAGCTGCTGGGTGTTCCAGAGCGCTTCGTTCTCGGTCTGACTTGTCGAGAGGCTCATGATTTCGTGCGTGCGTCCCGCGACCGTCATGGCAACACGGAACGCCCCGTCCGGATTTGCTGGTAAGGCGTTCGTTGTGGCTGTGTATCTGATCGGCAGTATGGCTTGAAAGGTGCGGTTGGTGATTGCGAAGGGCATTGCGTGCGGACCTGCGATGCAGATAAGCGTTGCGCCGCGGGTTTCCACGCAGTGTTGGATGGCCTTGATCGCCTCGTCGTTCAGCACCTTTTCGTCGAGATCGCCAAGGATGATGATGTCGAATTTGCGCCACTCCTCAAGTGAGGTCGGAAGTGCCGAGGCTTCAGCGTCGCCAAACTCACGCGAGGCAGAGGCCGGTGGTGCTGACGTTTTGCGTTCGAGACTGCGGATGGTATCGGCCTCCGAGAGGAAGTATTGTAGGTGGATTGACTTGTCACGGGCATAGAATAGGTTTCGCAGATAGCGGAACTCCCAACGCGGCCGACGGTCAACGAGCAGCACGTGGGTGCGGTTGTCGGACACGGCGACATCCATCGTCCAGTTGTTGTTCTCCTTGAGAAGCTCGCGCGGA
Source organism: uncultured Lentisphaerales bacterium (assembly GCA_964553035.1). Classification (GTDB taxonomy): domain Bacteria; phylum Verrucomicrobiota; class Kiritimatiellia; order RFP12; family UBA3636; genus JBBQIY01. Next base: position 12,768 of record CAZKJH010000028.1, on the reverse strand, counting down.
TCGGGTTCGATCTTCAGCTCATAACGATAGGTGCCGCGCTCCTCAGGCATATCCTCGAGGCGAAACTCTTCCTGCCAGTTGGCACCCTGGACTTCGATGTCCTTTGTGGAGACGGTCTTGCCATCGCGTAACAGCACCACCTGTGTTTTGACGCCGGCTGCACCAGTTGCGGCGAGGGTGGCCGTGACGCGAACACGGTCGCCGAGAAAGACAGATTCGCGCGCACGGACCGATTCGATTGCGAAGTCGAAGGGGTCGTCGGTTCCACCAATGAGGATAGTCGAGATGGGAATCTGTGATTGGCCGAGAACGCGAGCGACGGCTTCGACGCCTGCGTCGCCTGTGTGACGTCCGTCGGTGAGCAGCAGCAATCCCGCGAGTTCCTCTGAGGGAATTTGTTGAAGTACTTTTTCAATAGCATGCGTGACATCGGTCTCCGCACGTTCAGCAGTCACGGCAGGCGTGACGTTCGTCGTGGTCGCCGCACCGGGCGTGGCGAGCCACGTCTTCGGATCCGCGATGCGCAGGGGTGTTCTGGCAAAACTGTAGTAGTCGAGGTCATAGCGGCGGTTCAGGCACTCTGCGAGCGAGGGAACGCTCTTGCTGGGATTGCCTGCGAGGACAAGACGTGCGAGTTCGATGCGCGACGTTGCACACGCGTTAGAAATTGAAAGCTTCCAAGCGGCATCGAAGGATGCTTGGAGTAGACTGTCCGCAGCGCGATGGGCATCTGGAAGCGCGGTATGAAGATTGTCGAGCGCTGAACGTGCGGCATCGAGATCGGCCTTCACGTCGCGCGGTGGCGCGGCAGCATCTGAGTCTGAGGTTGTAGCTGTGCGTCCTTTGGCGAGCATCGTGAAGGTGGTGACGACTTGGTTCGTGAGCAGGAGCTGGAACGACTGGAGGCGCTCCAGCTCGGGGCGGAGCTCCTGTGGTAGCGGGTCGGGAGCGGGGAGGGAAGTAAGCGCCTTTCCAAGATCATCCGCCCAAGTGGCCGCCGCAGCGGCATCGTCGTAGAGGCTGTCTTGTTGCGTCACGGTCTCAGCGGACTCCGGCGTTGCGAGACGTTCGATCCAGTAGGCAAAACGCGTCCGTAGGACCTGATTGGTGGAGGCGGCGAGACGCAGAGGGCGACGTGTCGAAGGGAGTTCACCGAGCGCTTGCGCCATATCGAGTTGCTCGGATTGGGTCCAGAACGTGTCGGTGCGGTGCATAGACTGCGAGTCGTCTACTAGCACGACAACACGGCGGCGGATGCGTCGCTGCGTGTCGCGTTGCAAAACAGGTTGCACAAGCATGAAGCAGATCGTGGCCACAGCGATGAGGCGCAGCAGGAGGATCGTTCTGCGCAGTCGCGGCCGGCAAAGCATCCGTTCGTGGTAGTAAATCCAAACCGTGGCCTCGCATGCGATGGAGCTGAGTAGCGCGAGTCCCCAGAGCGGCCAGGGCGACGCAATGAAGACGAGGCGCGCGCCGAGCTGTAGTAACAGCCAGAAGGACATTGCGCCAGCCGGAAATGCGAAGAAGAATCGGATGCTTGGCTTTCGTTGCTGCCGGATGAACATCAGGTGCAGGGAGATCCATACCGCGCTGGCGAGCACGGTGGCGATGGCCAGCCAGAACAGCGGGAGAGAGGCGGGGAGTAGGTCGGTACGTAGCGTGTTGTTCATGGTTCGTTATTTCGTCTCCGTCCCCTTGCCGCGTTTGCGGAGAATTTCAAGCTGCTTTTGGAACGGCTCCGGAGCGCCACCTGCTTTTTCAAATTTGATCGTCTCTTCCTGCCCCGTGCGACGTTGGATCGCAATCCAGCGCGAGAGTAATAACTCGAGGAGCAGGAAGAGCAGGGCGGCGGAAGCTAGCGACCGCCAAATTTCTCGGCCGAACCGCTTGCCGCGAAGCGCCGTCGCAATCTCGTCTGGCTTCGTCGCGACATCCAGCTCGATGAACCGGCGGAGAAAGGTCAGCGACTCAGGTGGGGCAGGTCTCAAGTCGCTTTCAGCGATACCAGCGCGTACAACAAAGGGGATGGTACCCTCTGGATTGCAGTACGGCTTGAGCAGATCGGTCAGACTCTCGATGATGGTGGCCTTATAGACACCCGGCTCCAGATTGGCCTTTACGTGGAGGGAGAGTCCATCAGCATTGTGAACAAATTGTGCGGGAATGGCGTTCGTGGATGCGCCTTCTTGGTAGACTTCGGTAGGCTGGGTGAGGCTGCCGGAATCGAGTTCGCGGGAGTAGTTGCCGCTGGGGTCGAGAGCGCGGCCGCTACCGACGAGAAACCCGCCCCAGGAGAGCATCAGCACAGGCGATGGGCTGGGGTCGAGATTCAACTCCGTCGTCGTGGGGTTGGCGAGCGCGTAGATCATTTCATGCACGAGGGGGAGGAAGGACTGAAGCGAGGGTATGCTGGAGAGCGATGCATCGAGTGGGAAGGCGGTCATGGCCACTGTGCCGCGTCCGAGTCGGCGCACAGCGAGGAACGGATCGCCAGTGGTCATTGCGCCTTCAACGCGCTGGGGCTGCTCGGTCGCGTCCATCTGCCACCAGCCGGCGACAATGGCGCGTTTGAGGTCGTTTTGCGTCTGAAGGTTTCGCACGGTTCTTCCAGAGAACGTTTCAGGATCAAGAGAGGGTCGCCGCCGCGTGCGGCGCTCGGTTGCGAAACCCTTCAGTGGGAGCGGTGCCACGGATTCGCCCCGCCAAGTCCAGCCGTTGTAGAATTCCGGTACGGTCTTCGAGCCCGGTGTGATGAGCAGACCACCGCCACTCGAGACGAATTCTGCAATACGGTCGGCAACGTCCTTTGGGAGTTGAGGAACGTCGGCAAGGACGATGACGGCACAGTCCTGAAACGAGGTGCGCCGCGCGACAACTGCCGCGGATTCGACCTTGGGCGCGACGAGGAAGGTGCTACGTTCTGGCGCGGCTTCGGCGGTCATCTTCTGGAGTTCTGGACGGAGTGCTGCTCGTAGGAAGCCTGTCGCCTGCTTGGCGAGCTGCGCATTGGGATTGGCTTCTACCAACAACACGTCGAGGGTGCCGACGATCTGGACGACGCGCTTGGTGGTGTCATCGAGCGCGATGTCATCTTGCGCATCGACAGTGGCCGTCAGGATCTCGGCGCCAGCCCTAGCGAAGTGATGGCGAAATTCGACGACACGGGTCGAGCCGGGGAGAATCTGACCGATTGCGCGATTGACGAGTGGCTTACCTTCGACATTGAGTGTGAGGAGGCCGGGCGTGACGGACTCCTTGCCAGTGTTTTTGAGGGTGACTTGGATCGTCGTTTCACGGTCGGTGCCGACGATATCGCGCATGGGCGTGATGTCGGCGACGGCGAGGTTGCGCAGGGACTGGGGAAGCTCGAGCGTTCGCCAAATGATGCTCGGTGGGTCTGGAAGTTGGGCGAAGACAGCCTTGACGACGTTCCATCGCGTCTCGTTGCTGGCATCCCATCCTGCCGCCTGTCCGTCGCCGTAGATAATAATCTGTTTAACGCGGTTGTCGCCTTCGGCGAGCAACGCGGCGGCGGCGGTGAGCGCAGCGGGGACATCCATCGTGCCGGTCGCTGGGCGAATGGACTGAAGGTGTTCGTAGAGTGGGCGCCGGTCGGTGAGGGGTGCTGGGGTGAGGCGGTGGGGCAGGGGGCCGCCCTTGATAATGCCAAAGGCGATGTCGCGGCCCACCGTGCGGATGTCGGCTTCGATTTCCTTGAGGATACGTGCGTGGTTGCTGACACCGTCGCGGGTCATGGCCATCGATGCGGAGCAGTCGACGATGATCGCCACGTCACGTGCCGCGCCACGGCTGAGGCTACCGAGGCCGAACCTGCGTTCGAGCGCCACCGTGCCGCCGATGAGTAGCGTAGCAATAAGGGTGATGCCAAGCAGTCCGTGCCGCCAGTGCTTGTACGGCCACATCGCAAATGCGGCGCCGAATGCGGTTATTGCCACGAAAACGAGCGGAAGCACAACGGCCCAAGGAACGTGGGATTGTGCTCGGATGAAGGGGCGTGCGAGGGCGAGGGCGGCCAGCGAAACGACGAGGCAGCGGCAGACGAGCAACAACGTTTCTTCGAGCAGGAGGCGTCGTCGGCGTTTCATGAGCGAGTCGCGTAAAAATTGGAACGCGCCCCAGTCCACGGTGCGCGCCGTTCTGTGGTTGAAGAGGTGGATCAGGATCGGCACTGCGATTCCTGCCAAACCCACCAGCATCAAAGGGACAACAAATTCCATGAAAAGTCCTAGGGTTAGGTCTGGCCCGTGCGCCGACTTGTGAGGTAGGTAGAGAGGGCCTGGTCGAACGACGTCGCGGTGTTCATGGCGACGTAGTCGGCGCCGATGCGACCGCAGCCGTTTTTGATGATCTGGAGGAATAAGCGAACCTGCTCGAGATAGCTCGCGCGGAGAGCCTTCGGATCTGTCTGGATATCTGTGGCGCCCTCTAAGTTTCGGAAACGGGTGAACTGGTCGAAGGGGAACGTCAGCTCCTCGTCCGCAAGGACGTGGAAGACCACAACTTCGTGCCGTCGGTGCCGAAAGTGATGGAGAGCGTTGACGATCTGTTCGGGGTTGTCGAGCAGATCGCTGATAATGATAACCAATCCGCGGCGTGGGATGCGCTCGGCGATGTCGTGGAAGATGTCTGCAATTGCGGTCTCGCCACCGGCTTTCACCTTGTCGAGCGTTTCGAGCAGTGTGCGGACCTGACTGGCCCTAGCGCGCGCGGGAATGTAGGACTGAATAGTCGTGTCGAAGGTGACGAGGCCGACGGCATCTTGCTGACCAATGAGCAGGTAGGAGAGGATTGCTGCGAGATATTGCGCATACGCGAGCTTGGTGGGCTTTTCGCCTTCGACGGTCGCTGCCGCATCGCCGCAGTACTTCATTGAGCCCGACGTGTCGACGAGGATCGTCGCCCGGAGGTTGGTCTCCTCTACGTACTGCTTGATGTAGCTACGGTCGGTGCGGGCGAGGACGTGCCAGTCGAGGTTGCGCAAATCGTCGCCGGGCGTGTACTGGCGGTGCTCTGCGAATTCGATTGAGAAGCCCTTGTGCGGCGACTTGTGACGCCCAGAGATGAATCCCTCCATGGCACCGCGCGCGATGAACTCCATCGAGGCGAGTGTGTCCGTCGACTGGGACGGCAGCCAGCGCATATAGGCCGGCTTCTTGAGAAGGGATTGGAGGGCCACGGAATAGGTTCCTAGATGTCGAGATCGTCTGAGGGCTTGAAGGTCGACAGCAATTCTTGGACGATTGCATCGCTCGTGACGCCAGCGGACTCCGCGTTGAACGTGGTGATGACGCGGTGGCGGAGTACCGGCATGGCCACGGCCTTGACATCGCCTGTCGTGGCATACAAGCGGCCATGCAGGATCGCGCGAGCCTTGGCCGCTGTTATCAGCGAGAGCCCGGCGCGCGGGCCGGCACCCCAGGCGACCATTTCGCGAATGAAGTCAGAGGCTCCTTCCTCCTTCGGACGCGTTGCACGCACGAGCCGTGCGGCGTAGTCGATGACGTGGTCAGCCACGGGGACGCGGCGGACGACCTGCTGGAGCTGGAGCACGCGCTCGGCGTCGAGGATCTTACTGAGCTGGGGCGGCTCGCTGCCGGTGACCTGCCGGATGATCGCCTTTTCCTCGGCTTCCGAGGGATAGCCGACAACGATGTTGAACATGAAGCGGTCGAGCTGAGCCTCGGGTAACGGATACGTGCCCTCTTGCTCGATCGGGTTCTGCGTCGCCAGAACGAAAAATGGTTCTGGGAGCACATAAGACTCCGTGCCGATCGTGACGCGGTGTTCTTGCATGGCCTCAAGGAGTGCCGCCTGCGTCTTGGGGGGTGTGCGGTTAATTTCGTCCGCCAGAACCATGTTCGAGAAGACCGAGCCTCGGACGAAGCGGAAGAAACGTTTGCCCGTCTCGCGGTCCTCCTCCATCACGTTGGTACCCGTGATGTCCGAAGGCATCAGATCCGGGGTGAACTGGATACGCTTAAATTGCAAGTCGAGCAACTCGGCGAGCGTACTGACCAGCAGCGTCTTGGCCAAACCGGGTACTCCGACAAGCAGGGCGTGACCCCGACTGAATACAGCAGTAAGCACCTCCTCGACCACCTTGTCCTGCCCGATGATGACCCGGGAAAGTTCGCTGCGCATCTTCCCATACGCCTTATTAAGGGCTTCTACCAGTGCAACATCGTTGTCGGGCAACTTGGCCATTTCGTTCTGCATGACGGAAAATCCTTGGTTCGTTACTTAAATTTCGAGAGTGCGTAATATACTAGCACAAATCATGCCTAAGAGGAAAGTTCCGAAAAGGCCGTGTGTAATCGGTTACATAAGTCGAGGACAGGTTGCAAAGCTCTTTGGAGGGTGGGACTGTGGCGAGCCGCGAGGGACGGGCGTCAGGTCAATCGGATCATTGAGGTCAAAAAATGCCAGGATGTGAGGACTTTGCAAGAAAGAACACAACGTACACAAAAACCTTCGCACCTCTGTGGTGAAATTTTAACCATGAAAAGCATGAAACTTCAGCATGAAAAGCTCTGCGAATCTCTGTGTTCTTTGCGTGAAAAATCATCACCCTTTGTGCTCTTTGGTGCGCCAAGCAAAGCTTGGCAGAACTTGCAAATTGAAAGGTATTTGCCTTATGGCCAGTGCCTCCGCTACGCGCTAGAGAAGTGCTGCATCGAATTCACGCTCAATCCGTATGATGAAACGTCCAGCCTCGACCCAGATTCCCTCGACTGGTTTAAGTTCAGTCTGTCCGATTTCGACGAATCCACGGGCTGTGCTCTCGCGGTCGTTTTCTCTTTTGAGCCAATAGTGCATCTGCCAGACGGGGATTGCGTGTCTGCGACAGAACTCCGCCGTGCTCATCCCGCTTGATGCGAGTTCCTCCACCAGCGCATGCCACGCTTGCGGGCTTGTGCGAAATCTTGACTTTTTCTCTTCCATGTACAATTTTTCCTTTCACGCATGCAGTATGCACGCTGCGTGAAAACTTCGGAAGATGGGTTCGCCGGCTTTCGTTATGAAAGGCGAACGGATGTAAAATATGCCACGGTTTTGCTGAGGCTGGCCACGCTAAGGCCGGCATCGTCTACGATCACGGATCGCGGCTACAGGACTACGCCTAGACGCGCGTCTACTATTGTTAGGTTTCCGGGCCGTATGCCTCAATGATTTTGGCGATGATGTTAGAGGTGGAGAGGCCTTCGACCATGTCGGCGAGCACCACTTTTCCGCCATTGGCTTCCACAAGTTCTCTGCCGCTGACATAATGAGCCCAGTCTTTGCCTTTAACAAGGACGTCTGGAAGAATCTGGGCAATGAGTTCTTTTGGCTCTTCTTCATCGAAGATGACGACGTAATCGACAAAGCGTAGTGAGGCCATGAGAAGTGCGCGATCAGTTTGGCAGATGATCGGGCGTAGCGGGCCTTTGTTGTGCTGAACGGAGGCATCGGAGTTGAGCCCGAGGCAAAGGGCATCCCCTTGCTCGCGAGCAAATTTGAGGTAGGTGATGTGTCCGGCATGGAGGATGTCGAAACAGCCATTCGTGAAGACGAGTTTTTTCCCTTGCGAGTGGAGCTTCGCTTGCTCGTCGCGCATTTCTGAAACAGAAAGTATCTTACCGGAAAACATGGGTTTCTCCAAAAGTTGAGTTTGTTGGGGGTCTCTTGGGTGTGTTGCAAGACTTCACACAGAGGCACGGAGACGCAGAGGTGAGGTTAAAATTTTCTCTACAAAGGTGAAGCAGACTCAAGGCAGTAGGCAATGTCGGCTTCAGAGATGCCGCCGATGCGATAGTACTGGATGCTGGATTCGGTAATTCGCACGACGGTGCTGGCGATGCTGCCTTTGACTCTGCCACCATCGACGAGGATGTCAGCATTCGGGATGGCGGCAAGGGCCATGTCTGCATCAAGCGCAGGGGGCTCACCGCTGGTGTTGGCACTGGTACACCGGATCATGCCGCCAGCCGCTAGGCAGATGGCGCAGGCGGTTTCGTCATCGGGAACTCGGACACCTTCAGTTCCGCCATCGGGACGATCCATCACGAGGGTCAATGCGCCGGGCCAGAATTGCGTTGCCGCCTTCTTGGCACGAGCCGGAAAGATCATTCCGGACTCTGCTACGGCATCAACGCTTCCAGCGAGCAGTTGGGTTGGCTTGGTGGGATCACGTCCCTTCATCGAAACAATTCGATGCAGGGCATCAGGGCGATTGATATGCGCCGCGATGCCGTATACCGTATCCGTCGGCATGAGTACAATGCCACCTTCTTGAAGGCAGGTTGAAATGGCTGCGATTTCTTCTGGCTTCAGCGGTGTTTTAAACGTTTTCATCGTGCGACAGACTTAGCCGAGCTGAGTTTGGATGCGTTCGTTTGCCTGGATCACTTTGTTACGCAAGGACTGTTTGTAGGCAACAAGTGAAGTGGCGACCTTTTCATCGGAGGTTCCGATGATCTGGGCGGCGAGAACGCCCGCATTGGTTCCACCGGCAGAGCCGAGCGCAACGGTGGCCACGGGGATGCCAGCAGGCATTTGCACCGTAGCGAGGAGTGCATCGAGGCCGTTGATGGCACCGCCTTGAACGGGGATTCCGATGACTGGAAGAATCGTGTGTGCGGCCAGCACGCCGCCGAGATGGGCTGCGCCGCCAGCGGCGGCGATGATGACGCGAAGTCCGCGCTCGCGAGCGGAGGATGCGTAGTCGAAAGCCAGATCTGGGGAACGGTGAGCTGAGATCACGCGAACTTCATGTTCTATGCCAAGTTCTTTCAGAATTTCGTGTGTTTTGCTGACGAGAGGCCAATCTGAATCGCTGCCCATAACGATGCCGACAAGAGGTTTTGACATGTGAATTTATTCCGTTGTTTTGAGTGCCCGGTAGGCGATGTCGGTGCGGTAGCCTGCACCGTTGAACTTGATTTTGAGGATGGCCTGATAGGCGCGTGAAACGGTTTCGTCAAGCGATTCGCCAGTTGCGGTGACGCCCAAGACGCGACCGCCTGCTGTGACAACCTTATCGTTCATCAATTTCGTTCCGGCGTGAAAAACTTGGACGTTCTCAATTTTCGCGGCATCATCAAGTCCTTCGATGGGAGTTCCTTTTTCGTATTTTCCCGGATACCCGCCGGCGACCATGACCACGCAGACGCAGGCATGGCTGCTCCAGCGCATTTTGCACTCGGCTAGGGTTCCATTGATACAAGCTTCCATTGCTTCGACCAGCGACGATTCCAAACGAGGAAGAATGGATTGCGTTTCCGGGTCGCCAAAGCGACAGTTAAATTCGAGGACGCGCGGCCCGTTTTTCGTCAGCATGAGTCCTGCGTAGAGAATGCCCTTGTAGACAATGCCCCGGGCTTTGAGCTCCGCAATGACAGGCTTGAGCACCTGGGCCTTCACGACGGCCAGCATGTCCTGTGTTACGCACGGTGCAGGCGAATAGGATCCCATGCCGCCCGTGTTCGGGCCTTGATCGTCGTTGAGCAGCCTTTTATGATCCTGTGCAGAGGCAAGCGGTACAATGGTATCGCCATCGACAAATGCGAGAATAGAGGCTTCTTCGCCGACAAGGAATTCTTCGACGAGTACTTCCGTTCCTGCATCACCGAAGATACGGTCGACGAGCATCGCTTTGATTGCCGCTTCGACTTCTTGCTCGTTCATGCAGACCGAAACTCCTTTGCCAGCGGCAAGGCCATTGGCCTTGAGCACAACAGGAATTCCAAATGTGGCAATGGCCTGTCTCGCCTCTGCCACGGTGTGGACTATCGCCCAGCGAGCTGTCGGAACTTGCGCGGCATTCATAACTTCCTTGGCGAACTTCTTGCTACCCTCCATTTGGGCAGCAGCTTTGGAAGGACCGAACGCACGAACACCGATTTTTTCGAGTTCATTGACAAGGCCAAGGCAGAGCGGCATTTCGGGGCCAACAATAGCGAGATCTGGTTTATTCTGAGAAGCCCAAGAGACAAGGCTCGCAATATTCTCTGCGTTGATGGCGATGTTCTTGCCAACCAAGGCGGTGCCGGCATTGCCTGGTGCGCAAAAAATTTCGGCTTGGGGATTATCCTTGTGAACTTTCCATGCGATCGCGTGCTCTCGTCCGCCATTTCCAATTATCAGTATCTTCATATATCGGCTTGCTGTTATGTTTCGTTGCTGGGTTCAGTCTTTTCCGTCGATGCGCCCGCTTCGCTCTTGGGGGAGCGATTGCGATTTCGGCGACGACTGTGCTTCTTAGGAGGGAACAGGCTATCGCGTTGCTCATCCTCGGATTCGAATGTTTCGGGTGGTGGTGGGGCAGAGTCTGAATTGTGTTTCCGGGGGCGATACTCGACAACAAATTCGTCGAATGCCGTTTCCCACGATTCTATCACACTTACAGCGGTTCTGTCATCGCGAGCTTCTGCACAGATTCTCCAGAAGACCATGGCCGTGTAAAACCAGTCTTGCCGGAAGAAGCGGTTTCGTTTGATTGTGTGGCTTTTGTAGTAGGAGAGGGATTCAAGAATACTGATGGTATCTTGGCATAGAAAGCGTGGAATTCGCCATGATGGGGTCGAGAAGGGGAGAACAAAAATATCGTTCACGAGCTTTTCGGCGATGCCCAATGCATCAACGCGTCCCTTAGTCGATTCGTCTAAGCAGCGTTTGAGATAAAGAGGTGCCAGTAGGACGGCGAGTCGCAGAGGAGATTCGAGAATGGTGTATGGAGATCCTTTGATCGCGCCATCTAAGTGTGGGGTAGTGGCATCCAGAGCAGCTAGGAAATGCCAGAGATCAGATTTCTTTTTACCCGATTGAGAAACGTGTTCATCGAGCCGAGGCAGGAGTGCGTGCATCAATCCCGAACTCCAGAGCCGACGAAACGCCTCTTCTGATTTATTGTAGGTAAAAAGACGGGTGAGCTCCTCGAAAAGGCGGGGCTTGGATGCCTGCACAATTTCATCGGAATGCTTTGCGATGGCTTTGGCACTGTCGGAGTGTATGGTAAAATCCAAACGAGCCGAGAGGCGTATCGCACGCAGCATTCTCACAGGGTCTTCTCGGAAGCGGATATTGGGATCGCCGATGCAACGGAGTACTTTCTTGGCGACATCCCGGAGACCGCCCGTATAGTCAATAATTTTTGAAGAGGTCACATCGTAGAACAGCGCGTTGACAGTAAAGTCACGTCTTTGGGCATCTTCTTCGGGCGTACCGAACAGGTTGTCGGCTTCCTGATAGAGTCCGCCAAGAGCGGCGGCATCGGCGGCTTCAATGTCTTCCGATTCAGGAGAACGGCGGAAGGTGCTCGTTTCAATCTGCTTATCTCCGAAGCGGATCAGGGCAAGGCGAAAACGACGGCCGATAAGAAATGAATTTCGAAAGATGCTTTTGATCTGTCGAGGACTGGCACTGGTGGCAATGTCGAAATCCTTGGGTTCTCTGCCTAGCAAGAGGTCGCGGACGCTACCGCCGACAAGATAGGCGACGTAGCCCGATTTGTTGAGACGCCGGAGTACCGATACGGCATCGGGATCAATGTCTTTGCTTGTAAGTTTAGGTTCGGGTTGTTTACGATGAAGGAATGACATGAGGGGAATTTTAGGTGTCCGTTGAGGATAGGGTGGACTGCAATTTATTTTTACGTTTTAGCTTCAGACGCTGTTGACGAAAGTGCCTGAGCATTTTGACAAATTTTAGGGTGTCGCGTACGGGGCGGATTTTACTCTTTTCATCGCCGTAGATCGTTGAGACTGGAATCTCCGCGATGCTGTACCCGGCGAGCGCAAGTTGGAGGAGAATTTCCGAATCTGCGGAAAAGCCGCCTGATGTGCATTGGAGCGCAACGGGGATGGCATTTTTCGAAATCAATCGGAATCCACATTGGGTATCCGAAATTCGGTGACCGATTTGTTGGCTGAGAAGCCAGCTCATGAAGCGGTTTATCTGTCGTCGAATAAAAGGCATGTCCTTTGTATTCGACATGCGAGTTCCGATGAGCAAGTCGGCTTGGGTTAACACGAGCCCATCGAGGAATAGAGAGATTTCCGTTGGCAGATGCTGTCCGTCACCATCGAGAAGAATCACCGCGTCATATCCAAGATCCAACGCATGTTGAAGCCCCACGCCCACCGTGTATCCCTTGCCCCGGTTTATCTCGTGGCGGAGGACGCGAGCACCTGCGGCGCGTGCCGTTGCGGAGGTCTCATCTTTCGAGCCATCGTCAACCACGAGTGTATCGTAGCCCAGCGAGACAGAGCTCCTGACAACAGGGCCGATGTGGTTTTCTTCCTGATAACAAGGAATCAACACCATAACTTTTGGTGTGCGATTCAACTGTGTTGAATTCGCACAGGAGTCAGGAGTCAGAATACAGGAGTCAGAATTTGAGAGGCAAGGCTTTATGTCGGTTTTCTCAATAAAATTGTGTGTTGCTGGTTGTGAGGACACCCTAGTAGGAAGCGAAATCATGTTTTTGTGGTTCAATCCTTCTCAAACATTTTGTTCTGGGGTAACCTCTAATTGTCGTCGGGAAGTACCGAGTCATGAATTAAAACAAAAACAGGCGTTTTTCACAAGAGAATAGTAGAAAAAGGTGGTAATCGGTTAGCGACAGGGGTATGGCAGGTTCATGACGGCGGCGGGTGATGGGTGTACAACACACGACAGCCACGGGGCGTCGACGAAGGCGGCGATAGCCGCCCATGTGCGCACCCATCGGTCGCTCGAAACACCGTGTGATAATCGCGCCGTGCTTTG